>JBEKIM010000009.1:0-42207 GCA_050011755.1 Bryobacteraceae bacterium | reverse complement strand
GAGTAGGCATTCATCAGCGTGTACACCAGGGTTGGGTGGGGAACCGCGACGGTCAGGGTGATCGACTGGCCGTTCCCGCCGGTTCCGAAACCATCATAGAAGTTGCAGGCGCCCTTACCGGTGTTCCCGCAGGTATCCGGCTTGGCTGGAATCTCAAACGGAGTTTTCAGATTGTTGGCCGCCTTGAAGAGGCCTGTGGGAAAAGTACTCACAAGGTTGGTTTGGATGCTGTTAGACACCGGGATCTTCACGAAGGTGAAGTCCGAGGCCACCATGCGGGGTGCGCTTAGCAAGGCAAGGCTCAAAGCTGCGGTTACGATTTGTTTTTTCATTTTTCTCTCCTGTGATGCAAACAGCGGACTGGAACGGTCTTGGCCGTACTAGGCCAACGGTGTATCGGCCGCGCGGTGTAGAATTGCGATGTTGGCCTCGTCATCTCAGCCGCCTTTGTTGCTCGACCCATTCTGAGGGGACCGGCCCTACGGAGACCATGGAGGAAACCGGAAAAACCCTGAAAAATCCGGAAAAAGCGCCCCGGCGGCTATACGATTTCGGTCCGTTTCGCGCCGATCCCCAAAAACGCGTTCTGCTCAAGGACGGTCAGCCCGTCGCTTTAGCCGGCAAGCCGTTCGATATTCTATTGGCGCTCCTTGAATCCCACGGCGAGCTGCTGACCAAGGATCAGTTGTCCGGGCGCCTATGGCCGGACACGGTGGTCGAAGAGGGCAACCTCTGGCGCAACGTTTCCAGCCTCCGGAAGGCTTTGGGCGAGAGCCCGGACGGACATCCTTACATCGTGACGCAGGCCAGGCAGGGCTACCGGTTTGTCGGCGATGTGCGCGAGTGCCGGCAAAATGTGGACCCACAAGGGGAGGGGGTTCAGATCGTTTCCAAAGCCCCGCTTATTGGAGCCCGGCGCCGCCGGCGGCGCGGGACCCTGGCGGCGGCTTGCGCCGGCCTCCTGTCCGTGGCGGCGCTGCTGATTCAGTACGGACGCGCCCGGCTTTCCGGCCCGGCTTTGCATTCCCTGGCGGTCTTGCCACTGGTGAACTTGTCTGGCGATCCCGCGCAGGATTACTTCGCCGACGGGATCACCGAGGAACTCATCACCGCACTAGCCCAAATCGAGCGCCTGCAGGTTACCTCGCGCACCTCGGTGATGCGCTACAAAAACACGCGCAAGCCGATCGATCAGATCGCGCGCGAACTGAAGGTGGATGCGGTTCTGGAGGGCTCGGCCATGCGGACCGGCGAGCACGTCCGCATTACCGCACAATTGATCCGAACCTCCACCGACACGCACGTCTGGGCGCGGAGCTACGACGGCGAACTGCGAGACTTGTTAGGTTTCGAGCGCGAGGTGGCCACGGCGATCGCGCGCGAGGTAGCCGTCAAGCTGGCCCCCAAGACGGCCGCGGCGACTCGTCCCCTCAATCCCGAAGCGTACGAACTGTACCTCAAGGGAAGATATTTCTGGAACCGGCGCGATACACAAGACTTAATCAAAGCGGCCGGCTATTTTGCGCGGGCCGTGGCGAAGGATCCCGGTTACGCGCCCGCCTATGCCGGCCTGGCGGACGCCAGCGATCTGCAAGCACTCGATTCTCCGCGCACATCCGGGGCGCTGGGTGCGCTGGCCAAAGCGCGGCTGGCGGCAGCTAAGGCCATCGAGTTGGACGACAGTCTGGCGGAAGCCCATACTTCGCTGGCGGGCGCCAAGGTATTGGCCGACTGGGACTGGTCCGGCGCCGAGCGGGAGTTCCAACGCGCGCTGGCGCTCGACCCGCGCTCCGCCCCGGCGCACCACTGGTATGCCACCCTGCTGCTCGCCCCTCTGGGACGAACCGGAAAGGCCGCCGTCGAGATGCGGCAGGCGCTCGACCTCGATCCGCTCTCATTGATCTACAACACCGACCTGGGGTGGATCTACTTTGTCGGGCGGCAGTACAGCCTGGCTGCGGCCCAATACAAACAGGTACTGGACATGGAACCGCACTTTATTCCGGCGCTTTTCCGTTTGGAACAGGCCTATGAGGCGCTGGGGATGTACCCGGAGGCGTTGGCTACCCAGGTGGAGAGCGAGTCCATCCTCGACACTGGCCTGGCAGACCTCTACCGGCGCAGTTATGCCTCTGCCGGACAAAAGGGGCTCTGGCAAGCCCGTCTGCAGATTGCGTCGGGCCGCCAAACCCCCGGCGATTCCGAATTCGACCGCGCCAGAATGTACTCGGCTTTGGGCCGGAAAGGCGAAGCGATGAAGGCGCTCAGTGCGGGCTTGGCGCGGCATGCTCCAGCGCTGGTCTTTCTGAAGGCGGATCCCGTTTTCGACCCGCTGCGCACCGAGCGGGCTTTTCAAGATGTCGAACGGCAGATCGGTCTGTTGCCTTAGTCTGTCCGAAGCAAACGTATCCCACAGACCTGCGCACATTCGGGTAGAATCGAAGAATAACCAACGAGACCGAGTGCGTGCGCGCGGCCACGAAGCCGCCCCGGGTGACAGCCATATACCCAGGTTCTTTCGACCCGATTACCAATGGCCACCTGGACCTGATCGTGCGCGGTTGCTGTCTCTTCGACAAACTGATTGTCGCGATTCTGCGCAACGAAACCAAGCAGCCGTTGTTCAGCGTGGAAGAGAGAATCGAGATGCTGCGCGAGGTGGTGGGCTGCTATGCCAATGTGGCGGTCGACTCCTTCGATGGGTTGCTGGTGGATTACGCTTCCGCCAACGGCGCCACGGTGCTCTTGCGCGGCATACGCGCCATCTCGGATTACGAATATGAGCTGCAGATGGCGCTGATGAACCGGCGGCTGCGGCCGGATATCGAAACCGTTTTCATGATGGCCAGCGAGGCGCACTCGTTCATCAGTTCGCGGCTGGTCAAGGAAGTGTTCGGGCTGGGCGGAAGCATTGGCGGCCTGGTGCCGCCCCCGGTGGAAGTCAGGCTGAGGAAGCGCTTCGACGAAGCCAGGCTGAAGCGCGCGCCACGAGTTTGAGACCAAGGAGTGAAGATGCTAGTCGAAACGAACCAGGAGATCGCCGAGCGCATCTCTTTGATCAGCGTGTCGTCCACCATGAAGGTGGCGGCGGATGCCGAGAAGCTGCGCATGCAGGGCGTGGACGTCGTGGATTTCGGAGCCGGCGAGCCCGACTTTCCGACGCCGGATAACATCAAGCAAGCCGCGGTTCGCGCGTTGGAACAGAACTTCACCAAATACACCAACGCCGGCGGCACCCTGGAGCTGAAGCAGGCTGTTTGCGAACGGCACGCGGCGGACTTCGGCACCCACTACCAGCCCAGCGAGTGCCTGATCACGGTGGGTGGTAAGCATGCCATCTTCAACCTGACGCAAGCGCTCCTCAATCCCGGCGATGAGGTGGTGATTCCGGTCCCATATTGGGTCACGTATAAAGATGTTGTGAACTATGCCGGCGCCAAGTGTGTGTTCGTGGGAACGGACGAAGACCGGGGATTCGCGCTGACAGCGGACATGGTCGAGCCGTATCTCACCGCGCGCACCAAGATCGTGCTCATCAATTCGCCATCCAATCCCAGTGGGGCGGTGCTCGATCGCGCGGAGTTCGAGAAGATCTACAAGCTCACGGCGGAGCGCGGCATCTTCCTGATGACCGACGAATGCTACTGCCAATTCCTCTACGATAGCCGGCCTTTTTCGATTGCGTCCCTCGAGGGCGCGAAGGAGAACGTGCTGGTGGCGGGGTCGCTCTCGAAGACATATGCCATGACCGGCTGGCGTATCGGCTTCGCCCTGGCTCCTGCACGGGTGATCGGGGCCATGATGAAGCTGCAGAGCCATGCCACGTCTAATCCGACATCCATCGCGCAGAAGGCCGCGGTGGAAGCCCTGCGAGGTCCGCAGGATTCCGTAGCCATCATGCTGGCGGAATACGCCCGGCGGCGCGACTTCGTCATCGCGCGATTGCGCGCGATTCCCGGCGTGCGATGCGCCGAGCCGCGCGGCGCGTTCTACGCTTATCCCAACATCGGCGTCGCGTTTCGCAACGGCATCGCCAGCACTTTGCAATTCGCGGAAAGACTGCTCGATAAAGCAGCCGTCGCGGTGGTTCCGGGCGAGGCGTTCGGCACCGACCGCCACGTGCGCATCTCCTACGCCACTTCCATGCACGAACTGGAGCGCGGCTTGGATCGCCTGCACCGCTTTATAGTGGAACAGTGAAGGTCAGACAGCTCAGTTCCACGGCACTCGAAAAAGTTTGGGGCACTCCGGAAACGGAACCCTGGTATCCGCGCGGCGCGGCCAAAACCGGCGAAGTCTGGTTTGTGGCATCGGAGGAGCCGGGCCTGCTGGTGAAATTCCTCTTCACTTCCCAAAAGCTTTCGGTGCAGGTACATCCGCCGGATTCCCCCGCCGGTCCCGGCAAGACGGAGATGTGGCACGTGCTGCGCGCCGCGCCGGACGCGCGCGTGGCGCTGGGCTTTACGCGCCCGCTGGATCGCGATACCGCGCGCGCGGCTGCGCTTTCGGGCGAGATCGAGGGACTGCTCCGCTGGTATCCGGCGCACCCCGGCGATACTTTCTTCGTACCGGCAGGCACCGTCCACGCCATCGGCGAGGGCCTGGCGCTGTGCGAGATCCAGCAGTATAGCGATGTCACCTACCGGCTGTACGACTACGGCCGTCCGCGCGAGTTGCACTTGGGCGCGGCGCTGGCTGTGGCGGATTTGGGCTGCCATCCCGGAGCCAGTGCGCCTGTGGATCTGGGCGGAGGACGCCAGTTACTCGTGGCATGCCCATATTTCCGGACGGAATCCCTGGCGCTCGACGGGGAGTTGGCTTGGGCGGGCGCGGCGCGCGCCGAGTTGCTGATCTGCCTCGAAGGGGACGGCCAGTTCGGCGATCGGGCGTTTGCGCCGGGGCAGGGTTGGGCCGTTCCGGCGCGTGCGGACACTTTCACCATCCGTTCACGCGCGCGCGCACGGTTGCTGCGCGTAGCCGTGCCATAGACAATCACGCATCCCGAAGTCCCGGCCGCCTGACCGCCAGGAAAACCGCATAGATGCCGGTGAGCGCGGCGCTCAATCCCGCGGTCAGCGGACCTCCGATGGCCCCAATGAGCGCGCCTGCCGGAAAGTCACCGAGCGGCCGTACGCCCATCACCAACAGCGTATTCAGGCTCATGATTCTCCCCCGCATCTTCTCCGGTACGCGGGTCTGCATCAACGTGACCGCGGTGGCTCCCGCCGCATTCTGCGCGGCGCCGAGGATCAACAGCGCCGCTACCGACAGCCATACCGCGGTGCTCGCCGCAAACCCACCTAGCGCCGCGCTCCAGATGAGAACGGCTGCCAGAAACAGCCGGCCCTTATAGCGGAAATCGCCGAACGAAGCCACCGTGAGGCCCCCGAGGATGGTCCCGATTCCCAAAGCCGAGAACAGGAAGCCCATCTGCGCCGCCGAAAGGTGCAGCACGCGCAAGGCGAAAATCGGCAGCATCACCGCCGGCGAGGGCCCCAGGAAAAGGAGCGCGCCATATCCTGCCATAATCCCGGGGAGCGCCCGGTCCCGCCCGGCTGTAGCCAGCGTGGCGCGCACCGACGGCCACAGTTTCTCGCGCTCGCGGGCCGTGGGCACAAACGCAGCTTGCCGCAGCCGCACCAGCGCCACGATGACGGCCAGGTAGCTGGCCCCGTTCAGAAAGAAGTTGCCGGCGTAGCCGATGGCGGCTACCGTGACGCCGGCCAGCGCCGGGCCGAACGTAGAAGCCCCGCTGAAGATAATCGATTGCAGCGAGACGGCGTTCATCAGGTCGCCCGGAGGCACCAGCGAAGGAATCAGCGACGAACGTGCGGGCTGATCGAAGCTCAACGCGGCTCCCGCGCAAAACGCCTCTACCACGACGATCCACAGCCGCACGCGCCCCAAGAGTGTTAGCGTGCCCAGGCCGGCAGCCAGCAGCAGCATAAAGCTCTGTGTGAAGATCAGCAGCCGCCGTTTATCGAGACGGTCGGCGACGGCCCCGCCGGCCGGCGCGAGCAGGAAGAAAGCCGCGGCCTGCGCCAGCGATACAGTGCCTAGCGCCAGGGCCGATCCGCCGGTAAGATGCAAAACCAGCAGGGCCTGCGCTACGATCTGCATCCAGGTGCCCACCGCCGAGACAAACAGGCCCGCCCACAACAGGCGGAAATCGCGATGGCGTAGGGCGCGCAGGGCGTCAAGCGGCATGGTCCCTACCAGTTCATCACAAGTGCTATACTTCACCGCATAGGAGGGAAGCGTGAACTGGACAACACCGGATTTCGAAGAAATCTCCGTCAGTTGCGAAATCAATTCCTACGCACCGGCTGAAATTTAGCGTGCTGGTGAGTGTATTGGGCGCCGCGGCCGGCGGCGGATTTCCACAGTGGAATTGCAATTGCAACAACTGCCGCCGGCTCCGCCAGGGAACTCTGCACGCTAAGGCCCGCAGCCAGATCCAGGTGGCCGTAAGTGCCGACGGCCGCACATGGCACTTGCTGGGCGCCTCCCCCGATCTCGGCAAGCAGATCGAAGCCACACCAGCCCTGCATCCCCGGCGCGGCCTGCGCGATTCTCCGATTGCCTCCGTCATCCTGACCTGTGCGGAACTCGATCAAGCCCTGGGCTTGTTGCTGCTGCGCGAGTTGCACACCTTCCAGGTCCACGCCACGGTCTCCGTCCGCGAGATTTTGCGCGACGGCAATCTCATGTTTCGTATGCTCGAACGCGTGCCTGGGCAAGTGGAGTGGCACACCATCGTTCCGGCCGTGCCATTCGAGGTCGAACCGGGCATGCAGGTGGAAGCCATCGCGATGGGGGGCGGCTATCCCGGTTATGTGAGCGCCGCCCGGTTTGCACAAATCCGTGCGGACGAAGCGGTCATGGGACTCTCTGTGCGGTGCGGCGGTAGCGTCGTGCTGTTTCTTCCGGGCGTTTCCGAAATCGGCGACGCACTGCTGGAGCGCATGGAATCGAGCGATCTGGTGCTGCTGGACGGCACCTTTTGGTCGGACGACGAATTCATCCGTGTGTGGCCGGACGCGCGCACGGCCAGGGCCATGGGTCACCTGCCGATCTCAGGTCCCGGCGGCTCGTTGGAGCGTCTCGCGAAGCTGCGCCACCCGCGCAAGGTTTTCCTGCACATCAACAACACGAACCCGATTTTGGATGAGGACAGCCCGGAGCACCTCGCGGTGCGGGCAGCCGGTTGGGAAGTGGCCTGCGACGGGATGACAATAGCACTATGAGCCCGCATGCGGACCTTTTGACCGCGGCCGAACTGCACGCCCGCCTGCAATCCGTCGGCGACCAGTTCTATCACCACCGGCATCCCTTCCACCTGCGCATGCATGAAGGCCGGCTCACACGCGGCCAGTTGCAGGCCTGGGCCCT
Organism: Bryobacteraceae bacterium; assembly: GCA_050011755.1. Taxonomy (GTDB): domain Bacteria; phylum Acidobacteriota; class Terriglobia; order Bryobacterales; family Bryobacteraceae; genus Bog-159. The sequence continues at coordinate 34,815 of JBEKIM010000009.1, read as the reverse complement.
GAACCGCTACTACTATCAGAGCCGCATTCCGATCAAGGATTCCATCGTTCTTTCGCGCGCGGACGATCCCGAGTTCCGCCGCGCCTGGCGCAAACGCGTCGTGGATCACGACGGCAATCGGGCCGGGGAGGGCGGCATCGAACGCTGGCTGCAGTTGGCTGCCGCCACGGGGCTCGCACGGGAGCGTGTCATGGCAGGCCGCGAAATCCTGCCGGGCACGCGCTACGCGGTAGACGCCTACCTGAACCTGGTGTCCCGTGGGACTTTGCTCGAAGCCGTTGCTTCTTCGTTAACGGAATTGTTCTCGGGCCGCCTGATCGCTCTACGCATGGACGCCATGCGCCAACACTACGCGTGGCTGGAGCCGGGTTTGTCGTACTTTGAGGCTCGCCTGACGCAGGCACCCGAAGACGCCGCGTTTACGCTCGATTGGGTGACGCGCCAGGCTTCCACCCGGGCCCAGCAGGATTCGGTAGTCGCCGCGCTGCGCAGTAAGTGCGACATCCTTTGGGCGCAGCTCGACGCACTGTATTACGCCTACGTGCAGCCGGGCTGGCCGCCGCCCGGAGCCTTCCAGCCATGAATGCGAGAAGCATTCCCCGGCTAGCCCGCGGTTGCCGTCTTTACGAAGACCCCGCGCAGGGGTGGGTGCTGCTGATCCCGGAAGGCGTGCTGCGCTTGAGCGGCCCGGGGCCGCGGATATTGCAGCATTGCGATGGCGCATGTACCTTCGCCGATATCGTGTGTCAACTGTGCGCGGAATTCGGCGCGGCGGACCGCGCGCGCGTGGAGACTGAAACCGCCGGGTTTCTGGAACGCCTGGCGGCGCGGCGCATCGTAGTGTTGGAGTGCATCGCGTGATCCCGCGGCCACAAGCTCTGATCGCCGAATTGACGCATCGCTGCCCTCTGCATTGCGTATACTGCTCGAATCCCCTAGCCATGCAGCCGCGCGCAGCCGAGATGGACACCCAGGTCTGGGCGCGTGTTTTCCATGAAGCTGCCGAACTGGGTGTACTGCATGTCCACCTGACCGGCGGCGAGCCCGCGTTACGCACGGATCTGGAAAAACTGGTGGCGGCTGGGCGCGCCGCGAACCTGTACGTGAACCTGATCACGTCTGGCGCCGGGCTCACCGAGCCAAGGCTGGACGCACTGATTGACGCCGGTCTCGACCATCTGCAGCTCAGCTTCCAGGACGCGGAGGAGGCGCCGGCCAATGAGTTCGCCGGCGCGCGCGCGCATGCGCGCAAACTGGCGCTGGCGGAAATCATGCGCGCCCGGCAAATCGGGTTCACCCTCAATGCCGTGTTGCATCGGCAAAACCTCAACCGGTTGGACGAGATCGTCGCGATGGCGGAACAACTGGGTGTGGATCGATTGGAGATCGCCAACGTGCAGTACTACGGCTGGGCCATCGAGAACGGTGAGAAGTTGATGCCCACGCGCCGCCAGGTGGACGCCTGCGTGGCCGGCGTGCGCAAGCATCAGGATCGGCTCAAGGGCCGCATGCGCATCGACTTCGTCCCGCCCGATTACTACGCGCGCTATCCGAAAGCCTGCATGGGCGGCTGGGGGCGTTCGCTCATGGTGGTCGATCCGGCGGGCTGCGCACTGCCGTGCCACGCCGCGGGCGTGATTCCGGAACTGCGGTTCGACAGCGTGCAGGAACGCCCCCTGCGCTGGATCTGGGAGGAATCCGCCGCGTTCCAGCGCTTCCGCGGCGAAGATTGGATGCCCGAGCCATGCCGGAGCTGCGACCGCCGTGGCGAGGATTTCGGGGGCTGCCGCTGCCAGGCTCTGCTGCTGGCCGGCAACGCCGCCGCCACCGATCCGGTCTGTTCTCTGGCCCCCGGTCGCGGGCTGGTCGATGCCGTCATCGCGCGGGCCAATCAAGACCGGCCGGAGGCCCGAACCTGGGTCTACCGGATCGACCCGGCGTAAACTCCAACCGATAGCGGTGGCACCCTTTCCGCACTGTGCTACCATCAGTGTAGGTCCAACATGATTGAAGATCTGCTCCAACCCAGGCATCTGCTGATTATTCTGGCGATCGCCTTGTTGTTTTTCGGTCCCCAGAAACTGCCTGAGCTCGGCAAGGGCCTGGCCCAGGGCATTCGCAGCTTCAAAGATTCGCTGAAGAGCGTGAATACTCCGGACGACGCGCCGCCGCCGCAACCGAAGGACTAGCTCGCCCCGGCAGATGACGCTCACCAGAAGAGATGCCCTCGCCTTGCTCGCGGGGAGCCTTGCTGCCCCGCGCCTGACCCAGGCTGCCACTCCGTTTGAAGCCACCCGCGAATCGCTCCGCCAATATCGGGTTCCCGAGTGGTTTCGCGACGCCAAGTTTGGTATTTGGGCGCATTGGGGTCCGCAATCGGCCGCCGAAGACGGCGACTGGTATGCCCGCAATATGTACATGCAGGGCAGCGCGCAGTACAAATATCACGTAGCTACCTACGGCCACCCCAGCAAGTTTGGCTTCAAGGACCTCATCCCTACCTGGAAGGGCGACAAGTTCGACCCGGATCACTTGGTCGGCCTCTACAAGAAAGCGGGCGCCAGGTACTTCGTCAGCATGGGCGTGCATCACGACAATTTCGATCTTTGGAATTCCAAGCACACCCGCTGGAATGCCGTGAACCTGGGACCGCACAAGGATGTGGTCGGGATGTTCCGCCAGGCGGCATTGCGCGAAGGCCTGAAATTCGGCGTCAGCGAACACCTGTGGATCAGCTATAAATGGTTTGCGGTCAGCCATGGCAGCGACCAGACCGGACCGCTGGCGGGAGTGGCCTATGACGGTCAGGACCCAGCCAATGCCGATCTCTATCACGACGCCGCCTGCGCCAGGTTTGCCAAGGGCGAATTGCAGTGGGGGCCGGACGGCATTCCGGATTCCTGGCGGCAACATTGGCTGCTGCGCATTCAGGACCTGGTGGATCAATATCAGCCCGACCTGCTCTACACCGATGGTGCGCTGCCGTTTGAAGAGTACGGCCTGCGCCTGGTCTCGCATCACTATAATGAGAGCGCCCGGCGGAACGGTGGCGTAGTGCAAGCCGTCTACACCAGCAAGCGGCGCGAAGATTGCGAGGTCGGCACGTGCGTCTTGGACGTCGAGCGCGGCGTGGTGGACAAGATCTGGCCAAATCCCTGGCAGACCGACACCTGCGTCGGCGAATGGCACTACAAGCGTGGCGCAAAGTACAAGTCCCCTAAGACGGTCGTCGATATGCTGTGCGACATCGTCAGCCGCAATGGCAACCTGCTGTTGAATTTCCCGTTGCCCAATTCCGGCGAACTGGATGCCGACGAGCGCCGCATCCTCGCGGAGATCACGGATTGGATGGCGGTGAACGCCGAAGGCATCCATGGGTCGCGTCCCTGGAAGGTGTTCGGCGAAGGGCCCGGAACCCAACTGAAGGCGGACGCAGCGTTCAACGAGAATGCGCGTAAGGACCTGACCGCGGAAGACATCCGGTATACGACCAAAGGCCCGACTCTGTATGCCTTTGTCATGGGTTGGCCGGAGCGCGAGGCGGTACTGCGATCCGTGACACAGCCCGTAGAACAGGTGGAACTGCTAGGTTACCGGGGCAAAATGCGGTGGATGCAGAACGAATCCGGCCTGCGCGTGCCGATGCCCCCGGTGCAGCCCTCGGAACACGCCGTTACCCTCAAAATCACATTCTCGTAAACGACCGTGCACGGTCATCCCAGCAAGGTTACAGATCAGTTGGTGTTGTACGAAGTTCGAGACAGGCGGACCAGCGGAACGCAGGCTTACCGGGCGGAGTCCTGGAACCCCGCCCGGGTCGCGTCGAACATATTTGACCCTGTAATAATAACTTCTTTGTCCCCTTCTGGCCGGGGATTACGCATAATATAACATAAGGCTCCCACACGCACAAATCGCTTTGACCTTCGAATCGTTCGACGAGGACTATGTTCGGCGGCTGACGGACGGTGATTCCGAAGCCGGCGACCACTTTGCCTCGTATTTCGAAAATGTGCTCTATCTGAAGCTACGGGTGCGCCTGCGGAATCTCGAACTGATAGAGGACGCCAAGCAGGAGACCCTCACGCGCGTGCTGTTGATCCTCCGGCAGCGAAGCGGCGTAAAGTGCCCGGAACGGTTCGGGGCCTTCGTCAATGGCGTCTGCGACAACGTGGTGCGAGAACTTGGCCGTGAGGACCGGCACGAGGAGCCTTGGGACGACAAAGTGGAAGAACCCGTCGATCCGACCGTGGACCCGGACGCCGGCTTGATCTCCGCGGAGATGAAGCGCGTCATCCGCCAGGTGCTCGCGGCGCTGCCGGAAAAAGACCGCAGGATATTGGAAGCTGTGTACCTGGAGGAAATCGAGAAGGCCCAGGTTTGCCGCATGTTCAACGTGCAGCCCGCCTATCTGCGTGTGCTGTTACACCGGGCGAAAGTCCTGGCCCGGAAAGCCTACCTGTCCGGCGCCGGCCCGCATGCGGTCAATCCGCAAAAAGGGTGACGATGGCTTGCGCCTCGGCGGAGAGGCCTTCACCCACCGGCCCCACTTTTTCGGCGGTCTTGAACTTCACCGACACGCGATCCACATCGAGTTCCAGGGTGGCTGCCAGTTTGTGGCGAATCGCGGCACGAAAATCTTTGAGCTTGGGCCGCTCCAGGATTACGGTGGAATCCACGTTGACGATGCGGTAGCCGCGGGCGCGCGCCAGGTCGCGCGCATGCACCAGAAACATCAAACTGCCGGCGCCGTGCCAGCGGGGATCGGTATCGGGAAAATGCATGCCGATATCGCCCAGCGCGGCGGCGCCCAGGATGGCGTCGGTGATGGCGTGAGCCAGTACGTCGGCGTCCGAGTGACCTTCCAATCCGAAGTCGGAAGGGATGGCCACGCCACCCAGGATCAGCGGGCGGTGGCGCGCCAGCCGGTGTACATCCCAGCCCAGTCCGGTGCGGTATTCGCTCACAGTTCCCGGGGCGCGGTTTCCTCTTCCAGGAACAGACGCGCCAGATCCATGTCGCTGGGCTTGGTGATCTTGATGTTGCGGTCGCTGCCCAGCACTACGCTGACTTCCACTTCCAACCGCTCCACCAGGCTGGACTCGTCGGTGCCGATGAAGCCGTCGCTTTGCGCGGCGGCGAACGCCCGCACCAGCAAGTCATAACGGAAGACTTGCGGCGTTTGCGCCAGCACCAGCTTCTCGCGCGGCAAAGTCGCGCGGATTCTGGCCTTGTTGGTCTGGGCGCGTGTCACCTGCTTCACGGTATCTACCGGCACAATGCCCACTATGGCCGCGCCGGTTTCGGCGGCTTCATCCACTACCTTTTCGATCGTTTCCAGATCGATGAACGGCCGCACTGCATCGTGTACGGCCACCAGTGTGGTGTCGGGATCGAGCGCGGCCAAAGCATTTTCCACCGATTGCTGCCGGGAATTGCCGCCTTCCACTGCTCTCACTTTCTTGCCGTGGACTTCACGCCGAAGCAATTCGCCAACCCACTCCAAGTCGTCCCTTCGCACCGCCACCACGATTTCATCAACCCGGGCGGAGGCCGCAAACTTGCGGACGGAGTGCAGCAGGATGGGGGCGCCGTCGAGCAGCATGAACTGCTTGCGGCTGGTGCCCGCCTTTTCAGCGGAGGCCCGCCCCATCCGGGTACCTAATCCCGCGGCGGGCAGAATCACAGCTACTTTCATATATGCGCTCTACGATTCTACCGTGCTTTTCTCCGGTGAGAAGGGGTCGGACTTGCGGGTAGGCCGGTCGTGCTTGTCGGAGCCGGCCGCGGCTACGGCATGCATGCGCTCGTCGAATTTCCCGAAAATCATCTTGCCGGCCGTGGTTTGTAACACGCTCGTAACCGAAATATCGATGGTCTTGGAGATCATTTTCCGGGCATTGTCGACCACTACCATGGTGCCATCGTCCAGATAAGCGACGCCTTGGTTGAATTCCTTGCCTTCCTTCAAGATGAACACGCGCATGGTCTCGCCCGGCAGCACGATGGGCTTCAGCGCGTTCGCCAATTCGTTGATGTTGAGCACCTGCACGCCGTGGAGCTGGGCGACCTTGTTCAGGTTGAAGTCGTTGGTGACGATCTTGGAGTCATAGACCTTGGCCAGCTCGATCAGCTTCATATCCACTTCGCGCACGTGCGGGAAATCATCCTCCACGATCTGGACATTCAAGTGCGCCATCTTCTGAATACGCTGCAGGATATCCAGGCCCCGGCGGCCGCGGTTGCGCTTCATGGAATCGGCGGAATCCGCCACCAGTTGCAACTCTCGCAGGACGAATTGAGGGATCACCAGCACTCCATCCAGAAAGCCGGTTTCGGCGATATCCGCGATGCGGCCGTCGATAATCACGCTGGTATCCAGGATCTTGAATGACTTTTTGGATACTTTTTCGCCGCCGAAAACGCCGCCCAAAGCGGAGAGGTTGAGCAAATCGCCCTTCTTGGCCCCTACGATCAGGCCGACGTAAGTCATCCAGAGCAGCAGGCAGACTTGTATGAACGGAATGATGTGGGAGTTGTCTCCACCTTCAGGCCGCGCCCAGCGCAACACCAGTGACATAAAAAAGGCGCCGATGATGCCAAGCACCGATCCAAAAGCGGCGCCGATCAGTCTCTTGAGGCTGACTTGTTCCAGCCGGACCTCGAAAAAAATGATACAAACGCCGAGCACAAGCCCTGCCAATGCGGCCCAAGGTGAAGGAGTAGATTGAAACGGGTGGAGCAAATAGCCGGACGCGGTCAAAACGAGCACGAATATGATGCGAACGATGGTTAAGTCGAGCATGAGAACACCCCTTTCCGGGTGAATTCGAGAGGTACCCTGATTGCGAGCTACAAGGTCGCGCCAAGATTATAGCATTGATACAATACCGGCCAAACGTTAGAATTGTCCGTTAGAATTGTCCAAATACAAGATGAGCCTGAAAATGCGGGCGGCCAAGAGGGCCGCCGGCAGGTGCATGCTGCGGGTGGACACGGTGCATCAAGGTCACCACGATGGCCAGCCGGGGGTGTACCACATCAACGCAGTGGATAGGGTGACGCGATGGCGGGCCGCTACCGGGCGAACGACTACCGCACCCCTTACGAGAAGTTGATTTCGCTAAAGAAGTGGGCGCAGTGTATTTGGAGCCTGGCATCCCGGCAGATCTGCTGGCGCGGCAGTCCAAACAACGCAGCGACACCGAGGCGGTCCTGCACATGCAAAGGGCCAAACTGGAACTATGGGTCAAATGCCGGAGCATGCCGCAAGGAGCAAACTCGCATAGAGCAGGCCGTCGTCGGCGGCCGCATTTCAGGCTCATTCTACGATTGGAAAATGCTCAATTGGCAATGCGATTGGGCGCCGGCTCATCGCTTTCCCGGCGCCCGCATTTGACGGCGCCCGACATCCATTAGTCAGGCGTGATTCGATAGGCTTTGATGGTGCCGGTAAAACTGCCGACCGGGTTGCCCGTAGTGTCAAAGAAATAGATGCTGTATGGGCCGGCATATTCGTTGCCGCCGGTGCCCACGGTAACCGTTTCCAGGATATACGCGGTGCCGGTCAGATTGCCGCCGCTATCGAAGGTCCAAGACGGATGTTTGAGCTTGAAGGTTTGCGGGCCGGTTTGTATCCATACTCCCAGGCATACGTTGCCTTCGATCGGGTCGGTGAAGTCGTTCAGAATCTCGGTGCCATCGCTGTGCCACGCGTCGAAGCCTTGATCCACGACCGCTCCTCCCGAAGAGAACGTGACATTCCAGAGTCCCACGATGGGAGCGCCGCCCTGGACCGGCGCGGCGGCCGCCAGTGTTTGGGCCGGAGGGAATAGGGCCGGTGGAAGCGTCACCATCCCTTTCAGGGCCGGGAAACCGGGCAGGGTGCAGGCTGCCGCGTTTGGCGCGATGCCGGCGGAGACCGCCAGAAGCGCGCCGGTCATAACGATCGTCTTTATTCGTCTTTGCAATGATGGTAGTTCCTTTTTCGTTTGGAATTTGGAAACCGGGACTCCCTGGAGCGCGGGAGGGCGGCCCAGCAGCCGGAGCGGCCTCACCGTCCGATTGGCGGGTGCGAATGAGCAGCCTTTCCTCAATATGCAGGGCGATTCTGGTGGTTCGTTTGATCTTCACGATCCCTCTTATCCGCCGGTTTGCCGATTGTGGTAGACTACTTTCCACTCGGCGCTCAGGAGTCCGGCTTTCACTTTCGCAATTGTGCCGGCCGGCCCGCTAAGAAGTCTTTTGGAGCGCTTTGAAACTTTATAAAATCTTCTAAAAGCCCTTGGGTGAGCGGGCTATGCATTTAGAAACAAATCAGTTGTTCGAGTTTGGGCCATTCCGTGCGGACGGCGTACGGCGTCTGTTGTTTCGCGATGGCCAATCTGTGCCACTGACTTCCAAGGCCTTCGACACCCTCCTGGTATTGATCCTGTTCCGCGACCGCGTAGTGGGAAAAGACGAGCTGTTGAAGACCATCTGGCCGAACAGCTTTGTGGAAGAAGCCAATCTGGCCCAGAACGTTTCGGCGTTGCGGAAAGCTCTAGGCGAGACCCCGGGAGAACATCGTTTCATAGCCACCGTTCCCGGCCAGGGCTATCGCTTCGTGGCGGACGTCAGGCAGCTTGGCACGGGGCAAACCGAGGTCACCCTGGAGAGACACACGACTGCCGAGTTGCTTGTCGAGGAGGAGATCGAAGCGGAAGAGGCTGCCATCCCGGCGCGCTGGAGACTGCCGCGACAGAAAGCAGTGGCAGCCATGGGCGTATTGTTGGCGGTGGTTCTGGCCGTGGCCGGCGGGCTGGTCTGGGACAAAGCCGGGCGCGCGCCCGATGTGACGGCGACCCGCTCCATCGCGGTGCTGCCGTTCCATCCGCTAGGCGCGCAACAAGAACAAGCCCTGGGTCTGGGGCTGGCCGACGCCGTCATCACCAAGTTGAGTAATATCCGGCAGTTGGTGGTGCGGCCCACGAGTTCGATTCTGGCTTATGCCGGATCTACGCCGGACCTGTGGGCCACAGGCCGCGAGCTGGATGTGGATGCCCTGCTCGAAGGCAATGTGCAGCAGGCCGGTGACCGCATCCGCATCACGGTTCAATTGGTTCGGGTACGCGACCGCAGGCCATTGTGGGCGGACGCGTTTGACGAGAACTTCACCGATATTTTCGCCATCGAGGATGCCCTCGCTGAAAGAGTCGCCCAAGCCCTGGCCGTCAAATTAGCGCAGGGCGAGAAGCAGAGAATAGATCGGCGCTATACGGCGAACCTGGAAGCTTACCGGAATTATCTGGATGGGCGCTATTCCGAGTTCAAGTTCACCGCGGACGGGTTGAACCAGGCGATCGTGTACTTTGACCGGGCCATCGCCAGCGACCCGAGCTATGCCTTGGCTTATGCCGGGCTGGCGGATGCGTATACCACGGCTTCCGACTGGGTGCTTTCGCCACGGGAAGCGCTGCCCAAGGCGGAGGCGGCGGCGCGCCAGGCGCTGGGGTTTGACGAGGGTCTGGCTGAGGCGCACGGCGCGCTGGCGCACGCCCAGATGCACGAGTGGAAGATGGCGGACGCCGGCAAGGAATTCGCCCGCGCCCTGGCTTTGAATCCCAATCTCACCTCGACCTACTTTGCCTATGCGGAATATCTGTCGGCGTTGGACCAGCAGGAGCAGGCGTCCGCGGAGATCCGGAAGGCGCTCAAAATCGACCCATACTCCGCGGAAATCCTGTTTCTGCAGGGCTTTCCTTTGTATCTGAAGCAGGATTATGACGGCGATCTGGCAGCCGATAGTGTGGCCATTAAAGCGCACCCGGATTTCTGGGCGCCGCACATGGCGTCCGGATACGGCTACCTAGCTGAGCGGCGTTTTCCCGAAGCCATCGCGGAATTCGAGAAGGCCCGCGCACTGAACCCCGGCGCCACCATCAACCTGTCGGGGCTGGCGGCCGCCCAGGCGCGGTCGGGGAATCGCGCGGAAGCCATGAAGCTTCTCGCCCTCTTGAAACAAATGATGTCCGATCGGCATGTGGCGCCCTTCGATATTGCCGTAGTTTATGACGCTTTGGGCGAGCGGAGCGAGGCGCTCGATTGGTTGGAGAAGGCCTACGACGACCAATCGGAGATGATGCCTTTCCTCGCCATCTATCCCCCGGTCGCGGACCTGCGCGGCGAGCCAAGATTTCAGGAACTGGTGCGCCGCGTCGGTGTCCAGTTCAAGTAATACGGCCGTTGGCCTCAACCCGGGGGGTGGGCGGACGCGTTGGCTACGCGGTAAGACTCGCGCGCAATCTCCCACTCCTCCTGGGTATGCACGACCAGCACGCGCACGCCGGAGCCGGGGGTAGAGATGTCTGTATCCGCGGGCGACTGCGCATTTTTCGCGGCGTCCAACTGGACACCCAGGAACGCAAAGGCTTCCACAGTCCGGGCGCGCACCAGGGGCGAGTTCTCCCCCACACCGGCGGTGAAGACCAATGCGTCGAGGCCGCCCAGACTGGCAAGCATGGAGCCGGTCTCCGCGCGCAGACGGTGCACATAAACGTCGAACGCGAGTTTGGCGCGCTCATCCCCGCGCTCGACGGCCGCCAGCACGGTACGCATGTCGCCCGAGACGCCGGAGACCCCGCGCAGCCCGGACTCCTTGTTCAGCACGCGGTCCAGCTCTTCGGCGCGATACCCGCGATGGCGCACGAGGTGAATGATAATGCCGGGGTCGACAGTGCCCGAGCGCGTACCCATCATCAAGCCTTCGAGCGGGGTGAAGCCCATGGTGGTATCGATACTTACACCATCGCGGATGGCTGCCAGGGAGCAGCCATTACCCAAATGGCACGTGATCATACGCAGCGATGCGAGATCCTTGCCCAGGAGTGCAGCGGCCCGCCGCGAGGTGTACTGGTGGCTGATCCCGTGGAATCCATAGCGCCGGATGCCCTGGCCGAGCCATTCGTAAGGTCCCGGATATACGTAAGCCGGCGGCGGCAGGCTGGCGTGGAAGGCGGTATCGAAAACGGCCACTTGCATGGCATCCCGGCCCAGGATGCGTTCCATGCATTCGATGGCTTCCAGTTCGAGACGATTGTGCTCGGGCGCGAAGCTGGCCATTTGGGCGATGCCCGCGCGCACCGCCGGCGTGATGCAGGTACTTTCGCGGAAGGCGCGTCCACCATGCACAACGCGATGTCCGGCAACGTGAATTTCGTCGCGCTGGGGCAGCATGGCCATCAGCGGATCGAGCGAGTCGAGCGGCGACTTAACCGGAACCGTCTTGGTGGTGACCGCGCCCGCCGCCTTGATTTGCATTTCGGCCGTGCCCGGATGGTGCTCCCAGTCCACGCGCGCTTCCCAGAGCGGGCTGGGCGCCGCCGAGCCTTCGCTGCCGGTGACGTCGAACAGGCTGCTCTTGAAACTGCTGGACCCGCCATTGAGTACGAGGATTCGCATGTGCCAAGTCCTAATTTACATCGGCGGGCGCCCTGAAAATGCTTGTAACGGGATGGGGCTGTGCGGAATCCTACCGGTTTAAGCCCGATCCGAAGCGAGCCGCCGTGCGGTATTCCTTAGCACTCTTCGCCGGTTTGACGCTGTGCGCCGCATCCCTGGCGCAGGCGCCCACGGGTTCGTCATCGCCCGTAAAGGTGGAGTTGTCCCTGGCGGGGGATAAAACCGCCTATAAAATCGGCGAGGCGATTCTGCTACGGCTGACGTTCAGCGCGGCCACCGATATTTCGCTCAACGGGACCACCACGGATCCGGCATCGCCCATCGATACTCTGGTCGTTTCGCCCATGCAGGGCGTGTTTCCGTGGCTGGCGGACCAGGACGATGGCCGCGCCTACGCACCCGATTACGCCGCGATGTTCACGATAGGGCCCGGCAAATCGCAGACGATCGAACTGCCGCTCAACGCGGTCTACCGGTTCGATGCCGGGCACTATTCGGTTTACGTGGTTACCAACAGGATTCAAGGCAGCCCCTTCACTACGAATTCCGTCACCTTCGACATGCAGCCTATGACCGAGGCGGAAGAAGCCGCGCGCGCGGCGGAACTGGAAGGGAAGATCCGGAATGCGCGCACCCAGAGAATCGGGCAAGCTTTCGCCAGCGAACTCGACTGGTTGACGGGAGATGCTTCCACACGCGTGAAATTGTCGTTGTTTCTGCATCCGAAGGAATTCTATCCGTTCGCCGTGGATGTTACGCGGGGCCTTTGGATCGCCCGCAACCGGAGGCTGGTGGTGGAGCGGCTCGAGAAGGCGTTACAGGATTCCGCGCAGGATCTCTCGCCGGCGGCGGGGCTGCTGGCCACGGCGGTGGCGCTGCGGGCGCGGCTGAATCGCCCATCCGGCGGCCAGGCTTCTTCGGCACAGCAGCGCACGGAGGAGGTGGAGTCCGGCTACCTGAAACAGATCGCGGCGTCGCTGCCGCAAAGACGCGGGGATGCGCTGGTGACAGCCGCGCAAACGGTCTTCACCCGCCTGGCACAGCGGAAGGAGGCTTCCGGTGCGGACTTCGCCGCGGCCCGCGAGGTGCTCATCACGCATTTCGCCGAGATTAACGAATACAACGTCGATTGGATGCTGAATGCCTACGGGGATTACCTTCTGGATGTCCGGCTGGCACCGGCCCTGAAGCAGATTCTCGCCACGCAGAAGGATCCCACGTTTGGCTCGGAGCGGACGGCGGCGATCAAACAACTGGTGAAGCTGGCGCCGCGGGACAGCCGGGGCGAGGTGGTGAAGGAAGTGTGTGCCGCTAACCCGAACCTGCCGGAGATCTTCAATGAAATCCCGTTCGCCATGCTGCCGGAGACGGACGCTGCCTGGAAGACAAGCTGGCGGTGGCGATCGACGCCGGGAACCCTCAGCCGGTCGAATGGGCCGCCGCGCTGACTGCCCGCTTCGCCAGTGCGTCCCCCTACGACATCCTGTTTGCCATTTACCGGCAAAGTGGAGCGGGTTGGAACCGGCGAGCGCAGGGGTATATGCTGGCTTACCTGATGCGCTGGAATTCCGAGCGAGCGCTGCCGCTGCTGCGGGCCGCCTTGCCGGCATCCGTACCGGAATGGGACATGACTTATGCCTTGTCGAAAGCCAGCTATATTCCGGCGCTGGATACGTTCTGGCGGGAGCGGCTGGCGGGCAGTCCACCGGCGGTAGCGGCGCAGGCTGCATTTGAAATGTCTCAAACCGGAGGGCAGGAAGACCAGGAGATTTTGCGATCGCGGCTCGGCGAATGGCGGAACTTTTGGAAGGGCCGCGAGATTCCACGGCCGGAAGCGGAATTGGAAGGGGAACTGGCGCAGGCCGTGATGAGCGGGGCCCACTGGCGGATGACAGAGGGTGGGATGCAGGCGATCGCGTCCGGGTGCGTTTCAGAGACCTGCAGGACGCGGTTTGCTTCGCTGGCGGCACGATAGGCGGAAGAGCGGGACTTAAAAGTCCCGCCGGCACGCTGAAGCGTGCGCCACGGGCTATCTTAGTAACTGGGCCAGGGAATCATAGTCGTAGCGGTCCGCCATTTGGCGCAGGTTATCGGCGGCGGATGGGTTTCTTTCGGCCACTTCGGGTAGCGCGCGGGTGAAGCGATCCATGTCGCCGGTGAGGATGGCCTCCCGCATCTCGGCCATTAGCGCGATGGGCAAATCCGCCAGCGCATCGGGAGACAGGCTGGGTGTGACCTGCTCAGAGCCGGCGGGCGCGAACGGGATCTCCACCCGGAAGGTGCTGCCCTTGCCCAATTCACTGGCGACGGAAATGCCGCCGCCCATCAGGCGCGCGTATTCCATGCTGATGGCGAGGCCCAGGCCGGTACCGCTTTGGGCTTGCCGTCCGCTGCTGGTCTGTTCGAAAGGCCGGAATAGCTTGCCGATCTCGGCAGGGGCGATGCCCACGCCGGTGTCCTCCACTTCCAGGGAGAGCAGCGCATGGTCGGAAGGGTCATGGCGAACCATGGCGCGCAGGGTGATGCGTCCGGCCGCGGTGAACTTCACCGCATTGCCTAAGAGGTTGATCAGAATCTGGCGCAGTTTGCCTTCATCGGCGACCACCCGCCGCGGCATGTGGTCGTCTTGAAGCACGGTGAGGTCGATACCTTTGGCCGCCGACCGGAGCTGGAACATGGCCGCCAGGTCGCCCAGCAGGCTGGGCAATTCGAATTCCGCAAGGTCGAGTTGCAGCCGTCCCGACTCGATCTTCGACATCTCCAGCACATCGTTGATGAGCGCCAGCAGGTGCTCGCCGCTGCGATTGACAATGCGCAGATTCTCTTTTGTCTCGGGGCTGATGGTATCGTCGCGCAACATCAACTGCGAATATCCCAGAATGGCGTGCATCGGGGTGCGGATTTCGTGAGACATGCTGGCCAGGAAGGCGGTTTTGGCCTGGCTGGCGGCATCCGCGGCTTCCTTGGCGCGCTGCAATTCCTGGGCGGCTTGCTTCAATTCGGTGATGTCCTCCGTAATGGCGACGAAATGGCGAGCATGGCCCTGGGCATCGCGAACGGTCGAAATGCAGGCGGATTCCCAGTAGACATCGCCGTTTTTCTTGCGGTTGCAGAATTCGCCGCGCCAGGTTTCGCCGCCTTGGATGGTGAGCCAGAGGTGCTGAAAGAACTCGGGAGAGTGCGTGCCCGACTTCAAGAGATTCGCTTTCCGGCCGATGACCTCGGCCTTCGGATAGCCCGTATTTTCACAGAATTTTGGATTGACGTATTCAATGTTGCCCTGGGGATCGGCGATCATGACACTGGCCGGTCCATTTTCGACGGCTTGCGACAACATTTGTAAATCCTCGACGGCCTGCTGCAATTCGGCGGTGCGGTCCTTGACGCGTTTTTCGAGGGTCTCATTCAGGGTACGCAGCTCGCGTTCGAACGCCTTTTGCTCGGTGATATCCTGACCGACGGTCAGCACGCAGGCTTCGCCGGCGAACTCAATGGTCTCCGCCGACACGCGGGCGATGCGCAGTTCGCCCGACTTGGTGTGGAACTCGCACTCCATGTTGCGATAACCGCCGCTGGAGCGGATTCGGGCGGCGGCTTCGCGCCTGGCTTCCGCCGTGCGGATACTCACCTCGTCCCGCAGGCGTCCGACCACTTCCGCGGCGTGCCAGCCGGTGATCCGCTCGAAAGTGGCATTGACCTCCAGATAACGGCCCTCCTGAAGGGTGGAGATAGACAAGATGACCGGGCTGTTACGAAACGCGGTGGCGAATTTTTCCTCGGAAACCCGCAGCGCCTTCTCCGCTTCTTTGCGGGCGCTGATGTCGATGCCGTTGCCGAGGAGGTAGTTCTCCCCTTCGAAGCTGACGCGCGCGGCGGAGAAATAGAAGGGAATCACCGCGCCGTTTTTCATGACGAGATTCGCTTCCAATTCGGCGTGACCTTCGCGAAAGACCTTACGCATGGTTTCTGAAATGAAGGCCCGATCCGCGCCGGGAAAGTAGTCGGTGGGCTCCATATGGGAACCGTCATCCGGCGAATAACCGGTGGTCTCCTCCGCTCTCCGGTTCCAGCGCACGGCCTTGCCCCGTTCGTCGAGCAGGTAGAACAGACCGGGCACGTTATCGATGACGGCGTCGGTGAACGCCTTCTCCCGCAGTAGCTTCCTTTCGGCTTCTTTGCGTTCGGTGATGTCCTGGACCTGCGCGATGGCGTATAGCGGCTCGCCCGATGCATCCCGCACCAGCGCGACGGAAAGATAGACCCACACGATGCGGCCCTGCTTGTGGATGTATCGCTTTTCCATTTGGTAGCCCGGGATGGCGCCATCGAGCATCTGGCGAAGCAGATCCATGTTGGAAGGCAGATCTTCGGGATGTGTGATGGACTGGAAGTCGGTCGCGAGCAACTCTTCCGCCGGGTAGCCCACGATTTGGCAAAGCGAGCGATTGACGCGGGTCCAGCGGCCATCGGGGGCCACCAGTCCCATGCCGATGGCAGCAGACTCGAAAGCCGTGCGAAAGCTCTCTTCACTTTCCTGTAAGGCATCCGCGGCGCGTTTGCGCGCGGTAATATCCTGCGCGGTGCCATGCAAGCGAACGACCCGGCCGGTGGCGTCGCGCACGGGCGCGCCCATGGCGCGGGCCCAGCGGCGGACGCCATCGGGACGCACCAACTCCACTTCCAGATCGTAGGGTTCGCCGCTCGCCAATGCGCGTTTCAGCGCGCTATCGAGCCGCGCCCAACTATCCGGCGTGTGCAGCGGCGCGCGTTCGGCGTAACGGAGAGCGGGCTGTCCGGGGTCTCTGCCGACGATGCGGTAGAGCCCTTCGGACCAGATGGTGGTATCGGTTAACACGTCCCAACTCCAACTACCGAACTGCCCAATTTCTTCCGCCTTCTTCAGTAAGGCTTCGTTTTGGCGCAGGGCTTCCTCGGCCTGCTTGCGTTCGGTGATGTCGGTGAGTACGGCGGTGGAGAACAAAACAGCGCCGGCGGCGTCGCGCACCGCGGCCGCGTTCAGCAGCACGGTGCGGGCGACGCCCTCTTTCGAAAGCAGTGTGATTTCTTCGTTTCGCACGTCGCCCGTTTGCCGCCATTGTTCGACCAGACGTTCCACTTGCGGCGGTATGGGCGGCACAAGAATGGAACGCCAGGGGCGGCCGATCAGGTCTTCACGCGTATAGCCGAGTACCGCCAGGGCGGCCCGGTTGGCGTCGCGGATGGCGCCGTCGGCATCCGCGATATAGCAGTAGTCCGGAACGTCGGTAAAGAATCTCCGGAATTTCTCCTCGGACTTGCGCAACAATTCCGTTGCCGCGCGCTTCTGCCGTCTCTGCCAGAGCAGCGCCACGATGAGACCCGACTGCAGGACTACGAAAACGAAGGTGGCCAGGGTGGCCTGCGGGTGTTGCCGCCAGATGGGGACCGGCTTTCCCAACACAACGCTGTTGAGGGGAAGTTTGCTCTCCTTCAATCCCCAGCGCTTCAGTTGCTGCCATTGGAAGATGTGGCGGCTGGCAACTGGGATTACGGCCGGCGGAACGTGCATCAAGGGTTCGCCATTCAGGATTCGCAAGGCCATGCGGCCGGCCTCCGCCCCATCTTCGCGGAAACTGGTCATCGAACCGCCGACGATGCCGGCATCCATCCATCCGTCCTGAATGCTGAAGATCGGAGCGGCGGCGGAACGGCCCAACTCCCGGGCGAAATCGTCGGTGATGAAGGAGCGGCCGGTGACGTCCTGGAAGAGACCGAGATAAAGGATCACCGTTTTAGGCGGCGGAGCAGCGGCGCGGCGCAGGATTTCTTCGACGGGAAGATCGCTCAGGTAGGCGATGCGCAGCCTGGCGTCCCAAGGCTTGAGCTGCTCGCGGGCGCTGCGTTCCTGGTTCCGGTCGGATTCACTGGTGCCGTTAACGACCAGCACATTTTCCGTTTCCGGCAGCACATCCAACGCATCCTTCAGCGTGCCGGCTATGTCGTAGCGATTGCCCAGAAAGACCAGCGGATGGATGGCAGGGTTGGGCATTCGGGTGAGTGACGGCAGCGCGGCGATGACCGGAACGCCTTCAAACAGCCGGTACCTTTCATCCAGAACGAGCGACGCGGCGCTGGTGGAAATGGCGACGATGACGCCGATCTTCCGATCCGCGTACTTTTGTTTCAGAAATTCCGCCAATCGATCGCGATAAGCGGGATTGGGGTTGCGGACCAGGTCGAGATATTCCGAATACACCGAGTCGGTAGCGATTCCGGCGGAACGCAGAACCGGCAAGAGACCTTCATTGGCCAGATCGTAGCCGCGGAGGCCGAATTGTCCGCTGTAGAGCGTGAGGATACTCTTCGCCTGGATCGGATCGGGAACGTGCGTTTGAGCCCGTACAGGGCCTGCACAGAGGGCGATGACGGCCAGGGACGCAGGAACAGCCAGGACGTGTGAGTGAAATATAGCGAAGCTTCTCAATTCTTTTTAATCTTTCCTTGTTTCGTCCGCGAGCGGCAAGGTGAACCAGAAGGTGCTGCCGTGTCCGAGTTCGCTCTCGACACCGATGCGGCCGCCATGAATTTCGACGGCCAGTTTACAGAAAGCCAGACCCAGCCCGGTGCCCACCTTGGCATTCAGGTCTTCGACCTGGACGAACTTCTCGAAGATCTTGTCGTGATACGAAGCCGGAATGCCGGGGCCGTTGTCGCTTACCGCTACGCGAGCTTCCGCGCCCGTGCGGGATACGGCGATGCGGATGGATCCATTCGACGCGGTATAGTTGAAGGCGTTGCCCGCCAGGTTCTGCATCACGCGGGAGATGAGGCCGGCATCGACCGGTAGTTTCACCGGATCGCGGGGTGTATCGAGGACCAGGCGGCGCGCGCCGCGGATGGGCTCGAAACGGCGCAAGACGGCCTCCGCCAGCGATCCCAGATCGGACTCGATCAGATGGAGCCGCATCCTGCCGGCCTCCAACTTACTGACATCCAACATGGAATTGACCATTTCCACGAGTTCGTCGATGGAGTGGCGGGCTTCGCGGATGAACTGCAGGCCGTTGGTCGACAAGTTGCCGGCCTCGTAAGACTCCAGCAGAGACAGGAAGCCGCCGATGACGCCCAAGGGAGAGCGCATGTCGTGGACCACCATATGGGTAAGGTTGTCGCGCATGTTCTCCAGGTGCTTGAGCGCCGCATAGCTCTCTTGCAGTTGGCGCGTCTGGCGGCGCAGTGCAAGATGGGTTTCGACGCGGGCCAGCACTTCCGCCAACTGAAACGGCTTGATGATGTAGTCCACGCCGCCCACGGCGAAGGCTTTCACTTTGTTACCGGTTTCGTCAAGCGCACTGAGGAAAATGACCGGCGTGTCTTTCAAATTCGGGTCGGCCTTGAGACGTTCGCAGACCTGATAGCCGTCCATTTCCGGCATGCGGATATCCAGCAGGATGAGGTCGGGAGGGATGGCTTGGGCGGCGCTTAGAGCCAGCTTTCCACTGGGGACGAGGCGCGGTTTATATCCTTGGGCTTTAAGCATTTCACTGAGCAAGCGAAGGTTGGCGGGCGTGTCGTCCACCACGAGGATATCGGGTTGCGCGACGGGTTTCCCAGAGATGTCAGAATTCGCCATGAGACCCTAGCCCTCGCGCGATGTCTCTTTGAGTATAGGCTCTTAGCGCGGGCGGGTCTGCCGGAGAAACCCCGACAAGGAGCCGTTAATTTGTCAGGGAGGGCAAGCCCACTTCAGCGGGACTTAAAAGTCCCGCCGGCACGCTAAAGCGTGCGCCACGGGCTGTGGGTTTCCATCACTGATGGGGCAAGTCTGGGGTAATCTTACAGAAATGGGCGACGCCGGAGGGATCGTTTTTTCGATTTTGCACGCTACCGCGCGGGTGCCGGACGGCTGGCAGGAAGCCTGGATCGAATGGTCCCGCAACTGGGACGGGACGCCGGCGGAGTGGCTGGTCGCGGTGGAAGAGCGGGATTGGGAATCGGTCAAGCAGTTCTGGAAAGGCGATTGGGCCGGGATGACGAAGGGAAGAATTCCGGTAAGGACGGTCCTGCAGGCCGGGATCAGCGGGTCCGCGGTGGCAAATTGGAACACGGCTGCAAGGTTCAGCGTGGGCGGCGTCCTGATCATGGGCGCGGACGACTTCATGGCGCCGCCGCATTGGGACACCGAACTGCTGCGGGTGATGGGGAGTTGCAACGAACGAGAATTCGTCATACACGTGAACACAAACAGCTCGCGCGACAACGAACTGATGTCGCATGTGTTCATGAGCCGCGCGGTGTTCGAGCGATGGGGCTACTTTCTGTATCCGGGCTACACGCAGATGTTTTGCGACGACGACGCGACGGCACACGCCAAGGCCGAGAAGTTGGTGATCCGGGCCCCGCACCTGGTCTTCGAGCATCAGCACTTCACGCTCGGAAAACGGGCGCGCGACGCGGTTTACGCGCACGGAAACCGGCCGCAGGCCTTCCAGGAGGGCAACGCCATTTTCCTGCGGCGGCGGAAAGGCGGTTTCGTGGACTAAACTCGTCTGCCGAGGTGCATGACAAGACTTGCTATAAAGAGAATCACGAAGAGGAAGAAAAGGATCTTGGCGACACCCGCGAATGCCACCGCTACACCGCCAAAGCCGAATAGGGCCGCCACCAAAGCTATCACCAGAAAGACCAGCGCGTAATAAAGCATTTTCTATATACCGTCCCGGCGTAACCTGTTGCAGGTTGAATGCCATCGCCCCGGAACTAACCCGCCAAGGGCGGGGTGCGCGGGACTTAAAAGTCCCGCCGGCACGCTAAAGCGTGCGCCACGGGCAGGCGGCCAGTCAGCCGCTGGCGCAGAATCCGGGCCAGCGAAGAGGCCAGCCTGGCGGCGGCTACCTGCGAATCCGGCAAGCTGGTCAGTTTCGGCGCTGCCGTAGTCCAGCGGATGGGAGGCGGCTCGCGGCTTCAGGTGGCCGCCTCCCATGCCGTCAAAGGTGGATCGTTCCGAGCAGCAACAGAATGATCACGATGAGCAGAATAGTTCCCAGCCCTCCGCTCGGGTAATAACCCCATCCACGGCTATAGGGCCACGCTGGGACAGCCGCGAAGATCAGAATCACCAATAGGATCAAAAGTAACATAGGCTTTCGCTTCTCCTCCGCAAGTAGAAAGGCACTCGGGCTTCCAGCGCGAAAAACAGTACGACTTAATGCGTGCCGGCCCGCTTCGATCTTTGCCGCGCACCTACGCACGGCGGATGCGGGCGTCCGTCAGGGCGCGGTCCAGCAGGGCACCGGCGGGACCCACGAAGGGTTTAGCGGCGAGATGGCGATAAAGCTCACATCTTTTACATCGCTGTACAGCCTCGGACAATTTCGGCAGAGTGGCACGGGCCGGGAGGAACGGGGCGGCCCCGAGCGATGCCGGAGGAGGTGGGT
The DNA here is from genome assembly GCA_050011755.1 of Bryobacteraceae bacterium. Classification (GTDB taxonomy): domain Bacteria; phylum Acidobacteriota; class Terriglobia; order Bryobacterales; family Bryobacteraceae; genus Bog-159. The sequence continues at coordinate 13,960 of JBEKIM010000009.1, read as the reverse complement.
GACGCGCGTTCATTTTCCGTATAGCCGCCGCAACTCGGTTTTTGCATCGGTGAGCACGCGCCGGCGATCGGCAGAAAGCTTCCTGCCTGCACGATTGATGTAAGAATTCAACATGGACATGGCCGACTGGAAGGGCGTCCCCTTGCGCCGCTGGCTCCGGTCGGCCGATCGGTCAAGGGCGTTGCTGCCGCTGGTCACACGTTACGACCAGCGGGATGGAGAGGCGGAAGATGCTTGTGCCATACCCTTTGAAGAGCAATTTCGCTACCGGCCGATGGCAAATGAACTGCTGCGCCACAGGGTATGATCAGAAAACTCAAGAGCGGCGAGTATCGTCTTTATTCGCGAAAACTGGATTCCAAGACCGGTAAGCGTAAGAACCTGGGTACATTCGGCACGCGGGAAGAGGCCGAGAAGCACGAGCGCGCAGTGCAATATTTCAAGCGTGCGCACGGCGCGGGGTGAAGCGGGACGATCAAAGCCCAAGTGTTTGGATTTACAGATGGGTTTGGGGCTGGGGGCTTGGGGCCAGGGGCTGGGGACTCTAGAAGCCGCGGGCCAGGGACTCCCGGTTGGATGCCGGGCAGAGACACTGATCGCGGACCCGTTGATGGCGTCTAAGGAATTGTCAAAGATCAGGGGGGAAGGGGCTAGCGGCTGTCGGGGTTCAGCGAGGAGCAGGATAGCGGCGCGTTGGGGGCTTCCGCCATGATGTAGGCGGGCGCGGGGGGCAAGGGCGCTTCAGCCGGCTTTGGGACGGGCGTTGCGGCCGGCTTGAGAAGATCGGTGGGCTGGGGCTGCCGGGGCTGCACCGGTTTTTGGGCACGCTCTTTTTGCATCATTTTCAAGTCGCGGAGCGAACTGCTGAAGGAACGCTCGAGACGCGCGCGCTGCGAGGCGACGCGGTCGAGGAGGGCAGATCGTTTGGGTGCGTGCAGGGTTTCCGTGTAGATTTCCGCTTCGCTTCTATCCACGCGCATGAGCAACCATTGAGAGATGGCCATCTGCTCGAGAAGTATCCGTTCGGTACAGGTTTGAGGCTGCCATTCGGCATGCAATTCGGCGGAAAGCGCTCGATATTCCGCGGGGTCTTCGTCACAGAGGAAGAGGCGGCGGGCACGCAGGCCCCAGGTGAGGGCGTTCAGGCAGACGGCTTCCTTGCCGGCGGGAGTCTTCGGACCGGTCGACTGTTGCGCATTCTGCTGGTTGGCTTGGTGTTGTTTAGTGGAGATTAACATTTGAAATTCCTTTTCGACCCGATTCTACAGCCGCGGGGATGGAGAAGCGGACAAGCAGGAAGGGCGGGTGCTCAGTAAGTCGTTTGCTTAGTGGCCGGTGGGACGGGCTTTTTATTTTTGGCGACGTGTGACTCAGATCGGGTCTGGAGACCCTCCGCGGGCGTGGACGCCTGCCCCACCGAGGCGCTGGCATGGGCCTGGCGCGCTTTCTTCCCAGGCGGCGGGGGAATCTTCACCCCCGCCCGCCTCGCCTTGGATAATCCAATGGCGATCGCCTGCTTAGCCGAGCGCGCGCCATGCTTGCCTTCGCGCACGTGCTCGATCTCTTCACGCACGAATTCGCCGTCCTTTGTAGCCGGCGATTTGTCCTTTTGCGCGCGCCGCAGGGTTTTCTTCTCCGGCATGGCTACATTCCGCCGCCCCCGCGCTGGGTCCGGGTTTCTTCATACTCGTCCCAATAGGGAGTCGTGCCGTAGTATTGGTATAGTTCCGACGCCCAACTCGTGTCCGCCATGTCGGGCCACTGGTTCTTGTCGAAGCCTGGAGCGTTCTCGAGGGTCCGCTTATCTACGTCCAGAATGAAGCACTTCTCGTCTTCGTCCACCTTCAGCGCATTCCAGGGCACGGCGAATAGTTTGTTCCCCATGCGCAGAATCCCGCCAAAGGACAGCACCGCGTAGGCGACCCTGCCAGATGGGATGTCGATCATGATCTCGTCGAGTTTGCCGAGGTCTTCTCCCGCCGAGTTCTTAACGGCGTCTCCTGCCAGCGTGCTCGCCGCGAGTACGCGCCGATAGGGTTTTTCCGGGTCGGTCTTCTTAATCTTTCCGCGTTGTTGCATGTAAGTTCTCCTAGTGGAAGTAACCTGCACCTTTGATGCCGTATCCGACTTCCGGTACGCGAACGTACCGTTCGTCAAGCGGCAACGGACGCAGGGGAGCGTCTGCTACGGCGGATCCAGCCATAAACCGAAAGCACACTTCCCACGATGCAGAAAACTATCAACCCGATGAGAAATCCTTGCACCATCGGATTCTTGAGCCACCTGAGGATATGCGCTCCGAATCGCATGGCCAGCAACCCCACGACGGTGAAGCGAACCATGCGGGAGATTCCCACTACGACGACCATGCGTTTACGCGAATACTGCAGGGCGGCGGCCGCCATCACAAAAGCGGTGAAGGGAAATGGGGGCGGCATCAACGAGGCGATGGCCAGGGCTTTACCCGCGTTATCGCGCACCTGGGCTTCGACACGCTTCACGCGGCGCGCCGGCAGGTGTTTTTCGAGGCCTTGGGCGCCTAGCGGACGCAAGGTCACGTCGATCAACAGGCAGCCCAATACAGAACCTACGGTTGACATGGCGGCGTAGTAAAGCATGTTCGCCGCATGGGGATGGCGCGCCGTCAGGGCCACCACCAGCAGGTCGTTGCCCCATGGTGCGAATAAGAACGATGAATCGAGGATGCCCAGGATCAGGAGTCCGAGGCCACCGAATTTTAGTACAAAGACGAACAGCCAGGATGCAAAACGCATGCACTGGCTGACAGGCAAGTGGGGGGCCGATGCCGCCCTAGCGCGCGCTTCCATGCGCCCATAGCGCGCGCTTCAGCGTGCCGCGGCGAACTTCAGTTCGCCGCGCGGGACTTAAAAGTCCCGCCGGCACGCTAAAGCGTGCGCCACGAGAGAGCACTGACCTTTATCGTACGCATTCAGATTGTCAGCACACCCATTCTCGCTTAGAATGAAGCGGGGGATATGAGAGAGGGGTCGCCATACCCGCGGGGAGCCGCCTGGGATGGAAGGGGAACCAACTTCGCGGTATTCTCCGCGAATGCTACGAAGGTGGAAGTGTGTATCTTCGATCCCAGCGGACATCGCGAGTTACAGCGCGTGGCTCTGCCGGAATACACCGACCAGATCTGGCATGGTTACCTGCCCGGAATTCGTCCCGGCACGCCTTATGGCTTGCGGGTGCATGGGCCGTACGAACCCAGCGCGGGCCATCGATTCAATGCCAATAAGCTGTTGCTCGACCCGTACGCCTGCGCCTATCTCGGCGCTTTGACATGGGACCCGGCGATCTTCGGGTATCGCATGGAATCGGCGGACGATCTGACTTTCGACGAGCGCGATAGCGCGCCGTTCATGCCTAAGTGCCTGGTGGTAGACCCGATTTTCGATTGGGCAGGCCCCCGCGACCGCACCCGGATTCCCTGGGACGACACCATATTGTACGAGCTACACGTGCGCGGATACACCATGCGCCATCCGTCGGTCCCCGAGAAACTACGGGGCACTTACGAAGGCCTGGGTCGGAAGGAGGTGCTGAGCTACATTAAATCGCTCGGAGTCACCTCGGTGGAGCTACTGCCCATTCACACGTTTATCAACGAACATCACCTGGTGGAACGGGGACTTTCGAATTACTGGGGATACAACAGCATCGGCTATTTCGCGCCGGAGCCGCGTTATGCCGCAAACGCCCAGGAGAGCCTGCGCGAATTCAAAGAGATGGTGGCGAGATTTCATGAGGCCGGGCTGGAAGTGATCCTGGACGTAGTTTATAACCACACGGCGGAAGGCAACGAACTCGGCCCAACGCTGTCATTCAAGGGAATCGATAACGCCAACTATTACCGCTTGATCGCCAGCGACCAACGACATTACATCAACGATACGGGCACGGGCAACACACTGAATCTGAGCCACGCGCGGGTAATCCAGATGGTGACGGACAGCCTGCGGTATTGGGTGCAACTGGCGCACGTGGACGGCTTCCGGTTCGACCTGGGCACGATCCTGGCGCGCGAACCGAACGGCTTCGATAACCAGAGCGGGTTCTTGAAGGCGGTCAGCCAGGATCCGGTTTTGGGCTCCATTAAACTGATCGCGGAGCCGTGGGATTGCGGGCCGGGCGGATATCAGGTGGGCGCTTTCCCGCCGGGCTGGGCGGAGTGGAACGATAAATTCCGGGATACGGTGCGCGATTTCTGGCGGGGACAGGCGCCTTTGACAGACTTGGCGGAACGGCTGTGCGCCTCGGCTTCGCTCTTCAACCATCAAGGGCGGCGTCCCTGGGCGAGCATCAACTTCATTTCGGCCCACGATGGCTTCACGCTCAAAGACGTAGTCTCGTACAACGAGAAGCACAACGAGCCGAACGGGGATGGCAACCTGGACGGAACGTCGGACAATCGCTCGTGGAATTGCGGCGTCGAGGGACCCACGGACGATCCCGATATCAATGCCCTTCGCTGGCGGCAGGCACGAAACATGCTCGCCTCACTTTTGTTGGCGCAAGGCACGCCGATGCTGCTGGCGGGCGACGAATTCGGACGCACGCAAGCAGGCAACAATAACGCTTACTGCCAGGACAACCCAGTGGGCTGGCTGAACTGGGAGATTCGAGACGACGGATGCGCGCTGATCCGGTTCGTGCAGCGGCTGACGTCACTTCGCCACCGGTATCCGATTCTGCGGCGCAATCTGTTCCTGAACGGAGAGTACATCGAGGAACTGGGAGTAAAGGACGTCACTTGGGTCCAGGCCAGCGGCGAGGAGATGGACGGGCAGCACTGGAACGACGGGAGCCTGCGCTGTTTCGGCATGCTGCTGGACGGGAGGGCCCAAACCACGGGAATCCGTCAGCGGGGCAAGGAAGCCACCCTGCTGATGGTGATCAACGGGCACGCCGGCGCGGCGCCGTTCACGCTGCCGGAATACAACGGAACCAGGCAATGGTGTTTGCTGGCGGATACGACCTCGCCGGATAAGGCCGGTGGGAAGTTCGACATTCGCGCGGAATTCAGCGCGGCGGGCCGCTCCGTGGCGCTATTTTCAGCCGAGGCGGGTACGGCTTGAGGCGCGCGCACAGCATGCCTTTCGGGGCGGGGTTCTTGCCCGGCGGGGAGGCTCGGTTCCGTCTGTGGGCGCCCGAATGCGAGCGCGTCGGCTTAGAATTGGACGGCTCGGAGTCGCCGCTGCCGCTAACCCCGTTGGATGGGGGATGGCACGAGCTGACAACCCGTGCGGCGAAGCCCGGCGCGCGCTATCGTTTCGTGCTGGCGGATGGCACGCGCGTTCCAGACCCGGCATCGCGATACCAGCCGGACGACGTGTACGGAGCGAGCGAGTTGATCGACCCGCGATCCTGGGAGTGGAGGGACGAGGGATGGGCCGGCCGCCCGTGGGAGGAGGCCGTGATTTATGAACTGCACGTAGGCGCGTTCACTCCCGAAGGCACTTTCGCCGCGGCGATTGCGAAGCTCGACCATCTGGTTTCGTTGGGCATTACAGCGATCGAGATCATGCCGGTGGGCGATTTTCCAGGCACGCGCAATTGGGGTTACGACGGCGTTCTGCCGTATGCGCCCGATTCTTCATACGGCCGGCCGGAGAATTTGAAGGCCCTGGTGGCGGCGGCGCACGCACGCGGACTGATGGTGTTTCTCGACGTAATCTACAACCACTTCGGACCGGACGGCAACTACCTGTCGCTTTACGCGCCGCAGTTTTTTACCGGGCGGCACAAGACCCCGTGGGGCGCGGCCATTAACTACGACGGGCCGCACAGCCGGCCGGTACGGGAGTTCGCGATTCACAACGCGCTTTACTGGATCGAAGAATTCCATCTGGACGGTTTGCGGCTGGACGCGGTGCACGCGATTGCCGACGACAGTGCGGTGGACATCTTGCAGGAACTGGCGGAACGGGTGCATGCCGCGGCCGGCGCCCGGCAAGTTCACCTGGTGCTTGAAAACGACAGGAACGAGGCCCGCCGCCTGGCGCGGGATGCCGAGGGGCAGCCGCGCTGGTACACGGCGCAGTGGAACGACGATGTGCATCACGTGCTGCATACGGCAGCCACGGGGGAATCCGAGAGCTATTACGGCGCGTATCTTGGGGATCCGAAGAAGCTGGGCGGCGCGCTGGCGGAAGGCTTCGTGCGAGCCCGCGGCGAGCGAAGCGGGCACTTGCCTCCGAGCGCGTTTGTGGCGTTCATCCAGAATCACGATCAGATCGGCAACCGGGCCATCGGCGACCGCTTGCGTGCGGTGACGTCGCCCGCGGCCCTGCGCGCGGTGGCGGCGGCTTACCTGCTGCTGCCCCAGATTCCCATGTTGTTCATGGGCGAGGAGTGGAACGCGGCGCAGCCGTTTCCCTTCTTTTCGGATTTCGGCCCGGATCTGGCGGAGGCGGTGCGGAAGGGCCGGCGCGAGGAGTTTCCGGAGCATCGCGGGGAAGTGCCGGATCCGCAAGCATACGGTACCTTCGCCTCGGCCAAGCTGCAATGGGAGGATCTGAAGGAGCCCGCGCACCGGGATTGGCTGGATTGGTACCGCCGGATCCTGGGCGTGAGGCGCGATGCGATCGTGCCGGAATTGCCGGGCATCGCGGGATGCGCCGGCGTTTTCGAAGTGGCCGGAGACGGCGCGGTGGTGGTGCGGTGGCGGCTGCGGGCGGGAGAACTCACGCTGGCGGCCAACCTCTCCGATGTGCCGGTGGCGGGGTTTCCCGCCAGCCCGGCGACGGTTTACTGGCAGGAGGGGCACGCCGGCGGTGACGGCGTCTTTGGACCCTGGACAGTGCGTTGGTCGGCATGATTCCGCGGGCCACATACCGGCTGCAGTTCAAGCGGGGATTCGGCTTCGACGAAGCGGCGCAGTTGGCGCCTTACCTGGCGCGCCTGGGCATCAGCCACGTTTACGCGTCGCCGTGGCTGAAGGCGCGGACCGGAAGCACGCATGGATACGACATCGTGGATCACGATGCCTTGAATCCCGAGCTTGGCGACGGAGCGGCCTTCGAGCGTATGACGGCCGCGCTCAGAGATAACGGGTTACGGCAGATCCTGGATTTCGTGCCGAACCACATGGGCGTGGGCGGATCGGACAACCCCCTGTGGCTGGATGTACTCGAATGGGGTCCGGACTCGCAGCACGCGGGCTGGTTCGATATCGATTGGAATCCGGATCGCGACTTCCTGCAGAACAAGCTGCTGGTGCCGTTTCTGAAGGATCAGTACGGCGTGGAATTAAGCCGGGGAAGCCTGGCTTTGAAGTTTGACGAAAACGCGGGAACGTTTGCGGTCTGGCTATATGACACGCACAAGCTGCCGATATGCCCGTTGCACTACGCCCGGATTCTGGGAAGCGGACACGCCGAACTGGAACGGATGGGCGATCGATTCACCAACCTTTCGGAATGGCGGCCACAGGTCGTACAGGGCGCGGCCGATCTGAAGGCCCAATTGGCGCGCGCAGTCGAGGAGCACGAAGAGATCCGCGAGGCGATCGCGGCCGCCGTGCATGGCCTGAATGGCACTCCGGGCGATGAGGCGAGCTGGCGCGAACTGAACGGGCTGATTCAGGATCAGTACTGGCGCGCGGCGCACTATCGCGCGGCGGCGGACGATATCAACTACCGGCGCTTTTTCAACATCAACGAACTGGCGGGGCTGCGGATGGAACTGCCGGCGGTTTTCGAGCACGCGCATCGCCTGGTTTTTCGTCTGCTCAATGCCGGCGCACTGGACGGTTTGCGCATCGACCACATCGACGGACTCCTGAATCCCAGTGAGTATCTGCGGCGATTGCGCGAACATATGCCGGAGGATAGTTACCTGGTGGTGGAAAAAATCCTGGCGCAACACGAATCGCTGCGCGAGGATTGGCCGGTGGAAGGCACCACCGGTTACGAGTTTGCCAACCTTGCGACCGGGCTGCTGGTGAATCCGGCGGGCGAGGAAAGCCTGACGCGAGCCTATGTAGAGTTCACCGGGGAGCGCCACGCATTCCCGCGGATCCTGCGCGAATCGAAGCTCCGCATCATGCGCAACGAAATGGCCAGCGAATTGAACGCGCTGGCGCGCGAGGCCGCCCGCGTGGCGCACCAGAACCCGCGGACGGCCGATTTTACGGTGAATATCCTGCGGCGGGCGCTACGCGAAGTGATCTCTTGCTTTCCGGTTTACCGGACCTACGTGGACAGCCAGGGTACACCTACGGAAGCCGACCGGCGGGACCTCGACTGGGCCTTTAAGCAGGCGCGCGGGAACGAAACGGATGTGGATCCGAGCGCATTCGATTTCATCTACCGGGTTTTATCGGGAGACCTGGTGAAGGAACCTCGCAGCGGCTTCAGCCGTTACACGGTGCTGCGGTGCGCGATGAAACTGCAACAGTATAGCGGTCCGGTGATGGCAAAAGGCCTGGAGGACACCGCATTCTTCCGCTACAACCGCCTGATCGCCTTAAACGATGTGGGGGGCCATCCGGATAAATTCGGTGTGACGCTCTCCGCCTTTCACAGAGCCAACGCGCAGCGCGCGAAACGTTGGCCGCATTCCATGCTGGGCACTTCGACGCACGACAGCAAACACGGCGAAGACGCCCGCGCGCGCCTGGCGGTGCTCTCGGAAATACCGGACGAATGGGCGCAGCAAGTCCGGATTTGGAGCCGGATTCTGCGTGCGCGCATGGGCGACGTGGAAGGCACGGCGCCGCCGGACCGCAACGACGAATACGTGTTTTACCAACTGCTGGTGGCCACCTGGCCCGCGGAATTGGCCGGGACCGCCGCGCTGGACGCCGCAGCGGTGGGGCGTTACACGGAACGGCTGCGAAACGCGATGCTGAAGACAGTGCGCGAGGCGAAAGTGCGTTCGACGTGGGAATCGCCCAATACGGCGTACGAGGACGCGCTGGTGAGCTTCGTGAGTCAATCGCTCGACCGCGAGCGGTCGCCCAATTTTCTGGCTGCGTTCCTGCCGTTCCAGGAGGGCGTCGCCAGATTGGGTGCGCGCAACAGCCTGGTGCAGACCGTCCTGAAATCGACGCTGCCCGGAGTGCCGGATTTTTATCAGGGCGCGGAATTGTGGGACCTGAGCATGACGGATCCCGACAACCGGCGCCCGGTCGATTACGCAGAGCGTGTGCGCATGCTGGCCGGATTGACGGAGGGGCCCGAGTGCGCCGCGGCGCTGCTGGAACAGTGGCGCGACGGCCGGATCAAACTGGCGGTGATTTCGAAGATTCTGGCGTTTCGCCGCAATCACGCGGAGTTGTTTACGGCCGGCAGCTACGAGCCGCTGAGCGCGGAGGGCGGCAAGCAGGACCACGTCTGCGCGTTTGTCCGGCGCTATGACGATGAAGCCGTGGTGGTGGCAGCCGCCAGATTTCCAGCGGCGCTGGAGGCCGCACCCGATTGGGGCGGAACTGTAATCCCGCTTCCCGAGCCGCTGCAGCAGGTTGTGTGGCGGGATATTCTGACCGGCATGGAGACGGGATGCTCCGGCGGCGGGTTGCCGGCCCAACAGGTGTTTCAGTATTTGCCGGTGGCAGTGCTGGCGGGGGCCGGCTGCGGGACTTAAGAGTCCCGCCAGCACGCTCATCTGAGACCCCATTGGCGCTCAATAAGTTAGCGGTTGTTTTCGGAGCCGCAAAGATGACGAAGACCAAGAGTGGGCGGCCAATCTTGGCCCGGGGTCCCCGCTGGGGGCGGCTTTCCAGCCGGCTTAGCCGCCTGAAAAGGCGGTTGCGGGCATGATTGCCCGCCCCACGGTGAGTTTTCGACGGTGCCCCGCCGGGGGTCTCGCCGCTGTTTCACCCGCATCCGCGGGGGCGCCCGCTGAAGCGTGCGCCACGGGGACGCAGACTTTGTAAGTGGCGTTACCATGGTAGCCCACATGCTCTGCCTCACGCGATATGGCGTTTCGCGCTCCGCTGCCCTGCCTGTTCTTTGTTTTCGCCATCGCCGCAAAGCTCAGTGCCGCCGACCTCACACAACCTGCCGAGTATGAAGGCAAAACTGTGGTCGGGGTGCGCTTCGATCCCGTGAATCAACCGCTGGCGTCCGCCGATCTCACGCGCGCGCTGGCGGTTTCTCCCGGCGCGCCGTTGCATCTGGCAGCGGTCCGCGCGGCCATCAAACGACTGTACGGAACCGGCGCTTATTCCAACATCGAGGTGGATACCGCACCCGCCCCCGGCGGTGTGAACCTGCTCTTCCGCACCACCAGTCAATGGTTTGCCGGACCGGTGGACGTAAAGGGAAAGATCCATCTGCCGCCGAATTCGGACCAGTTGGCGAACGCGGCGCGGATCGATATGGGCGCGCCGTTCAGCGACAGCGACATCGATGCAGCGGTAGAGAAACTGCGCAACGTGCTGCAGCACAATGGGCTCTATCGGGCCACCATAAAGCCGGAAGTGGTGCGCGATCCGCGGCACCAACAGGTCTCCATCACCTTCGAGGTCAACTCCGGCAAACGCGCCCGGCTCACGCTTCCCAATGTGACCGGAGACACTAAGATTCCCGCGGCAAAACTGGCGCGCGCGGCGAAGTATAAGGAGATTCTCTTCTTCCCCTGGAAGGAGGCTACGCAGGCAAACGTGGATAGCGGGTTGCAGAACATTAGTAAGAAATACGAAAAGCAGGACCGCCTGACCGCGTCAGTGACTCTCGATCGCACCGATTACCTGGCCACTGAGAACCGCGTCCGGCCGGCCATCAAGGCGGATGGCGGTCCTAAGGTCAAGATCGATGCCGATGGCGCCAAAGTCTCCAAAGGTACCTTGAAGAAATACGTCCCGGTGTTCGACGAAGGCACCGTCAACCAGGACCTTCTGGTCACCGGCGCGCGGAATCTGCGCGACTACTTTCAGAGCCGCGGCTACTTCGATGTGCAGATCGGGCTGGCTTCCCAGAACGCCAAGGCGGATCTGGAAACGATCACTTACAAAGTCAGCCTGGGCGCCTCGCATCGCGTGGTCAAGTTGACCGTCACAGGCAATCGTTATTTCACAAAAGCCGAGATCCGCGAGCGCATGTTTCTGCAGCCCAAGGGCTTTATCCGGCTGCGGCACGGACGCTACAGCCAGAGCTTCGCCACCCGCGACGGCGAATCGATTCAGGCCCTCTATCGCGACAGTGGATTTCGCGATTGCCAGGTGGCCACCAGTACGGCCGATAATTACCGGGGCAAGCGGGGCGATGTAGCTGTCACGGTAAACATCAAAGAGGGCCCGCAGTATCTGGTATCGAACCTGGCGGTGAATGGCATCACGCTGCAGAACAAAGAGGCCATCCTTTCCGCGCTGACTTCCTCGGCGGGCCAGCCCTACAGCGAAACTTCGGTGGCCGAGGACCGCGACTACATCCTGACTCAATATCAAGCCGCCGGATATCCGGACGCGCGGTTCGAATCGCACGCGACGCCGGCCGGTCCGCATGAAGTAAATCTTGAATACAAGGTGACGGAGGGCATGCCGCAATACGTGCGCGATGTCCTGATATCCGGACTGCGCACGTCACGCCCCCGGCTGGTCGACCCCTTAATCACGCTACACGCCGGCGATCCTCTCTCATGGGCCGAGTTGGGCGCGGTGCAGCGGCGGCTATACAATCTTGGCGTTTTCGATAAGGTCGATACGGCCATCCAGAATCCGGATGGCGACGACCAGGAGAAATACGTCGATTTGCATGTCGTGGAGGGCCACCTGTATAGCATGGCCGTCGGCGTAGGCGCCGAGATCGCCAAGATCGGCGGCAGCGCCGCCAGTATCAGCAATCCCACCGGAGTCACCGGGTTTGCGCCGCGCTTCGATCTCCAACTCAGCCGGCTGAACCTGTGGGGGCTGGATCAAAGCGTCGTCTTCAACGGCCGGTATTCCACGCTGGATCGCCGCCTCGCGCTCAGCTACGTGGTCCCGCATTTTCACAACACGGAGGGCCGCGATATCACGGTGACCAGTCTTTATGACGATACGCGCGATGTGCTGACGTTCACCGCGGTCAGGCTGCAGGGCGCCGTCCAGGCTTCGCAGCGCCTGAGCAAAGCTACCAAGCTGCTGTTCCGTTATTCCTGGACCCACGATCAGATCGATCAGAGCACGCTGAAGATCGACCCGCTTCTGATTCCGCTCTACTCACAGCCTTCGCAAGTCGGGCTATTCGGAATCAACCTGGTCCAGGACCGGCGCGACAATGCCGCCGATGCGCACCGCGGCATTTATAACAGCCTGGATGTGTCGTTGGCCTCGCACGCCTTTGGCGGCAATAAGAACTTCGCGCGGTTTCTGGGCCGCAACTCCTATTACAAGAAGCTGGTGGGAAATCTGATCCTGGCCAGCAACACCGAATTCGGTGTCATTCGTCCTTTCAGCACGGACGGCGTCGCCACCAGCGAATATGTTCCGCTGCCGGAGCGCTTCTTCGGCGGCGGCGATTCCACGATGCGCGGCTTTCCGATGAACCAGGCCGGTCCGCGCGATCCCGATACGGGCTTTCCGCTGGGCGGCAATGCGCTGCTGTTTCATAGCACGGAACTGCGTTTTCCGCTGATTGGCGACAATATTTACGGTGTCGCCTTCCACGACATGGGCAACATCTATACGAGTCTGGGCAGCATCTCATTCAGCGTGCACCAGAACGGCCTGACCGATTTCAATTACATGGTGCACGCCGTGGGCTTCGGTATTCGCTACCAGACGCCGCTGGGGCCGATCTTGATCGACTTGGCGTACAGCATTAATCCACCTACCTTCAACGGACTTTCAGGCACTTATGATCAGCTTCTTTTCGGCGGCGCCGTTAAGACGGTACAGAGCGTCAGCCATTTTCAATACTTCTTTTCTATTGGGCAGGCTTTCTAACATGATGAAAAACCAAATAGTGGGGCGGGCAATCCTGCCCGCCCCACTATACTTGCTCCTGGTAGTGCTTTGCGGGGTCTGCGCGGCCGGGGTGGTGGACCGCGTCGCCATGGTGATCGGAAAGCAAGTGGTGACCGAGAGCGAAGTGCTCGACGATCTCCGGTTGACCGAGTTCATCGACAACGAACCGTTGGACCTGGGTCCCGCCGCGCGGCGAACGGCCGCCGAGCACCTGGTAGACCAGGCACTCATCCGCCAGGATCTGGAAATGACCGGTTACAGCGAGCCTTCCGCAGCCGAGGCCGATACGCTGCTGCGCAAGTTCCGGCAGAGCCGGTTCCATTCCCTGGCCGACTATCGGGCCGCGCTGGGAAAGTACGGCATCAACGAAGAGCAATTGAAACAGCGCCTGCTGTGGCAACTCACGGCCGTGCGCTTTGTGGATTTCCGCTTCGGTTCCGGACAGCCCGAAGGCGACGCGCAATCCGCCGACCGCGCGGCTGCCGACGCGCCCGCCAGCAGCGTCGACCAACAGATGGAGGCCTGGTTGAAGCAGGCGCGCGCCGATACCAAGGTGGTTTTCCAGCCGGAGGCGTTTCAATGACGCGCGGCCGGAAAATTGTCGCCATCGCCGCCGCGAGCCTGGCCGGGCTTGCCGTTATCGTCTTCATCGCGGGAATTCTGATCGTACAGACGAACTGGTTCCGCAATATGGTGCGCGGCAAGATCGTGGCCGCGGTGGAAGACGCGACCGGCGGTAAGGTGGACATCGCTTCGTTCAACTTCGATTGGCGCCATCTGCGTGCCGAGGTACGCGGATTCGTAGTCCACGGCCTGGAACCACCCACGGCCGCGCCGCTGCTCCGCGCCGATCTGGTCGAGATCGACCTGAAACTGCTGTCGCCTCTCCGGGGCTTCGTGGATCTGGCATATCTGCTGGTGGATACGCCGCAAGCCAACCTGATCGTCTACGCCGACGGCCACACCAATATGCCCGCGCCGAAAGTCGCGCCTAAGAGCAACGGCAAAACGGGCGTAGAGAGCATCGTCGACCTGGCTATCGGC
>JBEKIM010000008.1:0-42490 GCA_050011755.1 Bryobacteraceae bacterium | reverse complement strand
AGCCATACTACGCGGAGCAACTCGTGTACTTGCCGGACTGTTACCAGGCCAATGATCGCCGCCGCCCCATCGCGCCAGCGCCCACGAGGCAAACTTGCGGATTGCCCGAAGCGGCATTCGTATTCTGCTGCTTCAGTTCCGTCTATAAAATCACGCCCCCAATCTTCGACGTCTGGATGCGGCTACTGACTCGCGTGCCGGAAAGCCTATTGTGGCTGCTCGAACCCAACCCGTCGGCCATGGCGAATCTGCGCCGCCAGGCGGAATCGAGGCTGGCCGGCGGAGCGTCCCGGCTGCTGTTCGCGCCCTCGTTGCCGAACCCGGAACACCTGGCCCGGCTCGCGATCGCCGACCTGTTCCTCGACACGCTTCCTTGCAATGCCCACACGCTCGCCAGCGACGCCCTATGGGCTGGATGCCCGGTGATCACATGCATGGGCCGCGCCTTCGCGGGCCGTGTGGCCGCCAGCCTGCTTGCGGCCATAGGTCTGCCGGAACTGGCGGTCCGTTCAGTTGCGGACTACGAGGCGCTGGCGTTGGGGCTTGCATTGGATCGGGAACGTTTGCGGGCCGTGCGCGCCAAATTGCAAGAGAATCGTCTTCGGACGCCACTATTCGATAGCGTCCGCTTCACCCGGCATCTGGAATCGGCCTACGAGACCGTTTGGCGGATGCACATGGCAGGCGAATCGCCGCGGCCCTTCTCCGTGGCTGATGTAGTCTAGGACTGCGCCACTCGGCCGCTCCCACCACTGGGCCTTATCGGCGCCCGCTCCGTGAACTGATATAAACTGTAGACCAGTGTCTTCTATCGCCGCGTCTGGCTTGCAGCCGGCAAGCCTGAGCCAGACCCAGGGGCCGGCCGTGCCCCTACTCGAAAAAACCACTGCCGAAGTATTCGCGGACACGGTGCGAAGGTTCCCCGATCGCGATGCGCTGGTCGTCCGCCACGATGGCGCGCGCTTTACCTGGGCTGAACTGGCGGCAGAAGTGGAGCGCACCGCCCGCGGCCTGGCGGGACTGGACCTGCGGCCAGGCGGTCGCGTGGGGGTCTGGGCCAGCAACTGCGTCGAATGGATCCTTTTGCATCTGGCCTGCGCTCGCTCCGGGCTCGTGCTGGTAAACGTCAATCCAGCCTACCGCTCGCACGAGTTGCGCTTCGTCCTGGCGAAGTCTCGCATCCGCGCCATTTTCCTGCGCGAGAGCGACGCCCGCACGAACTACCGCGCCATCCTCGAAGAGTCGCGCGGGGGAAATCCCCTCGCGCTGGAGCACGTCGTTTTCATCGGCGGACCTTCCTGGCAGGACATGCTGGCGCACGGTGCGGATGTACCCGCCCATACCGGCACGCCGCAGGACGTCGCCAACATCCAGTACACATCCGGCACTACCGGCCTGCCCAAGGGCGTGATGTTAACGCATCGCAACCTGGTGAACAACGGCCTGGTCATGAGCATGTGCCTGCATATGACCTGCGACGACCGCATTTGTGCTCCGGTACCCCTCTACCATTGTTTTGGATCGGTGATCGGCACGATGGTTTCCCTGGTCTCCGGAGCCGCCTTGATCCTGCCCGCGGCGCAGTTCGATGCGCGTGCCACTCTGGAAGCCGTCGATGCCGAGCGTGCCACCTCTATCTACGGCGTACCCACCATGTTCATCGCCGAATTAGAGCATCCGGACTTCGCCACGTTCGACCTGACGTCTCTCTCAAAAGGCGTCATGGCTGGCTCACCGTGTCCCATTGAAATCATGCGGCGCGTGGTGGATCGAATGCATTGCCGCGATTTGACCATCATTTACGGGCAGACCGAAAGCTCGCCGGCTATCACCATGTCGCGCATCGAAGATCCGCTGGAGTTGCGTGTCACCACCGTCGGCTGCGCGCTACCGAATACCGAGGTCAAGATCGCCTCGCAGCAGACCGGCGAGACGATGCCTGTTGGGCAGGTCGGCGAATTGTGTACGCGCGGTTACCTGGTGATGAAGGGATACGACGAAGATCCGGAAGCCACGGCGGCAGCGGTGGATCGCGACGGCTGGCTGCACACCGGAGACTTGGCTTGCATGCACGAAAACGGCTATTTCAGCTTCCGCGGGCGCGCCAAGGACACCATCATCCGTGGCGGCGAAAACATCTACCCCCGCGAAGTGGAAGAGTTCCTGCATAGGCACCCCAAGATCGCCGATGTCTATGTGATCGGACTGCCGGATGCGCTCCTGGGAGAAACGGTGCTGGCCTGGGTCCAACTGAAGCCCGGTGAAACCACAACGGTGGAAGAGATCCGCGATTATTGCCGCGGCCAGATCGCTTATTTTAAAATTCCACAATACATCCGCTTCGTGGATTCGTTCCCCATGACCGTGACCAAGAAGGTACAGAAGTTTCTGATGCGCGAACAGGAGATCCGCGAGCGTGGATTGGACCGCGTGGCGAATATCGAGACTGCCTAGGAACTCTCAAGACGGCCACCGTGACAATCAGCCAGGCTCCGCCAGATGACGACTCTTACCAGATGGCTATTCCGGGCGGCGGCGCCGCTGGCGATCGTTTTGTGCGCCGGATGGTATGTCGAGAATACCTTTGTCCGGCAAATGCCTACGGCCAGTCTCAGCGATTTTCGCTGGTACCACCTGGCCGCGCAACACATCGCCCGCGGTGAGTCGCCCTATCTTGCGGAGGGCTATCTGTATCCGCCCTTGCTGGCCTGCCTGTTAACTCCTCTCGCGCCGCTGGACTATGTCACGGCGCGCTGGGTCTGGTTCCTTTTTTCCCACGTGTGTCTGCTGGCGGCTGCATGGCTGATCTGGCGCCACTTGGGAGCGGGCCGCATGGCCGGCGTCATCGTGGCCGTGGTATGGTCGATGGGAGCCGCCGCGGGCGAGAGCCTTGCGCTGGGCCAGATCGGACCGCAACTGACCCTCCTGCTGGCGATGGCTTACACGCTTATCGGCCGCCGCCAGGGATCCGCCATCGGCGCCGGCGCCGCCCTGAAGCTGATGCCAGGCGTACTTTGCGCGATTCTGGTGTTGCGCCGGGACCGCCGTGCATTGTTTGCCGCGCTAGCCAGTGGCGCACTCTTGGTGATTATCCCATGGGTGATCGTGGCATGCTGGCTGACCGGTCCTAAGGCGCCCCTGCGCCTGGACTACCTCGCCGGTACGCCATCCTTGCTCAGTTGGTCGCTCCCATCGGTGGCGCTGCGGATCTACGAGCCCCTCCGGCCGGGCCGGCCGATTCCTACCGACTGGATCACCGGAAACGGTCTTCAGACTCTTCGGCTATCCGCTAATCAGGGACTGATTTCGGCCGGTGTGGCCTTGGTCACATTGGCGGCCGGTTGCATGGTCTTAGTGGTTGTAGTCCGCGGCAGATTGACGTCGCAGCAGGTTCCTTTGGCCTGCTCCGCCATGCTAGCCCTTGCCTTGGCCGCTTCACCAGTCTGCTGGACGCACTATCAGGTGATGCAATATCCGGGCGCCGCGCTGTTTCTCGGCTACGCGGCCCGGCGGAAACTCTGGCGGCTCGTGGGAACGGCCCTGACGTGCGCGATGTTTCTCTACCCTCTGCCGGTGGCCGTCTTAAGGAGCTATTACTTGCGAAGTAATGGTTGGCCGGACTCTCCCTGGGTCATGTACTTCTGGACCTCAATTCCATCCATCGCGTCGTTGGTTCTTTTTGGTTTGATGGCGCGGGAACTGCCCGAAATCCAACCCAGGGCCATGCGTGCTGGCGCAGCTTGAGCTTTCTACTGCGGCCTATACCGCACCGGCGGCCGTACCGGCCCCCCTCCAGCCATCGGCACAAAATAGACGGTAGTCTTGCTCAAGTGATCGCTGAGAACGAACAGCGGCGTCCGCCCTCCGCCCGCGGCGTTCAGCGCGAAGACGCCGGCGTCGCCGAAACGATCCAGCTTCGTCGGACTGAAACTCAATGGCAGGGCCTCGGCCAACGACCTCGCCGAGACATTGTATACTCCCAGGGTCTGGTTCCCCGAGTTAGCTACATAGAGCCGCGCGCTATCGGACGAAAGCTGCAGGGCGGCGGGCGATGAGATGCTCGCATCGGCGGCGAACAGAACGGGCGCGGGTTGCGTGGCATAACTTCGCACCTGCCAGAGCTGCGCGGCTTGCTTATCGGCGAAGTACAGGTCGGCGCCTGCCAATGCGATGGCCGATGGACTCACCGCGCTCGCCATAACTTGCGGCCCTGACTGAGCCGTCAGGCTGTAAATACTGCCCGCGTTTGCGGACGTGGCCGCCACGATAATGCGCTGCCCGTCAAATGCCATTGCGCTTACGCTGCCTGCGATGCCCGAAAGATCGATCGGCATGCCGGCTGAAAACCCCGCAGCGGTGTGGGTTAAGATCTGCGCCTGCCGCGTGGTGGACGAGTAGATCGCCGCCCCCGTGCTGGCAGGGCTCCACGCGAAATAGTCGGGGGCAATCGCTCCGTTCACCGGCACACCCGTTGGATTTGCGCCTCCCAATCCCGCGTATAAAGTGAGTTGCCCTTTCTCCATGGCGAACGCAGTGGAACCATCGGGCGACACCCAGGCGGCGTCCAACCCCGTAGCGATCGGCGTGCCCAGGTATGCTCCCCCGGGCATCCCGATCATCGGCCGGACGGCGCGCGCCTGCGGATCGAAGATGTAGCCAGTCATGGGCGCCTGCACGCTGGCATTATTGGCCGCCCAAGCGGGCATGGAGCCCGCACAAAGCATCGCGATAACACTCTTGAAATTCATGCTGTCCTCAGAAAGTTTGAGTCACACTGGTCGATGCGCCCACAGAGTTCTTCAGAGTTACCGTCACGGATTGCAGTGTTCCAATGCTGCCCGCCGTCAAGTTGAACGTCTGCGTGTAAATAAACTGGCTGCCCGCCGGCAGCACGCCCGTCACCGGAGCGGCCGTATAGTAGCTCGCGAATATGGACGCCACGTCGGTCAGCGAGAAGCTGCCGGTCTGGAGTTGGTCGCCCGACGCCGGCGTGAAAGTGAAGTCGGCTTCGGTAATCGCCAGCGTATTCGACAAACCGTTTACTACGACATTGAATGAGGATGCGCTCTGCGTAATCGATATGCTCGAAATGACGGGCACGTCGGAAGGCGCGGGCACGCTGGTGGCCGGATTGTTGGACAAGGTCACCGTGGCGCCCCCATAACTGACATCGCCAATGCTGAATGCGAGCGTGCCCGCCACCGAGCCCGGCTGCAGCATGATGGTGGCGCTGGTAGCTGTGCCCTTCTGGATTTCGAAAGGCACTGTGCACGTGCCGGCAACCGTACACGTGCCGCCAGTCACCGTGAACGTCTGATCGTTCGGCAGCGATCCGTTGGGCTTGAATTGAATCGTCAGCACTCCATTCACATCCGTGGTGGCATTCTGCGAGATGGAAACAGTTAGAGACACCTGCTGGTTCGGCGTGATACTGGCCGGAAGCCCAGTCAGGCTGAACACGATTGCCGGGTCGATATTGATGCCGATGGCGGCGCTGCCGACCCCCGGCAAGCTTACTATGATGCTGGTGGGGCCAGTGGCCGCGCCCGCCGCAACGGTTAGAGTAGCTGAAATCTGCGTGGAGCCGGTGAGCACGATGTCGCTGGCGGTCACGCCGGGGTTCGTCGACGTGATCGTGACGGCCGTCGTGAAGTTGGTTCCAGTCAGGGTAACGGTCGCGCTGGAACCTTGAGGTATACTGGCCGCGCTGATCGCTGTCACCGTTGGCGCGGGCGAGCTGACCGTGAAAGTCAAGGGTGCGCTGGTGGCTCCTCCCACAGTTACAGTGAGGTTCGCCGGTCCGGTGGCGGCCGTCGCGCTGATCGTCAGCGTGGCCGTGATCTGGGTGCTGGTGGCCATGACGTTGCTCACAGTAACGCCCGGATTGTTCACGCTCACGGTGGCGCCCGTTGCGAATCCGGTTCCGGTAAGCGTGACCTGCACAGTGGTCCCTTGCGCACCGATTGCCGGGCTGAGGGTCTGGAGGGTCAGCGGCGCGAGCACCGTGAAGGGTACGCTTGCAGGCACGAATGCGACGGACGCGCCGGGGCCGCTGACAGCGATATTGACTGTGCCCAGAGGCGCATTCGCGGCGATCGCGAACGTCGCCATGATCTGGGTCGAGCCGACCACTTTGACGCCGCTTGCCGTAATGCCGGAATTACCGGGAATCACGATCGTGTCGCCCGTCGCGAATCCGGTACCGGTCAGAGTCACCGCCACGTTGGCGCCTTGCGCGCCAGAGGCGGGAGCAATGGACATCAGCACCGGCTGGAGAGGACCGACGGTGAAGGTAACCGCCGGGCTGTTGAGACCTCCCGCGGTAACGGTGATGTTGACCGGCCCCGGGCTTGCCGTCGCGGCGATATTCAACGTCGCCATGATCTGGGTCGCGCTAACCACAGACACTTTGCTGACCGTCACATTGGAACTGCTGGAAACAACCTGCGCTCCAGCCACGAATCCGGCGCCGGTGAGAGTTACCTGCACGCTGGCGCCCTGCGCTCCGTTCGCCGGACTAATAGAAGTCAGCGCCAGGGAAGTTATGGTGAAGACCGCCGACCCGCTCGTACCGCCCGGCGTCGTCACCGCGACGTTGGCCGGCCCTATGGCGGCGCTGCTGGCGATCACCAGAGTCGCTGTGATCTGGGTGGCGCTGGTCACGCTCACATTGGTGGCCGTGACCCCGTTGACGCTCACTTGAACGGTTGCGCCAGCCACAAAATTATTGCCCGCCAGGGTGACTGTCACGCTCGTGCCTACCGCTCCGATCGCGGGTGTGATCGACGTGAGCACCGGAGCGGCTGGAAGCACCGTGAATACCGCCGGAGGTGTCGCGCCGGCCGAAGTGGATACCGTAACGTTATCCGGACCCAGGGGTGCGCCGCTGGCGATGGTGAAGGTCGCATCGATCTGCGTTGCGCTCGCAACCACCACATTGCTCACCGTCACGCCCGCGTTATTAGTGGAATTCGTCACGGTCACAGTGGCGCCCTGGGCGAAGTTCGTTCCGTTGATGGTCACGGGCACCGTCGTGCCCTGCACACCGGAAACCGGGCTGATGGAAGTGATCGTGCCGAGGGATGGCTTAATGGTGAGGGCGAAGGGTGCACTGGTTCTCGCTCCGCTCGCGTCCACGACCTGCAGCGTAAAGGGCGTTGCCCCCGAGGTGATGGGCGTGCCGGTAATCAGGCAAACGGTCGCTAAACTTTGGTTGCAACTGGCCGAATCGAGCGATAGCCCCGCCGGCAGCGAACCCTGGCTGACCGTCCAGGTGTAAGGAGGCGTTCCGCCGCTCACCGTGATTCCTTGCGAATAGGCTACACCGGTCGTGCCATTGGGTAGCACCGCCGCCGTAGTGATCGTGGGAACGGCATCGATCTTGAAGCCCACCGTGCCGGAAGTTCCGCCCGCCGTGCTCACGGTCACATTGACCACGCTTGGCGCGGCGGCCGCGGGAATAGCCAATGTCGCCGAGAGTTGACTGGCGCTGGTCACCGTTACATTGCCAACCGTTACCCCGCCGGTGACGGCAACCGTCGTACTGCCGGCCACGAAGTTCGAACCGCTCAAAGTGACGCTGACGGACGTTCCCGCGGTACCCGCGGCCGGGCTGATCGAGGTCAGGACCGGAGTCGGTGGCAGGATTGTGAAGACGACCGGCGACGAGGTGCCGCCCGCGGTGGTTACGGTAATGCTGGCCCCGCCAAGGGTCGCGCTGCTCGAGATCGCGAAAGTCGCGGTAAGCTGCGTCGCGCTGGCCACCACGACGTTACTCACCGTCACGCCGCCCGTGACGCTTACAGTTGTACTGCCGGGAACAAAGTTGGCGCCGGTCAAAGTGACGCCGACGCTCGTGCCGACCACGCCCGTGACCGGGCTGACAGAAGTCAGGACCGGAGTCGGCGGCAGGATCGTAAAGACAACCGGCGATGAGGTGCCGCCGGCGGTCGCTACCGTCACGTTCGCGGCGCCGAGGGTCGCGCCGCCCGAGATCGCGACAGTCGCCGTAAGCTGCGTCGCGCTGACCACTACCACATTACTCACGGTCACTCCGCCTGTGACGCTCACCGTCGTACTGCCGGAGACGAAGTTGGAGCCGATTAGAGTGACGCCGACACTCGTGCCAACCACACCCTTACTCGGGCTGACCGAAGTCAGCACCGGCGTCGGTGGCAGAATCGTAAAGACGACCGGCGACGACGTGCCGCCCGCAGTGGTCACGGTAACGCTGGCCCCGCCAAGGGTCGCGCTGCTCGAGATCGCGAAAGTCGCCGTAAGCTGCGTCGCGCTGGCCACCACCACATTACTCACCGTCACGCCGCCCGTGACGCTTACCGTCGTGCCGCCTGAAACAAAGTTGGCGCCCGTCAAAGTGACGCCGACGCTCGTGCCAACCACGCCCGTGGCCGGGCTGATCGAAGTCAGGACCGGAGTCTGCGGCAGGATCGTAAAGACCACCGGCGATGAGGTGCCGCCTGCGGTGGTTACCGTCACATTGGCGGCGCCAAGGGTTGCGCCGCTCGAGATCGCGAAAGTCGCCGTAAGCTGCGTCGCGCTCACCACTACCACATTACTCACGGTCACTCCGCCTGTGACGCTCACCGTCGTACTGCCGGAGACGAAGTTGGAGCCTCCTAGAGTGACGCCGACACTCATGCCGACCACGCCCTTGCTCGGGCTGATCGAGGTCAAGACTGGAGCCGGTGGCAGGATCGTAAATACCACCGGCGACGACGTGCCGCCCGATGTCGTTACCGTCACATTGGCCGCGCCTAGAGTTGCGCTGCTGGCGATAGTAAAGGTCGCGGTGATCTGCGACGTGCTGGCCACCAACACATTACTCACCGTCACCCCGGAGTTGTTCACTGCGACGCTGGCGCCCGTCACGAAGTTAGTGCCCGTAATGGTGACTGGGACCGTGGTCCCTTGGACTCCGGTGGGCGGATTGATCGAAAGGATCGCCGGTGGCAGCGGATTGATGGTCAGCGCGAACGGGTTGCTGGCAATCGCCCCACTGGCGTCGGTGACCTGCAAAGTGAAATTCGAGGTCCCAAAAGTGGTTGGCGTCCCCACAATCAGGCAAGTCGTTGCGGTGGTTTGCCGGGAACGGAGCGGGCCGGAGTTAGCTCGCGTGGCGTTGCGCGGGTTCATGGAATGCCCGGGAGGGTCGGTACAAGTGGTTGGATCGAGTGACAGACCCGCCGGCAGCGACCCTGTAGTTACCGCCCAGGTATAAGGCGACGTTCCCCCGCTAAGCGAAACGCCTTGCGAATAGGCGGTGCCCACGGTACCGGTGGGCAAAGGCGACGCCGTAGTGATCGTCAAGCCCGGATCGATCGTGAAAACTACCGCTCCGGAGGTGCCGCCAGCCGTGCCCAGGGTGACATTGACCGGCCCCGGTGTGGCTGTCGAGGGAATGGCGAAGGTAGCGGTGATCTGGCTGGCGCTGACGACGGTCACGTTGCTGACGGTCACGCCGCCGGTTACGTTTACCGTGGCGCCGGGTACGAAGTTAGAACCGGTCAAGGTTACAGCGATATTTCTGCCTACCGTTCCCGCACTGGGGCTGATTGAAGTCAGCACCGGCGTCGGCGGGAGTACCGTGAACACCACGGGTGAGGACGTGCCTCCCGAAGTCGTTACCTCGACATTAGTTGCGCCGAGTGTCGCGCCGCCGGCTATCGTAAACGTCGCCGTGATCTGGGAAGCGCTCGCCACCACCACGTTGCTAACGGTGACACCAGGATTGCCGACTGTTACGCTGGCGCCCGCCACAAAGTTAGTGCCCGTCAGCGTTATCGGTACCGCGGTCCCTTGCACTCCGGTCGCGGGGTTGATCGATAGGAGCGTGGGCGGCAGTGGATTGATGGTGAGTGAGAACGGTGCGGTCGCCGTCGCCTTGCTGGCGTCGGTGACCTGCATGGCGAAATTCGACGTTCCAAAAGTCGTCGGCGTGCCTACGATCAGGCACACAGAACTTTGGCGGGGACGTACGGCCCGCGCGCGATTGGGGGTCGGACCAAAAAAGCAACTACCCGAATCGAGCGACAGCCCCGCGGGCAGCGAGCCTGCGATCTGAGCCCAGACGTAAGGCGAAGTACCGCCTGTAGCCGTGATGCCTTGCGAATAGAAAACGCCCACGGTACCGTTGGGCAAAGGCGAGGTGGTAGTGATGGTCAGGCCTTCATTGAGGGTGAAGACCACGGAACCGGACGTGCCGCCCGCCGTAGATACGCTTACGCTGACCGGCCCCGGAGTGGCCGACGCGGGAATGGTGAACGTCGCGGTGAGTTGCGTGCCGCTGGTTACGACGACGTTGCTGACGGTCACACCGCCGGTGACGTTCACGGTCGTACCGCCCGTGACGAAGTTGGTGCCGGTCAAGGTGACGCCTACCGCCGTTCCAACCGTTCCGGCGGGCGGGCTGATCGAGAGGAGCGTAGGTGCGGGTGGCAGCACCGTAAACGTCACTGGGATGGTTGAAAGGCTGGTCCCTTGCGGAGTGGAAACCGTGACGGTGCCCGGGCCCAATGCCGCGTTCGGCGCGATATTGAAAACGGCCGTGATCTCGGTCGCGCTGACCTGGTTCAAGTTGCTGACAGTCACACCCGGGTTGCCGGTCGACACCGCGGGTCCGAATACGCCGCCGGTAGTGCGTGCGGCGATATGAAAGCCGTTGATCGTAGCCGGGTTCATGCTCCCGGACTGCAACGCGTTTGCGTACCCGCTCAGGTCCACGAACACATTGAGTTGCGATATGGGCGAACCGCCCGAAAAAGTGCTTCCGTATACCAGTCCCAACGATGGGTTGATCAGATTGGTCGCCACCGGAGGCTCACCCGTTATGGGGGTGATGTTGGGCGCAGCCACGCCGTTGGTCGTCCAATAAAACTGCAGGCCGGTGAAGGCTCCCGGTAGCGTCTCCGGGATGTCGGTGAGATAGACCTGCCAGAACCCGTTAGGATTCGAAGCCAGCGACCCCCCGCTGACGGACTGGAAATTGAAATCCACCCACTGTGAAGTCGGATCCGTGGGATCGGGAAATACCGTCGAAGTTACCGTGAGCTGACCGTTATCGACGGGCGTGGGGTTCGGCGTGAGTGGCACAAGCTGGTTGTAATTGTCCACGAAGTTCGTGCCGATGATCGTAGGTCCGGTTGTAAAGTTGGCGCCGGTCAGCACTACGGGAACGCTGGTGCCTTCCACTCCGCTCGCCGGACTGATGGAGAGCAGGCTGGGCGGCGGCGGCGGCGCGGTCACCGTAAAGGTCAAAGGCGCGCTGGTACCCGAGGATGTAGTTACCGTGACAGGGAACGTGGTCAGGCCAAGGCTTGACGGGATTTCAAATGTAGCCGTGATCTGCGTCGGGCTGACTACTGTGACATTCGTCACGGTGACGAGGCCTTCGCCGGATCCACCCACGTTCACGGTTGTGGCGCCCGGGACAAAGCTCGATCCGGTCAGCACCACCGGCACGTTGAATCCGAACGCGCCGCTGCTCGGGTTCATGGACGTCAAGGTGGGGGCCGGCAGAAGCCGTCCGATGTATTCGAAGGTGCCTTCTTGCCGTTTTACTAGGCGGCTTCGCGGCGAGGTCTTAGAAGCCTTTTTCGAGATATCGCCCTCGAACACATCCAGCGGAAACCAGAGGGCGCCGTCCGGCCCGGCGGTAATCGCGCCGTCGGGAATCACATCGACACTGGCGTCTGGAATTGGATACTCTGAAATCGCACCGCTGGTTGTGATTCGTCCAATCAGTCCCGCAACTGTTAGTTCCGGATTGGAAATGAACGCTGTAAACCACAGGGCGCCATCTGGCCCAACGGCTATCCCAGAGGGCGAACTTTCCGGGGTCGGCACTGGATAGGCGGTGGTCACACCACTCGTGGTGATTCGCCAGATTGCCCCATTGAAGTCGGTAAACCAGAGATTGCCGTCCGGTCCGCCCACGATCGCGAAAGGCTGCGCATCCACGGGATACTCGGTGATCGCGCCCGTTGTGGTGATGCGGCCGATGTATCCAACCGATTCCGTAAACCACAGCGCGCCGTCGGAGCCTGTCGTGATGTAACCAAGGTAGTTATTAGTGGGAGCCGAATGACCTGAGATCGGATAGGACGCAAGCACGGTCCCACTCGTGTTCATCACCCCTACCGTACCCGATCCGGTGACTGGATTTGCGGTAAACCACAGGTTGCCATCCGGGCCCGTCGTGATTCCCTGGACGTTGTCGTTTCCAGCGGGGTACACGTTGACGGGCGTGCCGGCAGTAGCGATCCTCCCGAGACTCGTGCCGGCCGCCATCCATAGCGCGCCGTCCGGGCCGGTCGTGATTCCGCCAATAGAACCGCAATTACAGGTAGTGATGTCGAAAGCGCTGGACTGGCCCGCCGTCGTGATCCGCCCCGCTTGAACGGTGTCCGGTTGGCCGAAAACAACGTCGTTAAACCATAACGCGCCATCCGATCCGGCTGTGATGCCGCCGAAACCCAACGAGCCCGTGAGCGGGAAGTCGGTGACACCGTTCGCATCGATGGTCAAACTGAACGCCTTCGTCGCCAATCCGCCGGCATCATCGGCAACCTGGACGGTGAAAGCAAACGGACCGCTCACCGTGGGCACGCCCGTAATCAGGCCATTGCCGGAGTTGAGCGACAGTCCGGTGGGCAACGCGCCGGCACTAACCGACCAGTTATAGAACGGTGTTCCGCCGGTGGCGGAAAGGGTTTCATTGTATATAACTCCCACCGAGCCGTCCGGCAAAGGGGAATTGGTAAAGATCGACAGCTTCGGCCTGGTGGCTACAATCGCGGTCCGGAAGATACTATTGGCCCCGTCGTCGGTGAACCACAACGCACCGTCCGGCCCTACGCTGATCCCGTTGGGGCTCCCGGGAGAGTCTGGCACGGGAAACTCCACGACGACCGGAACCGATACCGGATTCGGTGTAATCGCCCCGAGGTTGTTTCCATTGTTCTCCGTAAACCACAGCGCCCCGTCCGGCCCCGAGGTGATCCCCAAGGGACCTGCGCCCCCCGTTGGAACCTGATACTCGGCGGGTGTCCCGCCGCTGGTGGTGATACGCCCGATCTTGTTTCCGTCAAATTCCGTAAACCACAGCGCGCCATCCGGCCCCGCGGCGATGCCCGACGGACCTGAAAACGCGGTGGGGACCGTATACTCGGCAGGGGCGCCGCCGCTGGTGGCGATGCTTCCAATCTTGTTGCCGGCGAATTCGGTAAACCACAACGCGCCGTCCGGGCCCGCGGTAATCGCGTTAGGCTCCGCGTTCGTGGTCGGCACAGGATACTCGGTAAACGCACCGGCCGTGGTAATGCGCCCAATCTTGTTACCGGCGTATTCGGTAAACCAGAGTGCACCGTCCGGCCCCGCGGTAATGCCTACAGGCTGCGAGTTCGCAGTTGGGACGGGAAACTCCGTAATCGCTCCGGCTGTGGTGATTCGCCCGATCTTGTTACTGTTCTGCTCGGTGAACCACAGTGCGCCGTCCGGCCCGGTAGCGATGCAAGCGGCCCCGCTATTAATCGTCGGGATAGGGTATTCGGTAACCGCACCGGCCGTCGTGATGCGTCCGATGTTGTTGGCGAATTCAGCGGATTCCGTAAACCACAAAGCGCTGTCTGGTCCCGCAGCGATACAGCCGGGGACGCTGTTGGCGGTCGGCACCGGGAACTCCGAGAAACTGGGAAACTGAGCCAACGCCGCGGCGCTTGTTATTAGCCCCACGACCGCCAGCCAAAAGCCCCTTGACAAACCCTCCCGCGTAGCGCCTCTTAACATTTGCAAGTGTCCCCGTCCCAAATTCTTACCCACAACCACCCTCCGCTGCGTCCTCTAATGGGGCGCCACAACGGTTGCCGTGCCGGGCGAGATTGCCGTGGCGCTGCTGCTGCTTCCGCCTCGAGTCAAAGCGATTGCGGTGCCGCTGGCTACGGCTGCACCCGCGATCGCCAGAATGACGATCAGTTTCGTCGAAATAGCCGCTCCTGCAGCCGCCCCCGCGGCCGCCGCAGCCGCCCCGTTTACCTGCCCAATCACCGCTGTCGCGGTGACTTTTCCAACCGACGCGGTCACCTGAATCTGGTATTGTCCCGACACATTGTTAGTTTTGATACCCTTCGCCACGGCCTGGCCATTGGCGTCCGTAGTGACGGTCAGCAGCTTCGCGCCGTTCGCGAATGTGCCGCTGGCCCCGTTGCCGGGCAGCAGAAAGCTCACGGCCGCGCCCGCCACCGGCTTGTGGTTCTGGTCTTCCACGCGCACGATAGGCTCGCGCACCACGCGCTGGCGTAGGTTATTCACCGCCCCTTCGCCCTCCACAATCACGATGTTCAGTTGCGTGGGCGGCTCGGCATCTTGCGCCATCTGCGGCACAGCCAGAAGAGGGCAAAGCAGCAAGCTAAGTGCCTGCCAGACTGTGGAATTCGTCAACTGAATATCCCCCCGGCGCGGTCTGCGCTTTGGGTAGTCTATCATAAGCGGCCCCTTTTTCAGCCTTTTATTTTGCCGCTCGGGTAGGACCCTGAGACCCCGGCCGCCCGCGCTCGCGCACCGGTCCCCAACAGTTTTATAATCGGCTGGAACGGCCCAAGGAGGCCACTTATGTACTTCGAACAGTTCTATCTCGGTTGCCTGGCGCATGCCTCCTATATGGCTGGTTCCGAAGGAATCGCCGTGGTCGTCGATCCGCAGCGCGACGTCGAGATCTACCTGGAAGCCGCGCGCCTGAACGGCCTGCGCATCGCGTATGTGATCGAGACTCACCTGCATGCCGACTTCGTTTCCGGCCACCGCGAGCTAGCCGCCCGCACCGGCGCGCAGATCTACGTCGGCGCTAGCGCCGGCGCGCAATTCCCGCATGTTGCGGTTCGCGATGGCGATGAGATCCGCTTCGGCCGCTGCCACCTACAATTCCTCGAAACGCCGGGTCACACCCTGGAGAGCCTCTGCGTTCTGGTCACCGATCTGGACCGCTCCCCCGACCCCTGCGCGGTGCTGACCGGCGACACGTTATTCATTGGCGACGTGGGGCGTCCGGATCTCTCGCCTGGATACACACCCCAACAGCTTGCCGGGTTTCTGTACGACAGCTTGCACCAGAAGCTGCTGCGCCTGCCGGACGATCTGCGCGTCTACCCCGCGCACGGCGCCGGCTCCCTCTGTGGACGCCAGCTCAGCACCGAACGCTCTTCCACCATCGGCGAACAGCGCCGGACGAACTACGCTCTGCAGGCCGCCACTCGCGATGAATTCGTCCGCCTGCTGACTGAAACGCTACCCGATCGCCCCGCCTATTTCGCGCGCGATGCGGAAATCAATCGCACTGGCGCGCCGGCGTTGGGCGAGTTACCGAGCATGCCGGAGCTCACCGTGGATGCGTTTGCACGGCTCCGGCAATCCGGTGCGCTGGTGCTCGACACCCGCCCGGATACCGCATTCGCTGCGGCCTACATTCCCGGATCGGTGAACATTCCTCTCGCGGGCCAGTTCGCCTCGTGGGCGGGCGCGCTGCTGGGTCTGGAGGCCGATCTCGTACTGCTCGCGGAGAACCCAGATTGCGCCGTCGAATCGCGGATGCGGCTGGCGCGCGTCGGCATCGAGCGCGTGGCCGGATATCTGGCGGGCGGCATCGAAGCCTGGCGGCGGGCAAATCGCCCGGTCGGGCGCCTGCCCCATATCACCGTACAGGACCTTGACCGCCTCCGGCGCGAAGACGCGGCTTTGCAGATCGCCGATGTGCGGCGTCCGGCCGAATGGGACGACGGGCATATCGCCGGCGCGCTCCTGCTGCCATTGAACCAATTTCCCGCCGCGGTCGGCCAATTGGATCCTGCCCGCCCCGTTGTCGTGCATTGCAAGGGCGGATATCGCAGCGCCATAGCCGCCAGCCTGCTGCGCCGCGCCGGATTCAGCCGGGTGATGAATGTGACCGGAGGCTTCGACGCCTGGAATGCCGCCGGGTTGTCCAAAGTCGCGCAGGCGGCTTTGGTATGACCGCGCCATCGCGTACGCGGGCTGCAATCCTCACCGAGCCGCGGGGAGCCGTAACGGTAGCCTCCATGCCGGTCGCCGAACCGGGTACCGGCGAGGTGCTCATCCGCATGGAAGCCTGCGGCCTGTGCCACTCCGATCTGTTTGTCGCCTCGTTGGAGAAACTGCCGCGCGCGCCGATTGTCTTAGGGCACGAAGGCGTCGGCCGGATCGAGGCGATGGGCGCGGGTGTGACGGGCTTCGCCATCGGCGATCGCGCCGGCGTCACATTTCTGGCCTCTACCTGTGGCGCCTGCGATCTGTGCCGAACCGGCCGCGAACGTTACTGTGGACGGCAGCTCAATTTCGGATACACCGTGCATGGCGCCCTGGCGGGCTATGCCGTGATGCCGGCCCCGCTGCTGGTGCGCATCCCCAATGAACTGCCTGCCGCCGAAGCCGCCCCCCTGTGCTGCGCCGGTTGGACCGCCTACGGTGCGCTGCAAGAGGCGGCCTTGCTTCCCGGCCAGTCGGTTGCCCTTTTCGGTATGGGCGGATTGGGACATCTGGCCATACAATACGCCCGTCATCTCGGTTTACGGGTGGCCGCCGTGGACGTCTCCGAAAGCAAGCTGGAAATGGCCCGCGCGCTCGGCGCGGATCTGGCGGTGCTGGCGGAAAATGCCGGCCGCACGCTGCAAAAACAATGGGGCGGCGCGGATGCAGCCATCGTCCTGACCGGCGCAGCCGTGGCGATCCAGCAGGCTTTCCGGTCGCTTAAGCGTACCGGCACCCTGATCGCCTCGGGCCTCTCGACCAGTCAATACGAATTACCGATGGTGGATACGGTCCTGAAGGGAATCTCGATCCGCGGCAGCTATTTGGGTACCCGGGAGGGCTTGCAGGAAGTTTTTCGCCTGGCGCAATCCGGCATCGGCTGCGCGCACGTCGAAACGCATGGGCTGGAAGAAACCCCCGCGCTTCTCGAAAAGATGCGCCGGGGCGAGATTCTGGGCCGCGCCGTGATCGTCTTCTGACCGCGGCGGACTGTCTCCGGCTAGTGTTTGGCGACCTTGTGCCTAGCCACCTTGTGGCCCTTAAACCCTTTGCCGGCCTTGAACTTGCGGGTCTTGAATTTCTTGTACTTATGTTGTTTGTAGCTGGTCTTTGCCGAGGCCGGCGTCTGCACGGGCAACAACAAGCCCGCGCCTATCAGCACAGCCGGGAGGACAAATTTGAGTCGCATCAACTTTATCTTATTGCGCATTGCTCGAAAACCACAAGTACATCATTAGGAAACATCCGGCTGTTATCGCCACGCAGGCGGCGGCCGCTCCGCGCCAAAGCCGCTCGCTCCAGGCCGTCTCGACGCGTGGCGTGCCCGCGATGTAGGCGACCCCGAACCCCGCCGCCAGCCCGCCCAGATGCGCCGCGTTGTCGATATTCAGCCCCGGCAGCAGCCCGAAGATGAACACGTAAACCGCCCAGCGCACGTACATGCCGCGCATCGCCGCGCCGGCTGACGAGTTTCTATTCCGCACACCCAGCGCGATCATCGCCCCGATCAGGCCCATGATACCGGCCGATGCGCCCACCGATAACGCCGCCGTCCAAAACGTGCTGAGCAAAAATCCAAACACGGTAGCCATGAAATAAACGACGATCAGCCGGCTGGCGCCATACACGTCTTCCACCTGCGCGCCCAGGTCGAATAACACCCACGAATTCATCCCGATGTGCAGCAGTCCGCCGTGCAGGAACCCGGCCGTTACCAGCCGCCACCACTGGCCGTAGTTTAGAATGGCGACCCGGTACTTGGCCCCGAATGCCAATAGGGTCTGCCCGTCCACACTCATGAAGCCGCCGCCCTGCGCATTCCGCTGGCTGAATACCACGGTCGCCAGATAGAGGCCGACGTTGATGGTGAGGATGAGCATCGTCACGAACCGCGCGTGCGGAATGAAGCCGCCCAGGATGGCGCCCGGATCGCGCCGCTCCGCAGCCCGCGGCCCAACCCGTTCGTTGCAGTAGGGACAAACCTTATCGTTGCTGGTAATGAAGGCCCGGCAACTCGGGCACATGCGGCGCTGGTCCATGCATCCTCATTGTACCCGGAGGGCGGACACTAGCCCGCGCGCAGCCGGAACGCGTCCGGCCGAAGCAGGTAGCTGCCCGCCGCAATCGCCAGCATCAGCAGAGGAGCGGCCACGCGGGAAAGTTCGTCGTGTACCGCGCAATGCGACGTGAACGCGCCCAATGCGTCGATCGTGATTCCGGCATAGGCCCACTCCCGCAGCAAGCGGGTCTTGGGATAAAGCAGAGCCAGAACCGCCAGTAACTTAGCCGGTCCCAGGATCAGGAGCATGTAGTCCGGATAATGCAGCGTGCGCATGATATCGCGCGTCGCCTGTAGGCCCGCGATATCCAGCAAACCAGCCAAAGTCAACCATGCAGCCAGCAGGCCCGTAAGCAACCAGTACGCAGTTCCGTTCCTCATCGGCTCACTATTCTACACCCACCGGCGCCGTCAACGCGTCCGGGGCTATTTGACCTTACCGCCCCTTCTGATTACACTCGGGCTTACCTCTATGACACCAAATCCCATGTTGGGAGTCTTCCTTCACTGGCTCGGGGGCCTCGCCTCCGCCAGTTTCTATCTGGGCTTTCGCGGCGTCAAACAATGGGCGTGGGAAACGTATTGGCTGGCCGGCGGAATCTTCAGTTGGATCATCGTGCCATGGCTGCTGGCCCTCACCATGACCCACGATCTGTTCGCGGTGCTGCGCGAAACCCCTGGCGGCAGCCTCTTTTGGGCGTATGTTTTCGGTGTGCTATGGGGAACGGGCGGCCTCACGTTCGGCCTAACCATGCGCTACCTGGGACTCTCGCTCGGTATGGCGGTGGCCCTCGGATACACGGCGGCCTTCGGCACTTTGTTGCCGCCGATCTTCCGCGGCGAGTTCTCGAGCATGGTCCTCGGCACCCATTCCGGTCAGGTCATCCTGGTGGGCGTGGCATTTTGCTTAGCCGGTATCGCCTTTGCAGGCGCGGCGGGAATCTCTAAGGAGCGCGAATTGTCGGAGGAACAGAAGCGCGCCGCCATCCGCGAGTTCAGCCTGAAGCGAGGTCTGCTGGTGGCCACTTTTTGCGGCATCATGAGCGCCTGCTTCGCTTACGGACTGGCGGCCGGAGATCCCATCAAACAGATCACGCTGCGCCATGGAACGCCGCCCTTGTGGCAGGGCCTTCCCGTGCTGGTGGTGGTTCTGGTCGGAGGTTTCACGACCAACTTTATCTGGTGCCTGGTGCTGAACATTCGCAACCGCACCGGCTATCAGTACTTCACCTCCCGGGTTCGCGGCGAAGTGCCCGCGCGCGCCGCCGAGCCGATCCTCGAAACCGCCATCGACGCGCCCGGCGAGGAAATGGCCGTAGCGCTGGCCGATCCGCCCGCGCAATCCGAAAAAGCCCCCATGCTGGCAAACTACTGTTTCTGCGCTCTCGCCGGCACCACCTGGTATATGCAGTTCTTCTTTTACACTATGGGCGAAACCCAGATGGGCGTCTTCAAGTTCTCCAGTTGGACGCTGCACATGGCCAGCATCATCATCTTCAGCACCCTGTGGGGCATCGCGTTCAAAGAGTGGAAGGGCGTCGGCACACGCACCCGGTGGCTGGTTGCGATGAGCCTGTTCGTGCTGGTGGCTTCCACCGTGGTCGTCGGATACGGGAATTATCTGGGACGCGCGGGCGGCCGCTAAAAGGCAAACGGCCGGCGTCTTCCAGCTATAATCGGCTGCATGTGTCCTGCCCAGATCCATCAGATCGCCCAACTGGCTCTACCCCTGCTTTTCCTGAGCGGCTTGATCGCCGGCGCGGCCGAGCCGGACCCACCGGTGGCTCCTACCGAAGATCATCGTGAAATGCGCCACGGGGCCACGGTCGTCGACAACTACTTTTGGCTGCGCGAGAAGTCCAATCCCAAGGTGGTCGCCTACCTGGAAGCCGAGAACGCCTATACCAAAACCATGACCGCCGGTCTCACGCCCTTCCAGGATGCGCTGTACAAAGAGATGCTGGGCCGCGTGAAACAGACCGACCTGTCGGTGCCCGTCCGGCGCGGCGATTACATGTATTATGCGCGCACCGAAGAGGGCAAACAGTACCCCATTCAATGCCGCCGTAAAGACAGCATGGAAGCGCAGGAAGAGGTTCTGCTCGATGCCAACGAACTCGCCAAGACGCATAAGTTCGTCGGCCTCGGCGCTTTCGTGGTCAGCGACGATCAGACGATACTGGCTTACACCGTCGATTTTACGGGCTTCCGCCAGTACGGACTACAAGTGAAGAATCTGCGCACCGGCGAGACGCTGCCGGATACCACCGAGCGCGTAGATTCGGTGGAGTGGGCCGCGGACAACCACACGCTCTTCCTCACCACCGAGGACGCTGTCACCAAGCGTTCCGACAAACTCTGGCGGCACACCCTGGGTGGCGTCTCCTTCGAGCCGATCTACGAAGAGAAAGACGAGCTCTACGACATCCGCCTGGAGAAAACGCGCGACAAGAAATATATCCTGCTGGGCATCGACAGCAAGGACACCACCGAGTTTCGCTGGCTGCGCGCGGATCGCCCCCAGAGCCAGTTCGCGGTCTTCCTGCCGCGCGAAAAGAAGCATCGATACTACGTCGACCACCGCGACAATCTCTTTTATATCCGGACCAACAAGGATGGCCGCAATTTCGCCATCATGACCGCGCCCGAAAGCAATCCGGCGCGCAAGAACTGGAAGGTCTTCATCCCGCAGCAGGACGATGTGCTGATCGAAGGCATCGACCTGTTTCAGGATTTTGCGGTCGCGAGGGAACGCTCGCGCGCCCTCGACCGCCTGCGCGTGTTTGACTTCCACAGCGCCAAATGGACGGCCGTCCCGTTTCCCGAGCCGGTCTACACTGCATCGCCCGGGCCCACGCCCGAGTTCACCTCGAAGACCTATCGCTACAACTATCAGAGCTTCATCACGCCTCCCAGCGTCTTCGATTACGACGTCCGCGGCGCCCAGTCCACGCTGCTGAAACGGCAGGAGGTACTGGGAGGCTATGATCCCACCCAGTATGTCTCGGAGCGCCTGTGGGCCACCGCGCGCGACGGAGTGAAGGTGCCGGTCTCCATCGTTTACCGCAAGGGTTTCATGCGTGACGGGCATGCTCCGCTGTTCCTTTACGGTTATGGTTCCTACGGCTTCGGCACGCCCGCGACCTTTTCCAGCAACCGCCTGAGCCTGCTCGATCGCGGCATGGCCTACGCTATCGCCCACATCCGCGGCGGCAACGAGAGGGGGGAGAAATGGCGCGAGGACGGCATGTTGATGAAAAAGAAGAACACGTTCTGGGACTTCATCGATTGCGCCGAGTATCTGATCGCGCAGAAGTGGACCTCGAAGGAGCGGCTGGTGATCGAAGGCGGCAGCGCCGGTGGCCTGCTGATGGGCGCCGTCGTCAATATGCGGCCGGACCTGTTCCACGCCGTCCACGCCGCGGTGCCTTTCGTGGACGTGATGAATACCATGATGGACGCGTCGCTGCCGCTGACTGTCGGCGAGTATCTGGAGTGGGGTAATCCGAACGAGAAAGACGCGTATGACTACATGAAGACGTACAGCCCGTATGACAATCTGGAAAAGCGCGCCTATCCCGCCATCCTGGTCACTACCAGCTTCAACGACAGCCAGGTCATGTACTGGGAGCCCGCCAAGTATGTGGCCCGCCTGCGAACCCTGAAGACCAACGATACACCGCTGCTGCTCAAGATCAAGATGGAGCCCGCGGGCCACGGGGGCGCCTCCGGCCGCTATGACCGCATGAAAGACCAGGCATTCGAATATGCCTGGCTGCTGACGCAGGTGGGGATCACCCGGTAGCGCCGCGGGAACAGGCGTCACAGGCGCGCGCGGTGCGCAACGACAATGCGCCGGTCGGGCAAGCCTGGGCGCAGCGCTCGGCCGCATGGCGCAGCCCCTCCGACAGCGGTAGGCCGAACGGCACTGCCACGGCGACGTCGAAACCGCGGCCGATCATGGCCAAGCCGAGCGTTTCGCCCGCCGCGGCGGCGATGCGCACGCAGGCGTCGCAACTGATGCATTTGCCCGGTTCATAGACGATCTCGGGGTGCGATAGATCCCGCGAGAAGCGCCGCCGCGCACCGGCGAAACGGTAGACGTCCACGTCGTATTCATTCGCCAGCGTCCGTACCAGGCAGCAATCCTGCTTGCTGCACCCACAGGTCAGACAGCGGCGGGATTCGCGGGCGGCGTCGTCCGGCGGCAAGCCGCCTTCCACCTCGTCGAAGCCGGCCAGGCGCTTTTCCATTGGAATGCGCGGAACCGGTACACGAGGGGATTTCTCGATCGCGCGGAAAATAGCGGCCCGCTCGGCATCGTCGATGGGCCGCATGGCGATGCCGGTATTGGACGGTTCGCCGGCCACAGGTTCGCCACTCAGGTACTGGTGGATCGAGGTGGCCGCGATCCTGCCGGCCGCCACGGCTCGCACCGCCAGATCCGCTCCCAGGACTGCGTCTCCACCGGCGAAGACCCCGTCCAGATTGGTGGCGAGCGTCCGTTCATCGGCGGCAATACCCCACGCGGTCACCTGCAGCCCTTCGCGCTCGGCCAGCGCGCACTCGACGGCCTGGCCAACGGCCGCGATGAGCGTGGAACACGCGATCTCGAAAGCGGAGCCATCCACCCAGACCGGCCTGCGCCGCCCGGATTCGTCCGGCTCGCCCAGCGACATGCGCCGGCAAGTCACCTGCAGACCGTGCGCGGTCTTATCGAGGCGCACCGGCGCCACCAGGAAATCGATGTGCACGCCTTCGGCTTCGGCGGCTTCCACTTCGTCCATCGCGCAAGGCATCTCGGACCGGCTGCGGCGATAGAGAATGCGAACGTTTTGCGCGCCCAGGCGCACGGCGGACCGGGCGCAATCCATCGCCGTGTTGCCGCCTCCGACCACCAGGACTGTGGCGCCTAGCGGGGGCGGGTTGCCATTCGCGGCCCGTTGCAGGAACTCTATGCCGGGCAGGGCATACTCCTCGCCCGCGCAGCGGAGCTCTTGTGCGCGCTGCGCTCCGATTGCCAGAAAGACCGCGTCGTGCCCCCGCCGCAGTTCGCCGAGCGTGAAGTCCCGGCCCAAGCGTGCGCCCATATGGAATCGCGCGCCCAGCCTTTCGATAACGGCGATCTCCGCGTCGAGCGCGTCCTTCGGCAGCCGATAGGCGGGGATTCCGTAACGGAGCATTCCCCCCGGCAGGCGATGCGCGTCGAACAACTTGCAGGCGTGGCCTTTCCGCAGGAGGAACCAGGCGGCCGAGAGCCCCGCGGGCCCGGCGCCCACGATGGCCACGGTCTTTCCCGTAGCCGGCGCACACGGCGGCATATACGGGTCGCCGGCGGAAAGGTCCAGATCGGCGGCGTACCGATGCAGCGCGCCGATGGCCAGACCCTGATCGAGATCGCAGCGGCGGCAGCCTTCTTCGCAGAGTCGCGGGCAGATGCGCCCCAGAGAACCGGGCAGCGCCAGGCGTTCGGCGATCGCCTGCATGGCGCGGCCGTTGTCGCCCGTGGCAATACCGTGGACGAAGCCGGGGATATCGAGACCGGCCGGGCAGCGGGCCGCGCAGGGCGCCACGCACTCGCCGGCGTGGTCGGACAGAAGCAGTTCCAGCGCCACTTTCCGGGCGGCGCGCACGTCCGGGCTGTTCGTCGAAACAACCATGCCTTCGGCCACGGGCATGGCGCAGGCGGGCGACAACGTGCGCCGTCCTTCGATTTGCACCGCGCACACGAAGCAGGAGGCGGCGGGCTCGATCCCGGGGACATGGCACATGGTGGGGATGCGGATGCCCAGCCACTGGGCGGCAGCCAGCACCGTGGCGCCGGGCTCCACGGTGACCCGCCGGCCGTCGATGATGAGCGTCACCATTGCTCAGAGCACCTCGATCGCGTCGTCCCGGCAAGCCTGGCGGCACATGTCGCAACGGGTGCAAAGACGCTCGTCCACGGCGTGCTTTTCGTAGGGACGATAAGCGATCGCGCCTACGGGGCAAGCTTGCGCGCACAGGGTGCAGCCGATGCAATCGTCCGTCACGCGATAGCGGATCAGGGCAGGGCAGCGGCCCGCCGGGCAGCGCTTTTCGTGTAAGTGGGCCTCGTATTCTTCTCTGAAATACCGCAGCGTGGTGGTGACCGGGTTAGGCGCGGTCTGGCCCAGGCCGCACAGGCTGCCGCGGCTGACGTAATCGGCCAGGGTTTCCAGCTTTTCGAGATCGTCGCGGCGCCCGTTTCCTTCGCAGAGCCGGTCCAGTATTTCGAGCATACGCTTCGTGCCGACACGGCAGAAGGTGCATTTGCCGCAGGATTCCGCTTGCGTGAATTTCAGGAAGAAGCGGGCGATGTCCACCATGCAGTCGCGGTCGTCGAGCACCACCAGCCCGCCCGATCCCATGATGGCGCCGGTCTGCGCCAGCGCATCGTAATCGATGGGCGTGTCCGCGAGGCGGGCCGGAATGCACCCGCCGGAAGGACCGCCGAGTTGCACGGCTTTGAACCGGCGGCCGTTCTTGATACCGCCGCCGATTTCCTCGACGACTTCGCGAATGGTGATGCCCATGGGAACTTCCACCAGTCCGCCGCGGTTGATCTTTCCGGCCAGCGCGAAGACCTTGGTTCCCCGGCTGCCCGCGGTCCCGTAGGCCGCGAAGGTGGCCGCGCCGTGGCGCATGATCCACGGCACACAGGCGAGCGTTTCGACGTTATTGATGATGGTGGGCCGGCCGCGGAAGCCGCGTTCCACCGGATAGGGCGGCCTGAGCCGGGGCGTACCGCGTTTCCCTTCGAGCGACTGGATCAGCGCAGTCTCCTCGCCGCAGACAAAAGCGCCGGCGCCCTCGCGTACTTCCAATTGCAGGGAACCGAGGTATCCGCGGGCGCGCGCTTCGGCAATCGCGGCGCGCACGTGACGCACCGCCAGCGGATACTCGGCGCGGATGTACAAGTAGCCTTCGGCCGCGCCGATTGCGTAGGCCGCGATGGCCAGGCCTTCCAGCACGCGGTGCGGGTCGGATTCGAGCACGGCGCGATCCATGAATGCGCCGGGGTCTCCTTCGTCGCCATTGCAGACCACATATTTGATAGGGCCGGCTTGCGCCCGTCCGATCGCCCATTTGCGGCCAGTGGGAAAACCCGCCCCGCCCCGGCCGCGCAAGCCGGATTCGGCGATGGCTGCGATCACCTGCTCCGGCGACAGTTGCGTGCGGCAGCGGGCGAGCGCCTGGTAGCCGTCGCGCGCCAGGTAATCGCCAATGTTCAGCGGATCGATCTCGCCGCAATTCTCCAGGACGATTCGTTTTTGTTTGGCGAGCGAAGTGTCGGCGGCGGGCTCCTCCGCACGGCCCATCCAGCGCGGCCGCACGTGCCGGCGAACGATCAGCCGGGCGGTTTCCACGGTGACATTGCTATAGAGGGTGACGCGCCCGCCAGGTTCCACCACCTGGACGAGCGGTTCCCGGTAGCACATCCCGTTGCAGCCCACTGTCTTGACGTGCGCGGCCTTCTGCAGCACGGCCAGCACGGGCTCCGCGCCGCTGGCCACGCCGCAAGACCCGAGTCCGATCCGGACTTGTACGGCTGGCCGCTTCATGCGGTCTCGGTCTCCTCGATGTGGGCCAAAGCGGCGCTGGCGCCCGATGGCGTCAGCCGGCCCTCGGTGTGGCCATCCACCATCAGCACGGGCGCCAGGCTGCAGCAGCCCAGGCAGGCGACTTCGCCCAGAGTGAACATGCGGGCGGTGTCGGTGTCGGCATTCTCGGGGATGGCGAGATACCGGCGTAACTCGTCGGTAATCTGGCGAGCTCCGGCGACGTGGCAAGCTGTGCCGTGGCAGACCCGCACCAGGTGCTTGCCCACCGGCGTGCCGCGGAACTGTCCATAGAACGACGACGTGCCGGCAAGTTGCGCGGGCGTGATTTCGGTCCGCTCGCAAAGTCTGCGGAGGGCTTCGTCGGGCAGGTAGCGGTAGTGGTTCTGGATGGCCTGAAGCAAGGCGATGGCGTTTTCTTTGCCTGTGCCATAACTGGATACCAGCTCATCGACGAAGGCGAGGTCTAGGGCCGGCGCCGCGCCAAGCCGTGCGGACCTGGCCGTGGCTGGCGCCTGCCGCACGGCGCGTGGCGCCGGCGCGGCCGGAGCGCGCAACTGAACCGCTTGTTTGGCCAGCGTGAGGAATGCGCCGGCGGCGGCGATCAACAGCCAGGCCACGGCATTGTCCCTGGATTTTCGTGCGCGCCGGGCCGCCGTCACGCGTTTTTGTTCGGCGGCAAGGTTTGATGAAAGGGCCGCATCGGACTTTACCTGGAGCTGCAGGCTCTTGATGAGTTGGTCGTCCCGCGGAGCCCGCCGGGCGGCTACCGCATAATCGGCGAGCAGGATGGCCACGCACGCCGCCACTACGGCGCCGGCGGCCGCTGTCCAGAGGCGCGCGGTCATGACAACTTCACCAGTTGCGCCCTGGCATGCGCCAACTCCCCGTCGCGCGGGCACGCCGCGTAGCAGCGGGCACAATACAGGCAGTTGCGGCGCACGGCGCGCATCTTCTCGATGGCGCCATAAGGGCAGGCGCCGGTACACAGACCGCAGTCCAGTTCCTTGTCGGGCGTGATGGTGACGCCCCGGGGCGCCAGCCGCGCGCACCAGGCCAGCAGCCCACCGTAAGGACACAAATAACGGCAATAGGGCCGGCCGATGAACATCCCCGCGGCCAGAAAGGCGCCGCCGATCAGTAGCATATGCGGCGCGCCGGTGCGCCGGAAGAATCCCACGAAGGGATCGAAGCGGCAAATCACGAAGTCGCGCGTAGCCGCCGGCCTCAACACGAAGACCAGCGCCAGCGCGAGATAGACGTATTTCAGCCAGCCCAGGGCGCGGTCCAGCCGCCGCGGCACCTGTAAGGGTTTCACCAGCACCAACTCCTGCAAGGCGCCCAATGCGCACACGCCCCCGCAGAAGGCGCGCCCGAAGAAGACCGCCATTACCAGGGGCAGGAAGAAAGTGGCGATCACCACGATCGGGATAGAGGCGCGCGGGTCCGTCAGAGCCACCGCGACATTCTGAATCGACCCGATGGGGCAGACGCAGCCCTCACGGTAGAAGCCGAAATAGGCCACCGAGCCGGCGGCCAACGCGACCAGCGCTCTGCGGTTGCGGCGCTTCAGGACCAGCCAGGACGAAACACCCATCGCGGCCGCCAGTACCACGACGTCGAGCACCTGCAGCCAGGAACTGCGCGGCAGGGTTTTTTGCACCGCGGGTGTGCGGTAGCCGCCGCCGATGGTCTTTTCCTGAGGAGCTTCGTCCACGGGGCGCTGGTAAGGGATCGTTTGCGCGGTCAGGGCTGCCCCCAGGAGTATTAGCGCCAACACCGCTCGCCGTGGGGCGGGCAATCCTGCCCGCAGCCGGCTTTCAGCCGGCTTGGCCGCCCGACCCGCGATCATGGCAGGGCCTGCCCGGCCGGCACACGCACGAAGGCGTCTTTTGGGCACGCCCGGGAAATGGAGCACCGGTTACAGTCCACGCACCGGTCGTAACGAATCCGGAGGACGATCGATCCCAGGCCCAGCGGCTCCTTGCACTGCATCACGCACTTGCCGCAGCCGTCGCACTTTTCTTCGTCGATCAGGTACTCGTAGAAATTGTTGGCCGGATCTTCGGGGTCGGCCTTGCCGATGGGCCTGCGCCTAATCGCGTCCCGCGGGCAGAGTTTCTCGCTCGGTAATCCGCGCTCATCCACCGCGCTGGTGATGTTGAAGTAAGCCGGACAGATGTTGCAGCGGCCGCAGCGGGCGTGATCGTTCACGGCCCGCACCGCCGATAGCGCCACGACACACTCGGTGGTGCAGAGATTGCAAGCGGCCACGCCAACTTCGCCCAGCCGGCTATTGAGGCAGCGCGCCGAATCCACCTGCCAGACCACCTGTCCGTGGGCTTTCTTGACCAGGAAGCCGGCACCGCCGCCAAGGGTCGCCAGAACCGTGCCGCGCGCGGCTGTGTGCAGTAAGTCCCGCCTGCTGAAACGATCGCTCATCCGGCCACCTGTTCAAAGACAAAAATCGAAAGTTTCACGGTGTCGGCGACGTACACCCGTCCGCGGCGATCCACCGCGATGGTCATATTTTTGCAGTTGGCATCGAAGATATCCGATGCGATGACGGCCTCCAGGTCCCCGTTGAAACTGTAGGCCTTGGCGCGCGGGCCGGCTTTCTCCGTGACGTAGATGCGATCGCCGGCCGCGACGTTGGTCGGATTGCAGCAGCCTCCGAACCCCGCCGGGTCGGTGCCGTGAAAATGCCCGATGTGACCGAGTAATTCACCGTCGGGAGTGTACCGTTCTACGCGGTGCTTGCCGGGGTTGGCCGCATGCACGATACCGTGGGCGTCCACGCCGAAATCCACCACGCCGTTGGGGATCAGCAACCCGTTCAACGGATTATCGCGGCCGATGTTGTTGCGGAATTTGCCTTGCGAATCGAAACGCCGGATGGCGCGCCCGGTAGCATCGCCGGCCAGTACGTCTCCATTGACGAAGCCAATGGCCGTAACGCGCCCGAGCAGCGCGTCGTCGCGCCAGGTGCGGACGAGTTTTCCCGTAGCGTCGAAGACTTCAATCTGGTGGATCTGCCCCGTGTATACGGCGCCGTCGCCGGCCACCGCTACCGCGTGAACCGGTTGCGCCGTGGACCAGCGGCGCCGGAGCCGGCCGGATGCGTCGAAAACCGTGATCTGGGCGTCGTTGGCGGCGTAGAGATTTCCGGCCGCATCCACCGCGATGCCGCGCAATGCCGCGCCAAACTGCCCCGGTCCCGGGCCTTTGCCGCCAATGACTGCGATCTGCCGGTACTGCATGCCATTTTCCTCCCGCGCCTCTACCCGCGAAGGTCGAGGCAGATCATTTTGGACAGATCCCGTAAGACCAGTTTGCCGTCCGATAGCGCCATGGGCGCCCAGACTTCCTGGCCCGCAAGAACTTGCGCGCCCGCTATTTCGTTGTACGCGGTGGTGCTGGCCTCGATCAGATGCAGTTTGCCGCTGTTGCCGTCCATCGCCAGGAACATGCCGTCCGCGAACATGAAACTGCCCAGACCGAACGAAGCTTTCGCCTGGCTCGACCAAACCTCCTTGCCGTCTAAATCCAGGCACGTGAATAAGCCGCGCTTCTTCTTGCCCACCGCGAAAATGTGACCGTTGTGCACGATGGGTGTGTGGACTTCCGAATTCCACTCGTTGTTCTTCCAGTCGAACAGGCACTCCGTCTTGAAAGCCGCGCCATCGCGCCGCACCCGAAGCATCACGCTGCCGGCATCGTAACTGGCGGTCATGAAAACCCGTTCCGCGTCTACGGCGATGGGGGAAGGCGCCACGGCCACGTTGAATTTGCGGGGATATTCCCACAAGAGCTTGCCATCCTTGGCCGCTACGCCCAATGGGCCTTGCAGGGTTCCATACAGATATTGCCGGACGCCGCCGAGCATGGCGGGCATCACCGAAGCGTGCGTCATCAGGCGTTGATTCGGATTGGGAGTGCGCCAGATTTCCTTGCCCGTAGCTTTGTCGAGCGCGACCAGTATGGCGGCGCCGCCGGTAGCCACCACGATGCGGTCGGCTTCCTGCAGCGGGCATTGGCCGTTGTACCAGGAAGGGATGGTGGCCTGGTATTCCGTGACCAGGCTCTTACGCCAGATCTGTTTGCCGGTGCGGGCGTCCAGGCAATGGAGGACAGCTTT
The DNA here is from genome assembly GCA_050011755.1 of Bryobacteraceae bacterium. GTDB lineage: Bacteria > Acidobacteriota > Terriglobia > Bryobacterales > Bryobacteraceae > Bog-159. Next base: position 12,663 of record JBEKIM010000008.1, on the reverse strand, counting down.
GGGGTCGAGGGAGCAGACATACCGGCCGTCCACGGCAGGAATAGTACGGGTAATGGCATGATTCGGGCGGATTTCGCGCGGCTCGCGGAACTGCCAGATTGGTTTGCCGCCGTCGAGCGAGCGGCAGTTGATCGACCACTCGGACTTGGTTTCGTCATAATCGTGGTGATAGACGCGGCCGGCCACGATCGCGGCGCCGGCATAGCCCTCGGCTACGGGCACCGACCAGAGTTGCCGCGGTCCGGCTGCCGGCCACTTGCGCAGCAGTCCGGTCTCTTTCGAGATGCCGTTGCGTTCCGGTCCACGAAACTGGGGCCAGTCCGACGCGCGCGTAGACGGCAAGGCTGTTGCCAGCCCCGCCGATGCCGCGCCTAGGAGAAAACTTCGACGTGTGTACATAGAGGAATGGCGTCTCGACTGTTGAGAAGCACTACACTATGTAGTATATCTCGATATTCAGACTTTGAGGTTCTTATAACTGTAAACGAAAGGTCTTACGCTGCGCGCTGCGTGCGCCACGGTAGATCAACACTCCCAATCCGTTGGCCACCACGACCACCGCGGCGATCTTGGCCGCGTATTCGATCCGGCTGGTAACGTCCACGATCGGATAGATCGCGATGGCCAGGGAGACGGCGCTGGAAAGCAATCCGGCCAGAGCCGCCACTTTCACCCACAGCGGCAGCCGGGCGCGAAAGGCCTTCCGGCCCAGCAGCGGCAGCGCAAACAGGCCCACATAAGCCAGCGCATAATGCGCGATGGAGGCATCCGTCAGCAATTGGCTGGCTTCCTGCTCGCGCACACCCAGCATGCTCAACAGAATCAGCGCCATCACCAGCGCGGCCACAAACCGGATCGAGTTGACCGGCGTACCGTAGCGGGGATGGAGCCGCGCGAACCAGGCGGGCGTCAGGTGGTCCCAGCCGGCGGTCATAGGCAGGCGGGTAAGCCCGGTGAAGATCAGGCTGGTGGCCGCGATGGCCCGCGCCAGCACCAATCCGATGGCGAAGGGCGCCGCCCAACCGCCCACGCCGGTAGTGCCGAGCGCCGCGCGCATGGTTTGGGGAATCGGTCCTATCACGTTAATGGGCTGGCCGCCTACAAACGCCAGCACCGAACTGGTGCCGAGGATGAACATCACGCAGATGACCGGCGCCGAGATCATGACCGATTGCCCGATCGAGCGCGCGGCGGCCCGGCACTCGCCCGCCAGGATGGCCACGTATTCGAAGCCGCTCAGGGCGCCCACCGTCATCTGGCCGAAGATCGCCAGGCTGAACCAATCGGGTTTGGGCGGGGCCCAGGGAATCGCCTCGTAGCGCGCCGTCGGTCGCACCGGCGACCACAGCGGCAGGGTCAGCAGGATGGCGTAGGCCAGCAGGATCAGGATGCTGCCCACATTGTGCAGCCACTTGCTGACGTCGAGGCCGCGCACGGCCGCCAGCGCGATGGCCGCCATAATCGTGCCGGTCAGCAGCACGGTACCCAGTTTGCTGGCCGGAAGCCAGGCTGCCGCCGGGCCGATCATATACGCAAGATCCGTCGGCACTACGAAGATGATCGCGCCGGCCACGATCACCGCGTACACCCACAGGTTCCAGGCGGTGAGGAAGCCTGCCGTCTCGCCGAAACCCTGCTTAGCCCATTGATACAGGCCGCCCTCGAGCGGCATCAGGCGATTCAGCCAGATCACCACCACCGCCAGCGGCAGATAGAACAGGAGCATCGCGCCAACCCAGAAGGCTACGTGCGCGCGCCCCAGTTTGGCGGCAATGCCCACCCATGAGGAACCCACTACACAAAGCACCTGCGCCAATACCAGGTCGCCCAGCCCCAGTGGCTTGCGCAGGGCGGCTTGCTCTTCGGGAGGACCCGCCTGGCCGGTCACGCCAGGACCAGCCGGCGGAAGATCTCATCGAGTGCGGAGGCCGGCGATTGGCACACGCCGCTATGCACGGGCGACACCTGGATGATGGTGCTGCGCGGAGCGGCCAGCCACTGGAATCGTTCGCGGCGCGACAGCCTGGCGATGGGTCCCGCGCCCGGGTCGCCCGCGCAAATCCTGGGGAAGGCTTCCAGATGCTGCCGGATCAGGTCGAGATCGAGCGCCGGCCAAAGCGCCCGCAGACGAGGCTCGTCCAGATGGACACGGCAATCGAGAAACGCGGATTCCGGGCATTGCAGGACCACACCCGCGTTGACAAACTCCTCGCGTTCGACGGATGGGACGATCCGCAGGACCGCATAGTCATACGAGAGCATGGCGCGCCGCGATGGCCTCCTCTACAAATAATGACGCTGCCTCGAGGCGGGCGGCGAGGTAATCGACGTAGCCGGCGCGTTTGGCGGCGGGGGTGGCCGCGCCGGGTTCGGGCAGCAGCCAGGCGTCCGGAATGTCTTCGAGCACGGCCGCGAATAGCGCGGCGCCCAGCCGCGCGCGCAGCGGACCATCCACCGCTTCGATGCGGTCCGCGCGCGGCAGGAGCACGTGCTCACGGATGGCTGGAAACCGGGAGCGGGCGCTGACGGCTGGGTCCTTCCAGTTGTGATGGAAGTAAATCGACGCGCCATGATCGATGAAGTATAACGACTTGTGCCAGCAGAGCAGATTGGGATTGCGCGCCGTGCGGTCCACGTTGGTGACGAACGCATCGAACCACACCGCGGTGGAAGCAATCTCGGGGCTGGCCGCGTCGCCGGCGGCCGGGTCGAACATCACCGAGCCGGGCAGGAAGTCCATGCCCAGATTCACGCCGATGCTGGCGCCGAGCAGGGCCCGGATTTCGGCATCGGGCTCGTTGCGTCCGAGGGCCGCGTCCACTTCCACCAGGACCAGTTCCGGCACCTTGAGCCCCAGCGCGCGCCCGATACCGCCCGCGATGATTTCGGCGGCGAGGGCCAGGGGACCCTGTCCGGCGCCGGTGAATTTCAACACGTAGAGGCCCAGGTCGTCGGCCTCCACGAGCGCGGGCAGCGAGCCGCCCTCGCGCAGCGGAGTCACATAGCGGGTGGCCTGGACGGTGCGCAGCATCAATCTCAAGAGTGTAGCTTGTGGCGCGCGCGGCGCATAATGGAGTGGATGCGCACCTGGCAGACAATTCGCGCCGCCGTCATCGGCCGTCACGTGCACCAGCCGGCGTACGCGGCCCTGGTGCTTTCAGGCGGGTACGAAGAGGCGGGCGATCGCGGACGCTTCCAGGTCAAAGCCGGAAATGTGATCTTCCATGAGCAGTTCGAAGCCCACCTGGACCGTTTTCCCGTAACGGGAGCCGTGGTACTGAATCTGCGTTTGCCTGCCGCCTGTTTCTCCACGCCGGCCATGGCGCGCGTAGCCGATCCCGACGCTATCGCGCGCGCGGCCGAAAGCAGCCGCCGAGACGCAGTCGAAATGCTCCTCTCCGCTGCTATGAGCGAAATCCCGCGGCCCGCCGACTGGCCGGACGAACTGGCGGCGGCGCTACTGCACAATCCGTCCCTCAAACTGTCTCAATGGGGAGAGCGGATCGGAATCGCGCCGTGGGCCGTGTCGCGCGGTTTCGCTTTAGTGTTCGGCATTACACCGGAGGCCTTTCGCGCGCGCACGCGCGCCCGCCACGCATTTCAGTTCATTCACCATACTCCGGCGCCTCTCGCCCACATCGCGGCCGATCTTGGCTTCGCCGACCAGTCGCACATGACGCGGAGCGTCAAACAACTCACTGGAATCGGACCAAAGGCATGGCGCTCTACTGCAAATAGATTCAAGACGAGACCAAGCCCCGCTGTTTAGAATGGCGCAATGCGTCCGATTCTTTGTCTCCTCTGCTTGGGCATTTGCGCGGAGGCAGCCCCCGTTTCTACCCGCACGGAGTGGCAACTAGAGCCTTCTCTCAAATATGACACCTTGTGCATGCTGAATGTACTCAGCGGCGACCCCTACTATCTGCCGTACTATCGCGCCGAGTACGAACACTTCCACCCTCTTTTTACGGCCGCGGAGCAAGCCGCCTTTGCCCAGTTGAAGCGGGTCATCAAGGACGAGGGGCGCGGGATTGTCTCGGCCAACCTGGCCCTCTACTTTTCCACGGTCGACGACGAAACCTTACCCGAAATGATCCGCACTGCGCACGACAGTGCCGCCATCGCAGCGGGCCTTAAGAAGACATCGTACTGGAGCGCCGATGACTGGCAAAATTATGAGGCGGCTCGGCCGGCGCTCGAAGTGGCGCTCCAGGCCCTCGATCGCGTAGAATTTCCGGCCTATTGGGCCGCCCATGCCAAGCCGAAAATCGAGAAGCGTATCGCGGAGATCTCCGCCCAACTCTCGGAATACGACATCATCCCGGTAATCGAGAGCTACCTTGGCTTTTCGCTTCCGTCGCGTACCATCACCGTATATCTGCTGGCGTATTCCAAGCCTCACGGAATTCGCATTACCGGCCTGCGTTTCCTGACGCATGAATCCTATCCGTTCAGTATTGTCCTCCATAACGCCATACACGAGAGCATGCACCCGCCTTACCACGCGGACGATCCGGCCGTTCGCGCAGCCCTTGACCTGCTGGCGGCCGACCCGCTCGTGCTCGACAAGGTGCGGCACCATGATCCGTCTTTTGGATACAACACGGCCGCGGGTTACATCGAAGAGGACTCCGTGCAGGCGCTGGAGCAATTGGTTAGCGAGAAGTTCGGCATCGCCCGCAATGCATGCCAATATTGGCGGATGCAGGATGGGGGGATGCACGTCCTCGCCGCGGCGATGTTCACCGATTACAAGCAGGCGTCGTCTGAGAACCCCGTGCCCTACTCGCGGTGGCTCGTACACGCGATTCAAGCTGGGCAGCTCCGTGGAAGTGACTTGCGGAGAACCGTTCAGTCCTTCTTTTCTGAAGCCCGTTGCCATTAACGGGCGAGCTCACTTCTGCTTGGCGATGATCAGGTCCTTGATTTTGGCGTAGGTGGCGGCCGGAACGATCTTCTTCTGCAGGAGTTCGCTCTTTGCCCTATAAGGGCGGCCCTTGATGATCTTGGCGGCGTAGGCTGTGCCGATGCCGGGGAGCTTGTCGAGATCGCCGGCCGACGCCGAGTTAATGTCCACCAGGGGCTTGACCGCCATGTCGGTGGGGGCGGCCGCCTTCTTGGCGGGCGCCGGGGTTTGTGCGGGCGCGATGGAAAGCGCGATGGCGGCGAGCAGCAGCAGGAGCCAGCGAGTCGGTTTCATGAGTAGTCCTTTCGGTCCGGCGGTCGGATTTTGTGGGTGACCGTGGAGCAACCGAGGGTAGCATACTGCGCGCCGCGGCCCGTCGAATGTTTTTCAGGAAATCGCGTGTCTTCGCCATCCGTAGCCGTAGGCCACGTTCAGCGGTAGTGTCCACCACAGTTGAACCGGCGAGCGCGCCAGGCGCTTTGCCATGCTCGAGAGAGAGTAAAAGCGGCCGTTGGCGTAGCGAAATCCCTCTAACAATTGCGCCGCGCTCATGAGCCGCGGTTGATAGACCACATGGTCACGGCTGTTGTACTTGCGCCAGTCGCGCGTGACGATGCGCCCTTCCAACTCCATCCTGCGAAATAACGGAGTGCCTGGAAACGGCGTCGAGATGTTGAAAGTGGCATTCTGGACGCCCGTTTTCTCCAGGAACCGAACGGTGTCTTCGAAGATATCTGGAGTGTCGTGGTCGAATCCGAAGACGATGCCGGCCTGCACGGCAATCCCGTGCGAATGGATGCGTTCGATGATCGCGGAGTACTCATCCGCGCGATTGAATCCCTTATGCACGGCCGCCAGGCTTTGCGGGGAGATGGACTCCAAGCCGAGGAATAGTTGTTTACATCCGCTCCGGGCGGCGGCTTCCAGAAACTCATCGTCCCGGCCCGCGTGGATGCTGGCCTGGCTGCTCCACCACTTTCCGTGCGGCGCGATGGCGCGGAACAGCCTTTTGGCATACTCCATATCGCCGGCGATGTTATCGTCCCAAAAAATAATGACGCGGCCTTTGAAAGACGCGTATTCCGCGGCAACTTCGGCGATGGGCCGCTTCCGTAGCTTGTGCCGATACATCACGGCCACGGTGCAGAAGTCATATTGGTTCGGGCATCCGCGCGTCGCAAACAGAACGCCACTCGTGTGGTCTTGCCGGTGAAACAAGTCCTTACGGGCATTGGGAATCCCCTCGAGACCGGTGCGCTGGTTTGCCGGTAGACGGGGGCATAAGAGCGGGTTTCGAAGGAGTTCAGGAATTGTTCCCAGAGACCCTCCGCTTCTCCTATGAAGATCGTGTCCGCGTGTTGGCGGGCTTCTTCAGGCACCAGCGTGACGTGCGGGCCGCCCAATACCACGCATATGCCGCGCGACCGGAAGCGCGCCGCGATCTGGTAGGCATGCACGGCGCTGGGTGTATGGAAGGTAATTCCCACCAGGTCGGCGGCGACGTTCCAGTCGATTTCTTCAGCTTCCTCGTCTACGTGAGTGACCTCCCATCCAGGCGGCACCCTAGCGGCCAGATAGGGCATGGTAATCTGCTGGAAGTTGAGAACACGAACCCTTCTCGCCCGCCGGATTTCCGGCGAGGAAGCCGTGATCAATACCAGCCTGGGCACCCCGGCTACGAACCTGCCCCGCGGCCGGTGACTGCGGCCTTCAGGAAGTCGCGGTTCATGCGCGCAATGACTTCCAGCTTGATGTCCTTGGGGCAGACCGCTTCGCATTCGCCGATGTTGGTGCAGGAGCCGAACATTTCGTGGGTGACCTGCGCCACCATGGCCACCGCGCGACGGTAGCGTTCGGGCTGGCCTTGCGGCAAGACTCCCAGGTGGGTGATCTTGGCGGCGGTGAAGAGCGCGGCGGCGGCATTGGGGCACATGGCCACACAGGCGCCGCAGCCGATGCAGGCGGCGGCATCCATCGAGATGTCGGCGGCTTGTTTGGGAATCAGGATGTCGTTGCCGTCCGGCGCGCTGCCGGTAGGCGCGCTGATGAAGCCGCCGGCGGCGATGATGCGGTCGAAGGCGCTGCGATTGACCACCAGGTCTTTGACGATGGGAAACGCGCGTGCGCGCCACGGCTCGAGGTATAGCTCGTCGCCATCCTTGAAGTGACGCATGTGCAACTGGCAGACGGTGGTGCCGCGCTGCGGGCCGTGAGCCACGCCGTTGATCATGAAACCGCACATGCCGCAGATGCCCTCGCGGCAATCGTGGTCGAAGGCCACCGGCTCTTCTCCCTTGGCGATTAAACTTTCATTGAGGACGTCGAGCATCTCCAGGAATGACATCTCCGGATTGACATCCGGAACTTCGTAACGCACCATGCGGCCTTTGTCCGTATTGTTGCTCTGCCGCCAGATATGGAGGGTAAGTTTCATGTTACTTGTAGCTCCGTTGACTGGGATGCACGTAGTCGAAATGCAGCGGTTCCTTGTGCAGTTCGGGCGGCTGACCCTCGCCGCGATACTGCCAGGCAGCCACGTAAGAATAGTCGGCGTCGTTGCGCAGGGCCTCGCCGTCGGGAGTCTGGTACTCCTCGCGGAAGTGGCCGCCGCAGGATTCGTTGCGATCCAGGGCGTCCAGGCACATCAACTCGGCCAGTTCGAAGAAGTCGCCCACGCGGCCGGCTTTCTCGAGCGATTGGTTGAGCTCTTCCCCCGTGCCGAGCACCTTTACGTCGCGCCAGAATTGTTCGCGCAGGGCGGGGATTTTCTCGAGCGCGAAGCGCAGCCCTTCGGCCGTGCGCCCCATACCGCAGTATTCCCACAGCAGCTTGCCCAGGTCGCGGTGGAAGGAATCGACCGAACGGGTGCCCTTGATATCCAGGAGACGCCGGGTGTGGCAGGCCACCTGGGTCTCGGCCTCGCGGAAAGCGGCGTGGCCGGTATCCACTTTGGGCCCCTTGTATGTCGCCAGATAATCGCCAATGGTATACGGCAGGACGAAGTAGCCGTCGGCCAGGCCTTGCATGAGCGCGCTGGCCCCCAGGCGATTGGCGCCGTGATCGGAGAAGTTAGCTTCACCGGTCACATATAAGCCGGGGATGGTGCTCATCAGGTTGTAATCCACCCACAGGCCACCCATGGTGTAGTGGATGGCGGGATAGATGCGCATGGGCACTTCGTAGGGATTCTCGCCGGTGATACGCTCGTACATATCGAACAAGTTGCCGTAGCGCTCCGCGATCACCTGCTTGCCGAGCCGCCCGATGGCCTCGCTGAAATCGAGATAGACGCCCAGGCCGGACTCGCCCACGCCGCGGCCCTCGTCGCAAACGGCCTTGGCATTGCGCGAAGCCACGTCGCGCGGAACCAGGTTGCCGAAGCTCGGATAGCGGCGTTCCAGGTAATAGTCGCGCTCGGCGGGGGGAATCTGGTTGGGCGGCCGCTTGTCGCCTTTCTTCAGCGGCACCCAGATACGGCCGTCGTTGCGGAGCGACTCGCTCATCAGCGTGAGTTTGGACTGGTATTCGCCGCTGACGGGGATACAGGTAGGATGGATCTGGGTAAAGCAGGGATTCGCGAAGAGGGCGCCCTTCTTATAAGCCCGCCAGATGGCGGTGGCATTGCAGCCCTTGGCATTGGTGGAGAGATAGTAGGCATTGCCGTAGCCGCCGGTTCCCAGAACGACCGCGTCGGCGACGTAGGATTCGATTTTGCCGGTGATCAGATCGCGGGTGACAATCCCGCGGGCGTGGCCGTCGATCGTTACCAGGTCCAACATCTCGTGGCGGGGATACATCTTCACCTGGCCCGCGCCGATCTGGCGCTCGAGCGCCTGGTAAGCGCCCAACAGCAACTGCTGGCCGGTCTGGCCACGCGCGTAGAAGGTGCGCGACACTTGCGCGCCGCCGAAAGAGCGGTTGTCGAGCATCCCGCCGTATTCGCGGGCGAAGGGGACGCCCTGCGCCACGCACTGATCGATGATGTCTACGCTGATCTGCGCCAGGCGGTAAACGTTGGCCTCGCGCGAGCGGAAGTCGCCGCCCTTCACCGTGTCGTAAAAGAGGCGATAGATGCTGTCGCCATCGCCATGATAATTCTTGGCTGCGTTGATGCCTCCCTGCGCGGCGATGGAGTGCGCGCGGCGGGGAGAATCCTGGAAACAGAAGCACTGCACGTTGTAACCCAACTCGCCGAGCGTGGCTGCCGCGGATCCGCCGGCCAGCCCCGACCCTACCAGGATGATGTTGTACTTCCGCTTGTTGGCTGGATTCACCAGCTTGAGATTGAATTTGTGTTTTTCCCAGACGGTCTCGATAGGCCCGGCGGGGATTTTGGCGTCGAGTTCCATATGCTCCTCTATTGCAGCGTCAATATTCCGGCGAGCACCGCGACGGGGATCGAAATATTGCCAATGGCGACGAACCAGGCGAAGACCGCCGCGAATTTCTTGATCAGGGGCGTGTAGCGGGGATGATTGATGCCCAGCGACTGGAACATGCTCCACAGGCCGTGATAGAGATGCATGCACAGCAGGGCCATGGCGATGATGTAGAAGATCGCCACGGCAGGATGCTGGAATCCGGCAATCACGTTGGTGCGCACGTCCATGTCGCCGTCGGGAAGGCTCGTTAGCGGCATCACGCTGCCGACGGTGAGGTGCAGGACATGAAAGATGACGAAGGCGGCGATGATGGGGCCGCTCCAGATCATGGTGCGCGCGGCGTAGCTGGTGGGCAGGTCGTCCTTTTTCACGTAGGAAGTGGGCCGGGCTTTCTGCTTGAGAAGCCACAACTGGACCGAGGCGGTGATATGCAAACCTACGGCGGCCAGCAGTCCGCAACGGACCATCCACAGCAGGATGTCGTGGGAATGCAGGAAGTGCGCGTAGTGGTTGATCTGCTGGTGGTCGGCCGAATAAATCTGCAGATTCCCGATAAGGTGGCCGAGGACGTATCCGAACAGGATGACGCCCGTGACGGCCATCACCACTTTCTTGCCGAGGGTGGATTCGTAGAACCCGACGGAACGGTTTAGCTGGGTTGTCGCGATGGCACTCATGGTGGATTTCTCTGGTGGCGGCGAACGAACATTTCAGTATAATCGGATGCGAGACGCGGCGGGTTGGATCGGGTCCGGGGATCGCGATCTGGAAAAATCTGTAAAAATGGCGTGGTACCAGGCGCTGTAACGGTTTAGTTTGTTTTTTCACTATACTGTCATGGGGGGAAATCCGTGCCGCCATTCTATCCACCGCGGTTCCGTGCAATTGTCGCTATTCTGGCTCTCTTTGCCGCTACCCTGCCGGCCTTCGCCGACCAACAGAGCAAGGCGGCGCTGATCGACGAGATCCTGACCCGCAGCAACGCTCAAGCCGTGTATGGCAGCGCGGTCCGCACGGTGTTGGAGCAATCCAAGCTGACCTTTAAACTGCAACGCGACGCGTTTGAGCGCCAGATGCAGCCTCCCCGGAATCTTTCGGACGAACAACGCGCCGCGAAGAAGAAAGAACTGGACGCCGTGTTCGACGAATTCGAGACCAGCATCAATGACACCATGCGGAAGGCGGTGGAATGGGAAGCCGTGAAGAAATCGATGGCCGCCGCGTACGACGACCTGTTCACCGAGGATGAACTGGCCGGTATGGCCGCCTTTTTCAGGACACCGGTGGGTGAGGCTTACGCCAAGAAGATGCCGGATCTTACCGCCCGCACCAGTCAATTAGGCAAAGAGGCTGCCCAATCCCTGAAGCCGGAAATCTTCCGCCTGGCGCAACTGGCGATGGCGAAGGCGATCGTGCTGGGATACACTTTTACTCCTAAGAATGCCGCGCAAATTCCCGCCGGTGTTCCTCCACCTGCGTCGGGAAGCATTGCCCCGGGAACACCGGGTTTCGTTCCGGGCGCCATGGCCGGCGGGGTGATTGGCGGCATCATTGGATCGGTACCCACCGAAGCCATAGCTCCCGCGCCTCCGCCATCTCAGCTAGACAGCGCGCCGCCCGGAATCAACCGCATCCGGATCGGTGGCAACGTACAGCAGGCCAAACTCATCCAGCAGCCGAAGCCTGTGTATCCACCGTTGGCGAAGCAGGCGCGCATTTCCGGTGTGGTGAAGTTGAACGCCATTATCGGCAAAGACGGCGCGGTGCAGAACCTGACGGTGGCCAGCGGGCACCCGCTGTTGGTTCCGGCCGCTATGGAAGCGGTGAAACACTGGGTCTACCAGCCGACCCTGATGAACGGCGCCGCGGTCGAAGTGATTACGCAAATCGAGGTGAATTTTACGTTGAGCCAGGATGGGCCGCCCGCCGGTCAGGTGCAGGCAGCGGCCGGCGATTCGTTGGCGAAGGTAGTGGAACTCGGCGATATGCCCACCCTGCGCGCCCGTCTGGCAGCCGGCGCGAACCCCAATGAAACCGACGATGCGGTGGTGAAGGGTTGGACCCCGCTGATGGCGGCGGCCGACGCCGGGAATGTCGATGCGGCGCGCTTGCTGCTCGACTCCGGTGCGGCGCTCGATGCGAAGACGCAGCAAGGATCGACAGCCCTGGATATCGCGATGCGGAGCGGCAAGGCTCAGGTGGCCGAGTTCTTGCGGGGTTGGCGGAAGTGAAACAAAGAAGCGGCGCAATCCCCGCCACTCCAACCCCGATCGACGCCTGCCCCACGCGGGCAGGAGGCGACACAGATTAGTGCGGTCCGGCGATAAACCAGGGATTCGGTCCGCTTAACACCGCGTTGCCTGCCGGTGTAGTGCCTTGCGCTCCGGTGAAGAAGAAGACCTGCGCCGCGTTGGTGGTCGGGCTTTGATAGACGATGTCGGGATGCCCGTCCTGATTGAAGTCCCCGACGGCCACCACATGCCACGCATTGGCCGGCAGGTTCGCGGCGGTTTGCAACTGGCTGCCCTGCAGCCCCGCGGTGGTGCCGCCCATGTACCAGATCTGCACGGTGCCGCTGACTGGATCCTGCCACAACACGTCGGGCACGCCATCGCCGTTGAAATCGCCGGTGCCCACGATGTGCCATGGGTTGGTCTGGGTCAGATCCGCCGCTCCCATCACGGTGATACCCTGCGCACCGCCCAGGTACCAGATTTGCGCAAACCCGGATGTGGGATCCTCCCATAACAGATCCGGATGGCCGTCCCGGTTGAAGTCCGCCACAGAGACCACTTTCCAGGCGTTGTGGTTGGTGATGTTGTAGGCCGATATCAGGGCGTTGCCCCCGGCACCGCCCAGGAACCAGACCTGCACGGCGCCGCTGACGGGATCCTGCCAGACCACGTCCGGGTTACCGTCCCCATTGAAATCGGCCACGGCCACGATGTGCCACGGGTTCGTTTGTGTCAAATCGGCCGCCCCGGTAACGGAAACGCCTTGCGCGCCGCCGAGATACCAGACCTGGGCGAATCCCGATGTGGGATCCTCCCAGATAATGTCCGGGTGGCCATCGTGATTGAAGTCCTGTAAGCCGAGCACGCACTGATACGTGTCGTTCGCCAAAACCACGAGGTTGCCGTTGACTTCGGCCTGAAGTTCCACATAGATGGATGAACCGGCGTCGGCGCATGGGAGGAAGGGCACGGCCTGCGAAGTCCCCACGGTGGGCCCACCGAAGATGTTAGTGGCTCCCGGGGTAGTCCCAACGGAGAGTTGATACTGGGTTGCGCCGCTCACCGGACTCCAGGAGAAGTCCACCAGGCTTTCGGAAATCACGGTCCCCGGCGCCGGCGCGATCGTCTCGCAGGACGTAAT
>JBEKIM010000007.1:0-43890 GCA_050011755.1 Bryobacteraceae bacterium | reverse complement strand
CGCGGATGGCGATGGGACGAATGTAGCAGGACTCCATGTCGTTCACGCGAACCAGCTCATGCATGGCTTCGGCCAGCTCTTCGCCGGAGTAGCCGAGGTCCATACGGTAGATTTTGGCGGAATCCACCAGGCGGCGCACATGATCGCGCAGCCGGAAGATGGCCGGACCGGCCGGTGTGGCGTAGCAACGGATGCCTTCGAAGACACTGGTTCCATAGCTCACCACGTGGGACAGCACATGGATATTGGCCTGTTCCCATGGGATGAAGCGTCCGTTGTGCCAAATTCGTTGGGTGGGCGTCAGCATGGCTTAATTATAACGTAGGCGATTGGCGGTAACGGGCTAACGCGAGACGCGCCAAACTAGGTTAGGATGGTCAATCGGCAGGGTTTTGGAGGGCGGCCAATCCTGGCCGCAGCCGCCTTTTAGGCGGCCAGGGCCGGCTGAAAGCCGGCTGCGGGCAGAATTGACCCACTATCGAGGCGCCGGGAGAATGAGCCTGCTTGGATTTTGCCAGTGGCTGGGAGGTACCGCGGGCAGCATCGCGCTGCACGAATCGATATGGGCCTATCCGATCGTGGAGTCGGTTCACGTGCTGACCCTCTGCCTGTTTCTGGGCCTCACCGTGATGCTCGATTTGCGGCTGCTCGGGGTGACCATGCTGCGCACGCCCGCATCGGAAGTCGCGGGACGCCTGCTGCCCTGGACGATCGCGGGTTTCGCGGTGATGGTGACCACCGGTGCGCTGTTGTTCTACGCCATTCCCGTGAAGACGTATTTGAACGTTTTCTTTCGCGTGAAAGTCGCCTTTCTGGTGCTGGCGGGAGTGAATGTCGCCGTTTTTCAGCGGGCGCATGATCGCCTACAACTGGTTCGACAAGAATCCTTAGGCCGGCCCACCGTTTGAATATTCATGTCTGTGCTCTCTTTTTTTGCGTGGTGTGAAAATACGCCGCTGGGCGAGGCGATCCGGGACTCGCGCTGGCTGTTCCCCGTGATCGAATCGGTCCATCTGCTGGGCCTGGCGGTGATCGGCGGCGCGGTGCTGATCGTGAATCTTCGCCTGCTCGGCTTTGGGATCCGCCGCCAGCCGGTGGCCCAGCTCTGGCGTGATACGCGGCCGTGGATGATGGGGAGCCTGGCGGCGATGCTGATCTCCGGCATGCTGCTGTTCACTTCCGAGGCCACCAAGCTCTACTATCACGACGCATTCTGGGTGAAGATGATCTCCCTGCTGCTGGCCATGATCTTCACCTTCACCGTGATGCGTAAGGTGGCGCTGGCCGATCCGGACCGTGTCGGGCGGGTGTGGGGCAGGGCAGCGGCATTGGTTTCGATTTTGTTGTGGTCGACGGTGGGCGTGTGCGGCAGATGGATCGGCTTCTCCTGAGAGCCTCGCATGATGAGCAACCCGCGCGCCGCCGTGTGCCGATGCGGGAGCCACAGGGCACGGCCGCCCGCTAACCCCGAGCCGTAAGTCGCATATTGGCAGGCCGGCCGGTGATCTGTTATCCTGATCCCCGAAATGCCTACCAAGCAAACCAAACCGCCCGTGCGCCCGAAGCGCGCCAAGAGCGAAGTCCAGGAAGAATTCGCCGCCATCCGGCAGGAGGCCGAGACCGACCGCGAGTCCGCCGATGCGAAGGCCGAGGAGGCTGCCCGATTACGCGCCGCCCAGGTGCGCCAAACCGTCGACGGGACAACGGTGGAAGGCGTGGTGCAGGGGATCTCCACCCTGGGCCTGGAGATTTCTAAAGCGCTGTCCGGCGTCTCCGCCAAGCTGGTGGACGAGGTGGAGCGCCTTTCCGCCGTGCGCGAGGCCGTCAATCTGGAGCGCGCCGAACTGCAGCGGTTGCATAAAATTGACGTGGCGGCCACCGCGCTCGACCAGATGGTGCAGGATTACGCGCGCGAGAAAGAGCGGCTGGAGGCTGAGATCGCCGGCAAGCGGTCGGCCTGGGAAGAGGAAACCCGCGACACTGAGCGCGAACGCAAGGAGCAGGAAGAGAGCCTGAAAAAAGCGCGCGCGCGTGAAATCGAGGAGTACGATTACAAGAAGAACCTCGAGCGCAAGAAAGCCCAGGACAAATACGAAGAAGATCAGCGCCTGCAGGACAAGAAGAACAAGGAGCGCCAGGAATCTCTCGAGAAAAGCTGGCAGCAGCGCGAGACCGCATTGAAAGAGCAGGAGACGGAATTGCTGCGGTTGCGCAAGGAAGCGCAGGAATTCCCGGAGAGCATCAAGACCGAATCCGACAAGGCGGCGGCGTTGGCGGCCAGGGCGGCCGAGCAGAAATTCGAGCAGGAAATCGTGCTCCTAAAGAAGGAAGCCGATACCGAGAAGCGGCTGGCGAACCTGCAGGTGAAGACGCTCGAAGACACCATCTCACGCCAGGCCGCGCAGATCGCCGCGCTCCAGAAGCAAGTGGAAGAAGCCAAGCAGCAGGTGCAGGACATCGCCGTCAAGGCCATCGAAGGGGCGTCGGGCGCGAAGGCGCTGTCGCATATCAATCAGATCGCCATGGAGCAGGCCAAGCGCCCGCAACAGTGAGACCGCGCTCCCGCGCTTCCTGATCGTCCCGCTCTGGAGTTTGGACTTCTCACGATGATGGCCGCAGCCCGTGGCGCACGCTTCAGCGTGCCGGCGGGACTTTTAAGTCCCGCTCTGGACTTTGGACTTCTCGTGATGATAGGCCGCAGCCCAATGGCCGCGCCGCAATTCCTGGCGATAATGGGTAAGACGCCATGACTCTGAACGTGACAGTTCCCGACGCAATGTATCGCCAGATTGCTGAAATGGCTGCACGCCAAGATGTTTCTGTGGAGCGCATCGTCGCAGCAGCGTTGGCGGAGCAACTTGCTGGTTGGACGCGCGTGGAACAAATGGCCGGACGCGGCAGTCGCGAGGGCTTCCTGGCCGCGCTGGCTAAAGTACCGGCAGCCGAACCCGCGCCCGAGGACCGGCTGTAGGCACCTAGCTCCAAAACAGCGGTGCCCGAGGTTGGTAGGGCAGCCCTTTCTGAAATATCCGTGACCTCGCGCCGCAGCCCAGCAGCCCACACACGGTAAGCTACCATAAGACTTGGCGCGCCAACCCCGTCTCTTCCTGATCGACTCATTCGGATTCATCTTCCGTGCCTACCACGCCCGCGCCCGCACCTCCGCGCCTCCCATGCGCACCAGCGCGGGCCTCTCCACCGAAGCGGCTTATATCTTCAACAACATGCTCCGTAAGCTGGCCAAAAGCTACGCGCCGGAGTACATTGCCGCGGTCTTTGAGAGCGGCGCGCCCGTCGCGCGCATGGCCGAGTTCTCCGAATACAAGGCCAACCGCACCGAAATGCCGCCGGATTTGGGCGAGCAGATCCCGCACATCCGCCGCATCCTCGAAGCCATGCGAATTCCCATCCTGGAATACGCCGGGTTCGAGGCCGACGACGTCATCGGTGCCATCGCGCGCCGCGCGGAACACGCCGGCACCGAGGTAGTCATCGTCTCCAGCGATAAAGACATGATGCAGATCGTCACCGATCGCGTCTCCATGCTGAATCCCGCCAAGGACGACGAATGGTACGATCCCGCGAAGGTGAAGGAGTTTCTGGGCGTCACCCCCACTCAGGTGGCCGACCTGTTCGCGCTCAAGGGCGATGCCATCGACAACATTCCCGGCGCGCCGGGCATCGGCGATAAAGGCGCGCGCGATCTGATCGAGCGTTTCGGCTCCGTGGAAGCGGCCATTGAGCGCGCCGCCGAGGTCGAGCGCAAGATGTATCGCGAAAGCCTGCAAAATAACGTCGACCGCATCATGATGAGCAAGCGCCTGGCCACCATCGATACCGCGGTCCCCATCGAGTTTGAACTGGAATCGGTGCGCGCGCGCGAGGCCGACCCCATCGCGTTGAAGCAGGTGTATAAGGATCTGGAGTTTCACAGCCTGTTGAAGGAACTGGGGCCCAGCGAGGACGTGCGCGTGCGCGATTACCAGGCGCTGGAGTCGGCGGCGGCGCTCGCCGAATGGCTGCAGTCGGTTCCCGCGGATGCCCCCGTCGCCGTGGCTATCTCGGAATCTCGCGCGGGCGAGTTGGACCTGGATATTACGCCCAGCACCATCGGGGCGGCCTGGAGAAGCGGCGAAGGACGGTCCGCGCCGCTGGTGCCGCCTTCCCTGATCGCTGCGCTCAAGCCCTGGCTCGAAGACGCCGCGCGGCCCAAGATCTCCTGCGACGTGAAATCCGCGCTGCTGGCGCTCGATAAGCTCGGCGTTCAGGGCGCCGGTTTCGACCACGACATCATGCTCTACGCCTTCCTGCTCGACGCCGATCCCGCGGGCTGCCCGCTGGAAGAGCAGGCGCGCCGCCGGCTCGACCTTAAGGTGGGCGGAGCGCCCGAACAGCACGCCGATATCACCCTCGAAATCCACCGCATGCTGCGGCCGGCCGTCGTCGAGCGCGGATTCGAAAAGCTGTACACGGAGATCGAACTGCCCCTGGCCCGCGTGCTGGCGCGCATGGAGCGCGTCGGCGTGCGCATCGACCGCGCCGAGTTGCGCCGCCTCTCCGAGCTGATGGAACGCGACATTTCCCGGCTCACCGCCGAGGTCCACGCGCTCGCCGGCAAGCCGTTCAACATCAGCTCTCCCCAACAACTGGGCCGCATCTTGTTTGAAGACCTGGGGCTGCCCGCGCCGTTCAAATACGGCAAGGGCAAGACCATCTCCACCGCGGCCGATGTGCTCGAGGATTTGGCCGCCGATCACGAGATCGTGCGCAAGGTGCTCGAATACCGGCAGCTCACCAAGTTGAAGGGCACCTATGTGGACGCGCTGCCCGCGCTGATCGACCCTCAGACCGGCCGCTTGCATACCAGCTTCAACCAAACCGGCGCGGCCACCGGCCGGCTCTCCTCGTCGAACCCGAACCTGCAGAACATCCCCATCCGCACCGAACTGGGACGCGAGATCCGGGCGGCGTTCGTCCCGCGCGACGGCTGGAAGCTGATCGTGGCCGACTACTCGCAAATCGAGCTGCGGCTGTTGGCGCACATGTCCCGCGATGCGGTTCTGGTGGAAGCGTTCCGCAACGGCGAAGACATCCATACGCGCACGGCCGCCGAAGTCATGGGCGTGCCGCCGCTGATGGTCACACCGGAGGCGCGGCGCAACGCCAAAGCGGTCAATTTCGGCATCGTATACGGCATCAGCCCGTTCGGCCTGGCCGCCCAGTTGGGCATCCCCCAGCGCCAGGCGCAGGCGTATATCGAGAGCTACTTCGCGCGCTATGCCGGTGTGCGGAAATTCATCGACGCCACCATCGCGGAGGTGCGGCGCACCGGCGTCACGCGCACTCTATTGGGCCGCGAGCGGCCCATCCCGGATATCAACAGCCGCAACCCGAACGCGCGCGGATTCGCGGAACGCACCGCCGTAAATTCGCCCCTGCAAGGGACTGCGGCCGACCTGATCAAGCTGGCCATGGTGCGCATCGATCGGAAGATGCAGGGTTGCGGCGGCCAAGCGTCCATGCTGCTCCAGGTGCATGACGAACTGGTCTTCGAAGCTCCCCCGGAAGAGGCCGCCGAGGTCGCGGCGCTGGCCAAACGCGAGATGGAGCAGGTCTGCCGCCTGGAAGTGCCGCTGCTGGTCGACGTGGGAATCGGCGACAACTGGCGGGACGCGAAATAGCGTCCTGCCCGTGCCACCCCCTGCGCCGGATCGCTCCGCCTGGAAATCTGCTTTTCTTATCCAAATATAGCCGTTTTTATACTCCGACGGTAGGGTCCATAAGTCCTGGAACCCCTGGATTCAGGCCTCGTGATGGCTTTTTCATCAAATAAAGTTACCCTTGGTTAATCTTATAGATTGAACTTGAAATTCGTTCGGGATATCATTATCGAGTTCACGGTTAATTATCTGGTTGGCCTTAGGAGGTTCATAGTTCCAATGGTTAATGAATCGATAACACTTCAGTCAACAGCGTTTGAATTGGCGACGTTCGGCGAAGTGCTCTACGCATTCAGCGCCCTGCGTTCCACGTCCGGCCGCCGCCGCTCGGCGCGCGTGGCGAACGAGATGCTCCCGTGGGAGAGCATGCCCGGCACCGCGTCGGAATGCGAGGCCCTCCCTGAGCCGCGCCAGGCCGCGATTGCCCCACCCCAGCCGCGGCTGGAGCCGGTTCCCGAAACCCGTCCCGGCAAGTCCCGCCGCGCATCCGGACGCTGCCATTGCGGCCAATGCCGCAACTGCCAGGAGAACGCCCGCTGGGAGCGCATCTTCCAGGAGAAGTTCGCCAATTCGGATTATTATCATCACGATATCCGCGTCCGTTACGCCTCCCCGCTCAGCAGCGTGTAGCATCCGGCGGCGCTCCGCGCCACGGCGTGCGCCCACTATACTGGGTGAATGGCAACCTCGATCCAGCTTGCAGCGAATTTCACCAACCGCTTCCACCACGGCCTCCATCTGGTTCCCGAGCGGTAAGTGGCTATCCTCAGTGGTATCAATCCCGTCCTCGAAAGTCTCAAGGCCGGCCGTCCCCTCGACCGCATCCTGATCGCTAAGGGTGCGGCCGGCACGCGGCTGCAGGAGATCATCGACCTCGCCCGGCGCGCTTCTGTGTCCGTGCGATTCGAGGAGCGCGGCGCGCTCGACCGCCTGGCCGGCACGCCGGTCCACCAGGGGGTGGTCGCCATGGCCGCTCCCCAGCGCTACTCCCAACTGGACGATGTCGCCCCCGCCTCGCAGTTGCTCGTGGTCCTCGACGGCGTGGAAGATCCGCACAATCTGGGCGCGATCGTGCGTACGGCACACGCTGCCGGCGCGGGCGGCATCATTATCCCCGAACGGCGCGCCGTCGGCCTTACCGATGTAGTCGCCAAGGCCGCCGCCGGAGCCCTCGAATATATGCCCATCGTGCGCGAAACCAATATCAATCGCACGCTCGAGGAATTGAAGCGCCTGGGATATTGGATCTACGGCCTCGACGAGCGCGGCGTCGACGATTATGCCGCCATCGAATACAACGCCCCCACCGCCCTGGTCTTCGGCGGCGAGGGCAAGGGTCTGCACGAGCAGGTGCGCAAGCATTGCGATGTGCTGGTGCGCATTCCCATGGAAGGCCACATTCCATCCCTGAACGTATCGGTGGCCGCCGGCATCGTGCTGTTCGAGTGCAAACGGCGGCGCGCGCGGAAATAGAAAAACCCGCCGCATAGTAGAATCAAATGTCTATGCGCAGATTGCTGTGGGTGTTCTGGCCGGCTTTGGCCGCCGTGGGTTGGGCGGCGCAACCGGTGCATGCGCGGCATGCCATGGTGGTCACGGTGGAACAACACGCCACCGACGCCGGAGTCGCGGTGCTCGAAGCGGGCGGCAATGCGGTGGATGCGGCCGCGGCGGTGGGCTTCGCGCTGGCGGTCACGCATCCGTCGGCAGGCAATCTCGGCGGCGGCGGATTCATGCTCGTACGCCTGGCCGACGGCACCGTCAACTTCATCGACTTCCGCGAGCGCGCCCCCGGCAAAGCCTCCCGCAACATGTATCTGGACGCTTCCGGCAAGCCCACCGAAGATAGCGTAGTGGGCTATCGCGCGGCCGGAGTTCCGGGTTCGGTGCGCGGCTTCGAATACGCCCAGAAGAAGTATGGCCGCAAGCCTTGGGCGGACATCGTGGCGCCCGCGGTAGCTTTGGCCGAAAAAGGCTTCCCGGTCTCGTACGGTTTTGCGAAGTCGCTGCGCGGGTCCTCCGAACGCCTCGCGCAATTTCCGGAATCGAAGCGCATCTTTCTGCGCGACGGCAAGCCGTACGAAGCGGGCGAGACGTTCGTGCAGCCCGAGCTGGCGCGCACGCTGCGCCGCATTGAGGAGCAGGGCGCCCGCGATTTCTATGAGGGCGAAACCGCCCGCCTGCTGGCCGCGGATATCGCTCGCCACGGGGGCCTCGTTACGCTGGCCGATCTGAAGGATTATACCGTCGTGGAGCGGCTGCCGCTGGTCGGCGGATATCGTCACTTTGGCATCGTGACCGCCCCGCCGCCCAGTTCCGGAGGCCCCGGTATCGTGCAGATGCTGCGCGTCCTCGAAGGCTCCGGATATGAGAAATCGGGAGCGGGCTCGGCCGCCGAACTGCATTTTCTGGCGGAGACCATGCGCCGCTATTTCGCCGACCGGGCCGCGTCCATGGGAGATCCCGACTTCGTCAAGGTCCCGCTCGCCAGCCTGCTCGATCCCGCCTACGCGGAACAATTGCGAAAATCGATCGACCCGGACCACGCCACCCCCAGTTCTCAGATTCGCCCCGGCGGAAAGGCGGCGCCGTCCGAGAGCCACGAAACCACGCACTACTCCATCGTGGATGCCGAAGGCAACGCGGTGGCCGTCACGTACACTTTGAACTTCGGATACGGCAGCGGCGTGACCGTCCCGGGACTCGGCTTCCTGCTGAACGATGAGATGGACGATTTCGCCGCCAAGCCCGGCGAGCCCAACGGATTCGGCCTGGTGCAGGGCGAAGCCAACGCCATCCAGCCCTTCAAACGGCCCCTGTCGTCCATGACGCCCACAATCGTGACCCAGGATTCCAAGCTGTATCTGGTGCTGGGCACGCCCGGCGGCCCCACCATTATTAATACCGTTCTCCAAGTGCTCCTGAATGTCGTCGATTTCGGCATGAACATCCAGGACGCCGTCGATTTTCCGCGCATTCATCACCAGTGGCTGCCCGATCAGTTAGTCATGGAGCGCGGATTCTCGCCCGATACCATCGCCCTGCTCAAGGCCCGCGGCCACAATGTGAAAATCGTGGGCAGTATGGGTGAAGTAGCCGCGATTGAGTCGCGCGACGGGTGGCTCGAAGGCGCGGCCGATCCGCGCACGGAAGGCACCGCCAAAGGATACTAAACCATGTATCACGTTCTTTCCACGCACCTGTTTGTCAACCATCGGCTGACAGTTGCGCAACTCGACAAGGTGCAGCACGCCGGCATTCCCGCCGTGGAAATCTTCTGCGGGCGGCAGCACCTCGACTACCGCGATCGCGCCCAGATTACCGAGTTGGGCCACTGGTTTCGCGATGCGGATTTGAAGCTGCATTCCATCCACGCCCCCATGTACAACGACGAATTCTGGGGCCGCTCCGGACCGCAGTCGGTCATCACCATCACCGAGCCGGTCAAGGGCAAGCGCCTGGAAATGGTGGACGAGATCAAGCGCGCGCTCGAAATCGCCGAGACCATCCCCTTCAAATACATGGTGCAGCACATCGGCGTTTCGGGCGAGGAGTATTCCGATCGCGCCGTCGACTCGGCCTTTTCGGCGCTCGAGCAGATCAGCCTGTTCGCGCGCCAGCGCGGCGTCGAAGTGCTCCTCGAGAACATCCCCAACGCGCTCTCGAGCGGCGAACGCCTGATGCTGTTCCTGGAACAGACCCACCTGGATTTGAACTTCGTCTTCGACGTCGGACACGCCCATATGGGCGAAGGCGTGGAAGCCGCATTCAACGTCATGCAAGCGCGCATCCGTTCCACACACATTCACGACAACGACGGCAAGGCCGACAAGCACCTGTTTCCCTTGATCGCCGAAGGCGGCACCATCGACTGGAAGAAGACCATGGGGCTGTTGCGCACGCACGCCGATCAGTACCCCCTGCTGCTTGAGTTGAAAGAGGCGCCGGAAGGCACGCTGGCCGCGGCAGCCGAGTTGTTCGACCGATTGGAGGATCTGTGAGCGCCCCTTCTATTACGATTGCCGAAGCCTCCCAACACGCCGGCGAAACCGTACAGATCCGCGGATGGTTATACAACCTGCGCAAATCCGGCAAGATCGTGTTTCCGATCGTGCGCGACGGCACCGGCCTGATGCAGTGCGTAGCCGTAAAAAGCGCCCTCCCCGAAGCCCTGTTTGAAACCATCAAGGACCTCACCCAGGAATCTTCCATCATGGTCACCGGGAAGGTGCGCGCCGAGCAGCGCGCCATCGGCGGCTTCGAGATGGACGTGGAAGATCTGGAAGTCGTGCAGCGCGTGCCGGAATCCGATCCGTACCCGATTACGCCGAAGGATCACGGCGTCGAATTCCTGATGGACCATCGCCACCTTTGGCTGCGCAGCCAGCGCCAGCACGCCATCATCCGTGTACGTCACGAAGTGATCCGCGCCGTGCGAGATTATTTCGATTCGCACGGCTTCACCCTGGTCGATACGCCCATCTTCACGCCCGCCGCCTGCGAAGGCACTACCACGCTATTCGAAGTGAACTACTTCGAAGACAGCAAAGCCTACCTCACGCAATCCGGACAGCTTTATAACGAAGCCACGGCCATGGCATTCGGCAAAGTGTATACGTTCGGACCCACCTTCCGCGCGGAGAAATCCAAGACCCGAAGGCATCTCACCGAGTTCTGGATGGTCGAGCCCGAAATGGCTTACGCCACGCTCGAAGACGTGAAGCGGCTCGCCGAAGACATGCTGGTGTTCGTCGCCGGGCGGGTATTGGAGAACAAGCGTCCCGAGTTGAAAATCCTGGAGCGCGACGTAACTAAGCTCGAAGCGATCAAGGCTCCCTTCCCGCGCATGAGTTATGACGAAGCCGTGAAGGTGCTGCAAGCGAAGGGCAGCGAAATCCAATGGGGCGGCGATTTCGGCGGCACCGACGAAACCCTGCTCAGCTCCGATTTCGACCGGCCACTGATGGTGGATGGGTATCCGTCGGCGGTGAAGGCGTTCTACATGGCGCCCGATTCCGCGCGCCCGGAGGTGGCTCTCGGCGTGGATGTGCTTGCGCCCGAAGGTTACGGCGAAATCATCGGCGGCGGCCAGCGTATTCACGATGCGGATCTGCTGCTGCGCCGCATCGCGGAGCAAAATCTGCCGGCGGAAGCCTTCGACTGGTATATCGACCTGCGCAAATACGGCACCGTGCCGCACGGCGGCTTCGGCATGGGCATCGAGCGCTGCGTCGCCTGGCTCTGCGGGCTGGAGCACATCCGGGAGACTATAGCCTTCCCGCGCATGCTCTACCGTCTCAAGCCCTAGCCGCTTGCCCCCGTGGCGCACGCTTCAGCGTGCCGGCGGGACTCTTAAGTCCCGCAGTTTTCATCATCGCTGGCCCCGGCAGGGCCATCAGCTTTCTGTGATAGAATAGGTTATTCAGATCTGCAACTAAATAGCCGATGATCATGAGGGTACTTGCAGCAGCCGTGTACGCTGTACTTGCGATATCCCCGCTGGTGAGGGCGGGTTCCCCCAGTGCCGAACTTACCTGTGTCGAAT
The DNA here is from genome assembly GCA_050011755.1 of Bryobacteraceae bacterium. GTDB lineage: Bacteria > Acidobacteriota > Terriglobia > Bryobacterales > Bryobacteraceae > Bog-159. The sequence continues at coordinate 32,625 of JBEKIM010000007.1, read as the reverse complement.
CCCTCACCCTACCAACCACCGGCATTCTGGCTGCCCGCGCCTCCGGTTCCGGAACCGTCAAGGCAATAGCTAGAATTGGCGCAGAAGGCCAACTGGCAAGCCTGCACTTGGATGGCGGTGACGCGACGCTAAAGTGGGACGTGACGGCGGCACTCGAAGTATCCTGCTTCAAGCCCCGTTGCACTGGCAGGAAGGCGGCGTTCGAGTTTGCCTTTACGCTTCTCGAAGACAACCCGACCGACTACATCGCTGCACCGTTGGTCCGCTTTGTTCCCCCCAACCCGCTTCGAACTGACTTTCCGGCGCGTGAAAGGGAATATTGATATGGCACCAGGCAAGGAACCGGCTAACTAAGGTGGCGAAGTAAGAAAATGCTGGATACCACTACGCAGTCATGAGAATCCTCAGTCCGACGTTGCCGGTCATCCTGCTCGCAGTGACTTCGCCCTGGCGGCTGGCGCCGGGGATAAGCGTGCGTCTACGCCCTGCGACGCGGTAGCAGGTCTGTTGGCCACCTATTTCCCCTTCGGGACTCCGGTGTCCTCCCTGCCTCGCGTAGAAGTCAGGCAGTGTAGATCCGAGGGGGCGGAGTTGATTGGTGCGAGTTTACGATCCGTATGCGGGACGAACTCGGCGCGCCGATTAGCGGCGTGATCCTCGACGAGAGTCGCACCGGAGCGCCGGGCGAACTTCCGGCGCGTGCCAGCGACAGCTTCGGAAGGATCTTCCGCTTCCTGGGCTATCGGGAGACCTTCACGGCACGACTTGAAAAGGCCGGCTATGCCCCGCAGGTCATCACAGGTGACTGCCCACCCGGCGGCAAGACGGTGAGAGACATGACCATCGTCTTGAGCAAGGCCGCATTGCGATAAACTCGTCCATGGCCCTGCGCCACACACAACTTCATGCAGCATTCCCACATCGCTATCATCGGAGCGCCTCTCGACCTCGGCCAGGACCGCCGCGGCGTGGACATGGGCCCCTCCGCCATCCGCGTCGCCAATCTGAATAAGCGCCTGGCGGCTCTCGGCTACCACCCCGACGATCTCGGCAACGTGCCCGTGGACCAGCCCGAAAGCCTCCCCGAAGGCCCCGACCGCGCCAAGTATCTGCCCCAGATCGCGCTCGCGTGCAAGCGCCTCGCCCTGATGGTGGATCGCGCGCTCGCCCAGAAGAAGGTTCCCCTGGTGCTCGGCGGCGACCATTCCGTCGCGGTGGGCACGGTGGCCGGCGTGTCCCGCTATTTTCGCCGCAAGAAGCAGGAAATCGGGCTCATCTGGATCGACGCGCACGCCGATATGAACACGCCCGAGACTTCGCCCAGCGGCAACGTGCACGGCATGCCCCTGGCTTGCTGCGTCGGTCTCGGCCCGCCCGAACTCGCCAACCTGCTGGGCTACGCGCCCAAGGTCAATCCGCGCAAGACCGTGCTGGTCGGCCTGCGCGATGTGGATATGCTCGAAAGGGGCCACGTGCGCGAAACCGGCGTGCGGGCCTTCACCATGCGCGACATCGACGAACGCGGCCTCCGCTCCGTAATGGACGAAGCCTTCCGCATCGCCAGCGAAGACACCGCCGGTTTCCATTTATCGCTCGACATGGATTGGGTGGACCCGCAATTCGCCCCCGGCGTCGGCACTCCCGTGCGTGGCGGCGCCACCTATCGCGAAGCGCACCTGGCCATGGAGCTGATTTGCGACTGCGGCCGCATGGTCTCCATGGAAGTGGTCGAAGTGAACCCGGTCATCGACGAGATCAACCGTACCGCCGATTTGGCAGTCGAAATGATCATGTCGGCCATGGGTAAGAAGATCCTATGAACACCACAGTCGCCATCATCTACGGCGGACGCAGCGGCGAACACGAAATCTCCATTCGCTCGGCCAAATCCATCAGGGACGCATTGGACCGCACCCGTTATGACGTCGTCGATTACTTCATCGATCCAACCGGCAAATGGTCGCCTGAGCCGATACTGCCGGAGCCGTTGGCGCAGCCGGAAATAGACGTGGTGTTTCCCGTTTTACACGGCACCTTCGGAGAGGACGGCACGGTGCAAGGCTTGCTGGAGCTCGCCGATTTGCCCTACGTGGGCGCCGGCGTGATGGCTTCCGCGGTCTCCATGGATAAGGAGATGATGAAGCGCATCTGCATCGAGCGCGGTCTGCCGGTGGTGGAATATGTCGCGCTCGGCCGGCACGACCTGGATGCCGAGGCCATCGCCAAGCTCTTCTCGTTTCCGGTTTTCGTCAAGCCGGCCAACCTGGGATCTTCGGTGGGAATTTCAAAGGTCCACGATCTGTCGGAACTGGAGCCGGCCCTGCAGTTGGCCGCCGAATTCGACCGCAAGATCATCGTGGAGCGCGCCATCCTGGGCCGCGAGCTGGAATGCGCGGTCCTGGGGAATGACGACCCGAAAGCCTCCCTCCCGTGCGAAATTCTGCCGTCGAAGGAATTCTACGATTACGAGGACAAATATCTCCTGGATCGCGCGCAAACCAAACTGCCCGCCGAACTAGCTCCCGACCAGACCGCCAAGCTCCGGCGCCTGGCCGTCGAATGCTATCGCGCAGTGGGCTGCGAAGGGATGGCACGCGTCGATTTCCTGCTGGAGTCGGCCACCGGCAAGCTCTACCTGAACGAGATCAATACCATCCCCGGCTTCACCTCCATCAGCATGTATCCCAAGATGTGGGAGCAGAGCGGCATTTCCTTTTCTGCGCTGCTCGATCGCCTGATCGAACTCGCGCTCGAGCGCCACGCGGCCAGGAAAGCCACCCGTTTCATCCGGTAGCGTTACCTTATCATTAAAGAGATGCCGAAGGCGAAAGAGTTTACCGTAACCATCGAAGACAAGCCGGGTGCGTTGGGCAAATGCTTCCGCGCTCTGGCGGAACGGGGAGTCAACATTCTGGCCTTTCAGTCGTACGTCGAAGAAGGCGAGAGCCTGGCGCGCCTCGTGGTGGACGATCCGGCGGGCGCTAAGGCGGTTCTCGGCGGCCTGCGCATGATCTTCGAGGAGACGGATGTGGCCATCGTCCGGCTTCCGCACCGTCCGGGTGAGCTGGGGCGCGCGGCCTCGCGGCTGGGCGAAAAACAGATCAACATCGACTATTCTTACTGCGGCCTGGAGCCCGGATCGGCGCGCGCGCTGGTGGTCTTCGGCGTGGACAACCTGGCTGTGGCCGCCAACGTGCTAGACGATCTGCCCGGTTAGCCTACGAGCCCGTGGCGCACGCTTCAGCGGGCAGCGGCGAACTTCAGTTCGCCGTGGCGGGACTTGAAAGTCCCGCCGGCACGCTAAAGCGTGCGCCACGGGCTGCGGCTTTGTCCGAACGAACCCAAGAAAAATCGCGAATTCGTGCACAATAATGCACAACCGGCCACGCGATGCCCCTTTGTTTCAATAATTTACAAAGCGAACCCACGCAGGCGTTAGAATGAAGGGAATCGATCCGCATGCACAATCACCTCCGCGGCGCCGCCATTCTTGCGCTCCTGCTCTGTATGTCGTCGGCTTCGTTCGGCGACGATCTCGAAGCCAGTATCAAGGCCATTACCCAGGCTTACGCGATCGTCGAAGACAACGCCGCCGAGCCGGTTTCCCCGGACCAGGCCTTCTTCCAGGGCGCGATCCCCGGCATGCTCCGCCGACTCGATCCGCACTCCGTTTTCTTCGATCCCGGACAGTTTCAGCAGCTTCAGAAACTCCAGACTTCCACCGATAAGGGGTTCGGCAGCGTGGTGTCCGTCCTCCCCGGCCGCGTGATCGTGCTGCAGACCCTGCCCGGCACGCCGTCCGCGAAATCGGGCATGGCCCCCGGCGACGAAATCGTGGCGGTCAACGGCTACCAGCTTAGCCGTCTGGACATGGACCAGATCATCGGCCTGCTCACCCAATCCCGCCAGCAACAGGCGCAGCTGCTCATCCGGCGGCCCGGCAACGCGCGCTTTCTCAACTTCGTCCTGATCCCCGAGGAAATGCAGACGCCCAGTGTCGAGCGCGCCTTTCTGCTGAAGCCCGGCATCGGCTATCTGCGCGTTTCCAGTTTCGATGAAAAGACCGGCCGCCTCATCCGCGACTCCATCGAGAAACTGGGCGGACGGAACCTCAAGGGACTGGTGCTCGATCTGCGCAAGAACCCCGGCGGCCTGGTCACGTCCGCGCTCGAAACGGCTGCCCTCTTTCTCAAGCCCGGCGCCCGGATCGTCACCGTGCGCGGCCGTAACGTGGCGGAGAAATCGGAGGACGTGCCGTCCGCCGCCGTTCCTTACGAATTCCCGGTGGCCATCCTGGTGAACGATAAGACCGCCAGCGCTTCCGAGATTGTCACCGGCGCCATGCAGGATCACGACCGCGCCGTGGTGGTGGGCGAGCCCAGCTACGGCAAGGGATTGGTACAGAGCGTCTACCCGCTCTCCGAGGGCACCGGCCTGGCGTTGACCACGGCGCTCTACTATACACCCAGCGGCCGCTCGATCCAGAAGCCGCTGGACGCCACCCGGTTCGCCCTGGCCGGGGCCACCGCCCACCCCAACGGCCAAGCCGAGTTTCACACCGACGCGGGCCGCAAGGTGACCGGTGGCGGCGGCATCGTGCCGGACTACCTGGTCGATCCACCGGCCGTCTCGCGCTTGCGCGCCGTGCTGGAGGCCAGCGGTTCGTTCACCACTTTCGCCACCGGCTATGTGGCCGATCACAAGATTTCCGAGAGCTTTGAACTGACGCCCGCGGTGCTCGACGATTTTCAGGTGTTTCTTTCCCAGCGGGGCATCCAGCCGGGCGTCAACGAATGGTCCAGAGAACATGAGTTCATCGCCAACCGGCTGAAGGCGGAGATCTTCAACCTGTCTCTGGGCGTGGAAAAAGGCGATGAAGTGGAAGCCCAACGCGACCCGCAAATCCTGAAGGCGCTGGAAGTGCTCCGCTAGGCGCCGTCGCCCGGTCCGTCACTGCGGTCGTTGCGCAGCGGGAATTCAAGGCGGAAACATAGCCATGATTCCGCGCTCCGAATAGGTTTTTGGCAATCATATTGTATGTTTTTGGATAGCCGTATCCGGCTAACCAGTTGACCTGTACGGAACAACCTATCACGGTGGCGAAGCCGGCCTGGGCAACGGTGTTCATTCCAAATCAGTCCAGTTACAGGTGTTGCACAGCTTCCGGGACGGAGCGGATGGAGCGAACCTTTTATGGACGACCTACTATGACCGCGGGCGGCCCTTTCTACGAGTCGCCGAACCGCCCGGAACACGGCTGTTTAACCGACGCAAGCGCGTTTATGGGGCGTAATCGGCGACATCAACCTACCCAGCAGAGCCGATTTCGGCACCAGACGAGCAGTTTGCCAAGTCACGTCAGCCGTCGGGCACGCCATCGCGGGTTTTGCGGCAGTTGGGTGCAGCGGCAGACGCTTAATTTGATGGCTGGATACCGAGGTGCGAAGCCGAAACAGATCTCGTCTCTCCCGTACATGGCGCCAGAGATGATCGAACACCCAAAGCGGGCTGGGCGACCGGCTGACATCTGGTCAGTTGGGGCGGTGCTTTATCGGCTAGTCTCTGAGGTTTTTCCTTTCGCTGTGGGCTTTAGGGCGGTGAATGCGATCACTTCTGGCCCGCCGCCACGGAAACCAGAGATTCTTGATTCGAAGCCCCGCAGTTCGCCACCCTTTGCGACAGTTTATGGGCGGTAGTCCAGGCCTGCCTTAACAAAGATCAAGACAAACGGCCGACGGCGGATCAGCCAACTGAAACATGCGGTAACGTCTGTCACTCGGATGCGTAAAGGCGTTTCGGCACAATAGCGGATTACCGCCCGATGGGAAAAGGGAAGTGGGGCCTGATAGCCGCGGACGGCGGAGAGCAGGTTTTCTATCACGTTGACAGCTATTACGGAAGGAAGCCTACGACCGGCGTCCGCGTGAGTTTTGCGTGCTTTCCTGGAGAGCCGTACGCACGCGCATTCCCTGTCCTACCCCTTCGCGCTGAGGCTGCTCAGACGCAAACGGTCTGAGCATTGCCTATTGCACCAGAGCGTTGGCATCAACTGATGGGCTGGTCAGTTTTGTACGTGTTGGGCCGTCTAAGGAGAACACTGGCCTGGTAATCGGCTAGCATAGGCAAGGGCGGTTCGAGGTAAGGGACAAAAAGTCGGCTTGCGACTGCATTTCGCATTAGAGAGGCGGAATCGGCCGTTCAGTCACAACAGAGAGTCGTTCTGGCATTCTGGAGAGGAATCGGTACTCACAGACTGCGGCGAGAGGGTGGCCGGCGGTGGCGATATTTCTCTATGATTCCCGCCAGCGCTCGCAGTGCCGCATTAGCTTCATCCGAGCTCGGGAACGCTGCGGCAACATCAGGTTCCAGCACCACGACAGTGCTTCCCGCGGCGTACCGGGAGGCAAACCTGTTTGGCGAGGCCCGTTTGAAGTCATACTGCGGCAAAATCTCGCCAGCATCCATTCGATCGGCGGTTACTTTCTTACTGGATCGCTTCTTCATAATCTCGTCTCTCCGGGCGGGTCGCCCGTCTGGCGCTAATGATACGAATGGCCTCGCCACGCTCGACAAACATGACCGCCAGCAAACGCCGCTCTTTAGAAACGCCCATCAGTACCTGCCGCGTTTCTACCGCTGAATGGCGCGGATCAGCCACAATCCGGCCTAATGGATCGCCGAAGGCCGTCGCCGCTTCCTCGAACGATACTTCGTGCTTGGCGAGATTTGCCGCAGCCTTTCGCGGATCCCACTCGAACTCCAAGGCCAACCCTCATTATACTGGGGGCTCGCAGATTGGGCGCTCCGCACGATCCAGCCCGGGCCTTTTCCCGTACCTGTCGACGACACGCTTAGGAACGATAAGTCGGCTTGCCGCCGCTAACGGCATGCTCTGGTCGAATCACGCCACTCAGAGAGAGGCCGGCCGGTTCGCGGCGGGAACAGCCCGGCATACCATCAGATGAACCGTGTAAGCGCGTTTAGCCGAATCAACCTAACTCCGCAAAGGCCGCCTCTCTTGCGTCAACGCCCCGAACCGGACTCCCTGGGAGCACGACGGCCGGGGTATGGCCCGTGGCCGGCGGGGATCTCGACCCACCACCCCTCGGAGCTCAGCTCGCGACGTCAAACCCTAAAGCGTGCAACCTTTTGGCGCTCACGTAACGTCTCATCGAGGTTAGGACAACACATCTCTATGGCTCAAACGTGTGGATTCACTCGCCGCGGACTGCTGCTTCTCGCCTCGGGCGCCGGCGCGCAATCCTGGCTTCGGCTGTACGCCGGGGAATCGGAATTCTGGAATAAGAAGGATCCCTCGGAGTGGTCGAGCGAGGAAATCGATAAGCTGAAGACCCGGTCGCCCTGGGCAAAGCCGGTGAATATAGCGCTGCGCCAATCGGGCAGCGGCGGCAACGGCACGGGCGGATACCCGGGCGGTGGCGGCGGATATCCAGGCGGTGGCGGCAGCGGGTACCCCGGTGGCGGCGGCATGGGTGGCGGCGGCCGTGGCAGGCGCGGCGGCGGCATGGGTCCCGCGGCCGTCGAATACCACGGTGTAGTGCGCTGGGTCAGCGCGAAGCCCATTCAGGCCGCCCTCAAATCCCCCATTCCCGAGAATCTGGCGAACGCTTATGTCATCAGCGTGAGCGGCATTCCCATTGTCACCGGCGACCGCCAGCGTACCGAGGACAGCGATTCCGATAACGGAGCGGCGAAGGGGCCCAGCCAGGACGTGCTTGACCGCATCAAGAACCTGACCTACCTGGAGCCCAAAGGCAAGTCTCCCGCGCAGCCCAGCACCGTGCAGGCGGGATCGGTAGGCTTTGAAACCAATGTGCTGCTGTTCGGATTTCCCCATGACGTGCTGCAGTTGACGGCCGAAGACAAGGAAGTCAGCTTCACCACGCAATTGGGACGCTTGGAGGTCAAGACCAAGTTCAACCTGAAGGAAATGATGTATCGCAAGGAACTGGCGCTCTAACCGCAGCCGCGCGGTTATTGCCAGCCTTCCGCCGCGCTCACCGTGTTGGACATCAGCATCGCGATCGTGAGCGGTCCTACGCCTCCGGGCACCGGCGTGTAAGCGGCGGCCTTTTGCCGCATCGCATCTGGATCCACATCCCCCACCAGTACGCTGCCTTTGCGCTCCAGCGTGGCCAGGCGATCGGGCGAGCCGCGGAAAATCCGCTCGGCCTCCGCGCGATCCGTGATGCGATTCATACCCACATCGATCACCACCGCGCCCGGCCGGATGTAATCGGCCGTCAGCATGGCGGGCCGTCCCATGGCAGCCACCAGGATCTCGCCTTCCCGGCAGACCGACGCCAGATCCACGGTCCGCGAATGGCAGACCGTAACGGTGGCGTGCGCGTGCAGGAGCAGCAAGGCCATCGGTTTGCCCACGATGTCGGACCTTCCCACGATCACGGCGCGCTTGCCCGCCACCGGGATCTGGTATTGCCGCAGCAGTTCCATGATGCCGGCCGGTGTGCAGGGGCGCGGACCCGGACGACCGGCCACCAGGTTGCCCACATTCATCGGGTGGAACCCGTCCACATCCTTATCCGGCGCGACCGCCAGCAGCACCCGCCGCGTATCCACCTGCCGCGGCAAAGGCAATTGCACCAGGATGCCGTCGATATCGGGCCGGCGATTCAGGCCGTCGATGATGGCGAGCAGTTCTTCCGTGGTCACAGTTTCCGGCGGCGTCAGGCTCTGGCCCCTGATACCCAGCTCCGCGCAAGCTTTCACCTTGTTGCGCACGTAGATTTGGGAACCGGGGTCGTTCCCCACCAGCACTACGGCCAGTCCGGGCGGACGCGAGGCCGCCGCCAGCGCCGCCACCCGCGGCTGCAGGCCGCTGAGTATCCGATCGCGAACGCTGTTTCCATCCAGCATGGTAGGCATCTATCCTCATCATAACTGCGGCACTCGACGTGCAGCGATCGGGATCGATGCGCCTGGGGTGTGTAATTTCGTCTTTTTTGTGGGCCGGCCTGGTATTGTACGGGCAGGAAGCCACTTTCCGTACGGACACGCGTTTGGTAGTCCTGAATGTGTCCGTCTTCGATAAGGATGGCAAAATCATTCGCGACCTTCCGAAGAGCGCGTTCACGGTTTACGAGAACGGCGAGAAGCAGACCGTCAGTGTCTTTCGCCAGGAGGATGTCCCCATCTCGCTAGGGCTGATCATCGACAACAGCGCCAGCATGACCGACAAGCGCGACCGCGTGGCCTCCGCCGCTCTCGCCATGGTGAAGGCATCCAATCCGGGCGACGAAGTGTTCATCATCAACTTCAACGAGTCCGCGGTACTGGCCAAGGATTTCACCAACAACATCAGGGACCTGGAGAATGCGCTGCGCAATCTCAATGCGAAGGGCGAAACCGCCATGCGGGACGCCTTGCTGTTGGGGATCGAGCACCTTCGGCATCATGCCCACAAAGACAAAAAAGTGCTGGTCGTGATCACCGACGGCGAGGACAACAGCAGCGTGGAAACGCAAACGCACCTGATCGAGGTGGCGCAGCAGAACGACGTGATTATTTATGCCGTCGGCCTGTTGGGCGCCGAAGAGCCTGAAAGCGCCGCCCGCGCCAAGAAGCAGCTCAGCGAATTAACGCAACAGACGGGCGGGCAGTCCTGGTTTCCAAACGACGTCGGGGAGATTGCCAACATCACGCCCGGCATTGCGCACGAAATCCGCAATCAATACGTGGTGGCCTATACGCCGACGAATCTGGCGGCCGACGGCAGCTATCGCAAGATCCGTGTGGATGTGGATGTTCCCAACGCCCTGGTGCGGACGCGCGCAGGCTACTACGCGCCTAAGTGAGTCCGCCGTGGGGCACAGCCAGCCCAACGGCGAACTGAAGTTCGCCGCTGCACGCTAAAGCGTGCGCCACGAAGGCTAAGGGAACTGAAAGAAAAGCCCCAGCGACACGCGTCCGAATTGGTTCCGCTGGGCCACGTAACCCTTCGCTTCCATCAGAAAACCAAGGTGGTCGGTGACGTAGTAAAGGCCGCCCACGCTGAAATTGCCCGCAAATTCGGTCCGGCTGGCATTCACCGTCGCCGTGGTGCCGAAGCCGCTGGTGGCATTGGTGGTCGAGAAACGCAGGAGTCCGGCCCCCACTCCGATATAAGGCGCCCAGTTTCGCTTGCCGGCAAAACGGAACTTTACCCCGCCGTTGAGATCCAACATGCTGGACGTGAAGAGACCCTTGCCCGTATCGTTCAACCCGTAGCTATAACCGTAGCTGGTAAGAGGCGAATAGGAGAAATCGATATCCGGCATCCAGTGCTTCGCAACAGGGTCCTCCAGGCTCGCGCCGTAGGATCCGTGCCCGCCCAGCCCAAAGATTCCTCCCGCCGAAATGGCGACAATTCCCACATTCGTTTCCGTCGGTTGAGCCTGCGCCGGCAAAACCGCCATCGCCAGGCTGGCTGCCACAGACAAAAGTACGGATCCTCGCACGGCGAACTGCATCGGCTTTATCTCCCTATCTTCCAGCTAAATGCTGCGTACACCCATGTTGACGATATCATCCACCTGCATGGTTTCCTTCACCACGAAGGGCTCGCCGTATTTCACACCGATCAGGTTGCCGTAAAACCGTGCGACGGCGCCCAGCCGCTCGCGGATCTCCTGTTCCTCGGGGAACAAGCCGCTGCCGCCGGCTTGCGCGCCGTATTGCGATTGATAGCTCATCAAAGCCGCCATGCGGGCATCGAATTGGGCGCTGATATCCACCACGAAGGAAGGCGTGACGTTGGCGTACGATGATGCATAAATCACCTTATAAGGACGATGCGGCTCGGAGTACTCGTCCAGTTTCTTCAGCCCCGCCAGGAAGCACGCCTCGTAGCCTAGTTCGCTGGCGCGGTAATGGTCGGGATGGCGGCCCTCCCAATACGGCAGGATCACTACGCGCGGGCGCAATTCCCGGATCTTCACCGCCAACGTCATGCGGGCGGCGATGTCGTTCTGCAGGCGCGCATCGGGAAAGCGCAGGTTGCCGCGCCAACCGAGACGCAGATGGCGGGCCGCCACTTCAGCTTCGGCCATGCGCTGTTCCGGCGTGCCGCGCGTGCCCATATCGCCGGCTGTCAGATCGAGAGCGCCGGTGCGATAGCCGCGTTCCGCCATACCGATCAGGGTGCCACCGCAAGTCTGCTCGATATCGTCCGGATGCGCGGCGATCGCCAGAATGTCGAGGCTCATGCGCGCGCCTTCAGCTTCTTCAGGAATTCTTCCATGGTCACCTTATACTTGAATGCCTTACGGCCATCGATGGCGATCACCGGCACCTCTTCGTTGTACAGTCTCTGCCACTCGGGGTTGCGGTCGATATCGATTTCTTCGAACTCGAACGGCACGCGGGCACGGGCTGCCGCCAGCACTTGTTTCGCGTCGTCGCACAGGCAGCATGCGGCGCGCGTATAGAGGGTCACGCGGCTCATTCCCAGTAATGATCCCGCCGCCGGTTGTAACGGTCGCTGGTGCCCATTACTTTCACCAGCACGATGCCGGCGACAAATCCGGCGATATGCGCGAAGAATGCCGTGCCGCCCTGAGAAAGGTGCGTGCTGGCAATCGAGCCGAACCCGCTGAACAACTGGATGAAAAACCAATAGGCCAACATGATGGGCGCCGGGATTTCAATGGTGGTAAAGAAGACGATAATGAACACCAGCGTGAGGATGCGCGCCCGCGGAAACTTGATCATGTACGCGCCCATCACGCCGGCGATGGCGCCGCTGGCCCCTACCATGGGGACCGTGGAATAGGGGCCCGAAATCACCTGGCCCAACGCGGCCACGCATCCACAGAGCAGATAGAACACCAGGTATTTCCCATGGCCCAACAGGTCCTCGATATTATCTCCAAAGATCCACAAGAACCACATATTCCCCAAGACGTGCAGCCAGCCGCCGTGTAAGAACATGGAGGTCAGTACGGTGGTCACCCTGAACTGGTCGGGCACCAGTCCGTAAGTTTCGATCAAGGCATTGCGGGTATAGGGTCCCAACGAGGCTTCGAACAGGAAGACCAGCAGATTCACGGTGATGATCGCAATGGTCACCACCGGCCGGGAGTAGCTGGGCTGTGTGTCTTTGAGCGGAAACATTTACGTGGTGGACACCGCGCGTCCAATGCGGGCCGGCATATCGGGATGCGCGCGGCGCGGCGCCCGTTGCATGATGGCGCGGACTTCCTCCGCACCGCAAATCCCGCCGCGCGCCCCCATGGCCGTGCAGTTGAGCGCTGCCATGGCGTTCGAGAAATCCAGTGCGTCCGCGAGACTCATGCCTTGCAAAACAGAATAGCAGAACGCGCCATGGAACACGTCTCCGGCGCCGGTGGTGTCCACGCAGTTTACAACGAATGCCGGCGAATATAGGTAGCGCCCATTCTCCAGCGCCAGGGCCCCGTGGGCGCCCAGAGTCATGGCCGCCACGCGCATGCCGTATTCCTTTTGGATCAGTTCGAGCGCCCGCAGGGGATCGCGCTCGTTGGTCCACTGCGCCGGGAATTCGGAGCTGGCAATCAGGTAATCCACATGCGGCAGGACTTGATCGAAGCCGTGATAAATCGTATCCACATCCACCGTCACCGGAATGCCGGCTCCGTGGGCGATACGGGCCGCGTGCGCCACGGCGGGCGTATCGTGGCCGTCGATATGCAGCAATCGGGCGCACAGAATCTGGTCCGGAGTAATCTCGCCGGGATCGATCCGCAGGCACTCGGGCCGCGACCAGAGGACGGTGCGCTCGCCGGTGCCGCGGTCGATGATGATATAGGCCGATTGATTGGGGCAGCCCGCGCGGCTCTGCACGTGATCCAGATTGATGCCCGCCTGGCGCAGGCTTTCCAACTGGATACGCCCGCGCTCGTCGTCGCCGAGCGTGCCGATGTACTTGGTGCGGAGGCCCAGGCGGGCGCAAGCCACCATGGCGCTGGCCACCTGCCCGCCGGGACTGACGATCTCCTCTTCGAACGGGACCTTGCCGGCGTAAGGGGGAAAGCGGGGAACTACCAGGAGGGTATCGGTGGCGTTGAGGCCTACGCCGGCCACGTCGAATTGGGGGGACACGGAACTATTGTAGTGTGGCGCAGCGCACATGCGCTTTGCAGGGCCGGCCGCACTGTCCCAATGTGAATCGACATTTTACGAAAGCGGACAGCGCGGCGCAGAGGCTTGCCGCCAAGTGGTTGCGAGGTAAGGGCAATCGATCCCGATCGCGGGTGGCCCTCGGCTTGCGATCCTCCCGCACTATGCGGATGCTCCTCAAGGACCTGCGGTATGCCCTGCGCCTGCTACGCGGGAACCCCGGCTTCACCGCCGTGGCGGTGCTATCCCTGACGTTCGGCATCGGCGCGAACGTTGCCATCTTCCAACTGCTTGACGCCGTGCGCCTGCGTACCCTCCCGGTAAAGGAACCGCGGAATTTGGCGATGGTGCAGCTTGCGGACAGGACCGGCTGGAGAGGCAGCCAGGCGACCCCTTACGAGGCCCTGACGAATCCGATCTGGGAACGCTTCCGCGACAGCCAAAAGGCCTTCAGTGGAGTGCTGGCCTGGGCCAACAATGACTTCAATCTGGCCCCCGGAGGCGAGGTCCAGACGGCGAAGGGCCTATTCGTCAGCGGCGACTTCTTTCGCGTGCTGGGGGTACAGCCGATCAAGGGGCGGGTCTTCACAGCCGCCGACGACCGCAGCGGCTGCGGCTTGCCCGGCGCCGTGATCAGCTTCAGGTTTTGGCAGCGCGAACTCGGCGGCGATGTGTCCGTGATCGGCCGCAAACTCACACTGAACGGGAATCCGGTGGAGATCATCGGAGTCACGCCCGCCGATTTTTCCGGAGTTGAGGTGGGGCGGTCATACGACCTGGCGGTCCCCATCTGCTCACAGGCGGTGCTCTGGAGTGACGGCAACTGGCTCAATGAGGGAACCGTATGGTGGCTTAACGTCATGGGACGCCTGAAGCCGGGCTGGACTCGGCAGAAAGCCAACGCCCAGTTGGGGGCCAGCTCCGCCGGTCTGTTCCGCGCCACGCTGCCCGCGAACTATCCGGCGGTGAACGTGAAGGACTACTTGAAGTTCAAACTGTACGCCGTGCCGGCGAAGACGGGTGTATCGGAGCTGCGCACCGAATACAGCGATCCATTGCAGCTCCTGCTGGCCACCACTGGATTGGTGCTGCTGATCGCGTGCTCCAACCTGGCCAACCTGACGTTGGCGCGCGCCACCGCCCGTGAGCACGAAATCGCGGTGCGGCTGGCCATCGGGGCGTCGCGCGGCCAACTGGTGCGGCAACTGATGGCCGAGAGCGTTTTGCTGGCTTTGGCGGGCGGCGCCGGCGGACTGCTGCTCGCCGGAGAGTTGGGCCGGCTGATGCTGGCCTTGCTCGGCACGCCTGGAAATTCGCTATTTCTGGATGTGCAGCCGGATGGCAGCGTATTCATTTTTGCCGCCGGAATCGCAGCTCTCACCTGCGTTCTATTCGGCCTGATCCCGGCGTTGCGGGCCACCCGCAAAGCCCCCGCCGACGTCATGAAAACCGGCGGCCGCAGCGTGACCGGCACGCGCGAGCGATTTGGTTTGCGGCAAACGCTGGTGGTATCGCAGGTGGCTCTGTCGCTGGTGCTGTTGGTGAGCGCTCTGCTATTTTCCGGCAGCCTCCGCAAACTGCTCGCGGTGGACGCGGGCTTCGTGAAGAACGGAGTTCTGATCGCCGGCCTGGATTTCAGGGACTTGAAGATTCCCATGGCGCGGCGGGTTGGCTTCAAGCAGGACATGCTGCAGCGGATGCAGACGCTGCCCGGAGCGGCCTCGGCGGGGGAAGCCTACATTCTGCCGCTCAGCGGAGCCAGCACCAGTAACAACGTGTGGGTGGACCGGGCGGAGCCGAACCCAAAGATGGTATCGAACTTCGCCTGGATCTCGGGCGGCTACCTGAAGACCGTAGGTATGACGCTCTTGGCGGGCCGGGATTTCGACGGCTTCGTCGCCGCCCGTCGCCCTTGTGAATCAAACGTTCGCCCGCAAGCTCGGGTTAGGCGCCAATCCGGTGGGCCAGAGATTTCGCCGGGAAGCCACGCCCTCGGCGCCGGAAACCGTTTACGAAATCACGGGGCTGGTAACAGACACGAAGTACAATACCTTGAGCGAACAGTTCAGGCCCATCGCATTTCTCTCCACGACGCAGGATGCGAGCCCCGATACAAGCGGTCAATTCCTCGTTCGCATCGATGGACCTTTGGCCGATGTCACTTCGAGAATCAAGAGAGCCGTGAAGGACGTCAGCCCGGCAATCACAGTCGACTTCCGGGCGTTTGACGAGATGATCGGCGAAGGACTGCTGCGCGAGCGTTTAATGGCCACCCTGTCCAGCTTTTTTGGCGCCCTCGCCGCGTTGATCGCGGCTTTGGGACTCTACGGTGTGATGTCGTACCTGGTGGTGCGCCGCACCAACGAGATCGGAATCCGCATGGCGCTGGGCGCGAACCGGGGCAACATCGTCGGACTGGTGCTGCGCGAAGCCGCGACGCTGCTGCTGGCCGGCCTGGCGGTGGGCACCGTATTGGCAGTGGTCACCGGATACGCCGTTGGCTCCATGCTGTTCGGGCTGCGGCCCACCGACGCCGGGATCCTGACCATGGCAGCGACGCTATTGGCGACGGTGACTCTGACAGCCAGCTACTTGCCGGCATTGCGCGCCTCGCGGCTCGACCCGATGGCGGCGCTGCGGGAAGAGTAAAACCGCGTTAGTTCTTCGCGGCGATCTCGTAGACGTAGATGTAGTGCAGCACGCCGCCGGCGGTGATCGGCACGATGCCGGAGGGCGTCCAGCCGCGGATCTCGTAGTCGTTCGATACGACCCGCGCGCCGGGCTTCAGGTATTTTTCCAGATTCGGGCGAAGCCGCTCATTGGAACTGGTGAGCAGATACAGGGTCACGACGTCGGCCGGGCTGAGATCCACCTTCAGCATGTTTTCATGAATCAGCCTGACCCGATCCGACAGGCCCAGTTCCTTAATGCGCGCCTGCGTGGATTTGCAGAGGTCGCCGCGCAGTTCCACCCCCACCGCGCGCGCCTGGAACTTCTGCGCCGCCGTGATGATAATGCGGCCGTCACCGCTGCCCAGGTCGTAAACGAGCTCGCCCGGCTTCACGCGGGCGGCGCTGAGCATCCTGTCCACGACTTCCTGCGGACTGGGGATGTACGGCGCCAGGCTGTCTTTGCTGAACTGTTGGGAATAGGAAGGCGCGCAGCCTCCCACAACCAGAACTACCATCGCCGAAAAGGTGTGAACCCGCATGGGCTATTGGGAAGCGCCATTCGCCGCCGCGCGCTTCGCTAATCTTGATTTTACTATACGGGACATGATATCGCCCCATGCATTCCAAAGATCGCGCGGCCGGCTGATGGTGTATTCGACCCCCTTGAGGTATTTCACGGCATTTCCGATGGCATCGCGCCACGGAACGGCTTGCGGGTCGACGTTGTAGTTCATGTAGAAAAGCGGGTACTCCACGTCCGCGACCTTCTTCAACGATTCCTGCGGCACACCGTTATCCAGCAGGGCCTTGGGGCCGGCGAAGATGACGGCATCCGGATGGTCGCGGCCGTTCAATTCCTCGGTGAACAAGCTGGTCAGAAACTCGGTTTCACCGCGCTTCTGGCTGAGCCGTTTTAAGTCCACCGTTCCCAGGCTCAGCGAGTGCAACGCTTCGCCCAGCGCGGGGAAGTCGATATGCGAGGCATCCTGCTGCCGGTAGACGATGCGCCTTTCCTGGAGATTGAACGCCACAATGGAGAACGTCCCGATGCGCGGCTCGCGCGCAATGCCGCGCAAGATCGAGATGAGGGCGTTGGTATCCAGCGCGTGCAAAGCCGCCGCCGCCGCGTCCTGGGGAGCGAAATTGACGATTACCTTCACATTCAGCGGAGTGCCGTGCGCGTCACGCGGCACCGGCGGTTCGTCTTTGAAGGGCTCGTTGTCGGCGCTCAACACGGTATTCGGCGGGATATCCAGAGTCACCGGTTTGTCTTTGGGCGGCACGCTGGCATCGATATCCCAAAAAGCCGAGCAAATGCGCTCCGTGCGGTCCCGCATGAGCCAATCCACGTGATACTTGCCTTCGCCGACGTCGAAAGTGCCCTGCAGATAGGCATCGCCGTGCGCGTTCTCTTCGATCTCCGGCACGTTCACGCGCTGCGACAGGATCACCGGTTCGTCCCGATGCGCTTGCGGAGTAACCCGGAAGATCATGGTGAGCAGATTTTGCGTTCCCGCGAGCTCTTTCAAGGGCACGCTTACTTCGTAGCCGGAGTGGAACTTAAGATCGAAACCGAGAGTGGGTTTCACCGAAGTAGCGATGCAGGGAAGGTCCTTGCGCGGATCCTGCGACTCCAAGACGGCCGCATCGGTATTGAAAAGATGCGGTTCGCCGCCCGGCGCGGATCCCGGCATGATCGCCTGCGCACGGATAGCCGGCGCCACCAGCAGCAAGCATGACGTTACGCGCAAGAGCGGAATCGGAAGAGACCTTAACGAATGCGATTGCATCGCCGGAACCCCAAGCACGACCCATTCCAGTGTATCCCCATAAGCGCACACCCAGCGCCGATTGTTGTATTATGGCGCACATTTGGAAAAGTGCAAGCGCAAAAAGATAAAGCGGTGGCTCTACGGTAAGGAATTCGACTGCGGTCAGGCTTTGAAACGCTCGAGCGCGGCTGGATTCTCCACCGTGGAGGTGTCCCCCAAAGGCTCTTTAAGGTAGGCCTGGCGGATCAATCTCCGTACAACTTTCCCACTTTGCGTCTTTGGCAGTTCGGGCACGGCAAAGATTGCACGCGGCCGGAAGGTGGGTCCCATGGAGCGCGTCACGTGCGCGGACAGTTCTCCGTTAACCTCCGATAACGCGCCCGATAGTGCGGCATTTGGCTTCAACACTACAAACGCCACCACGGACTCGCCGGTGAGTTCGTCGGGGACGCCGATCACGGCCGCTTCCGAGACCGCGGCATGCGAGATCAGGCAGGCCTCCAGCTCAGCGGGACCCACTTTCCGCCCGGCGACATTGAACGACTCGTCGGCCCGGCCTTGCAGGAACCATTGACCGTCGGCATCCACTATGGCCCAGTCGCCGTGGTACCAGACACCGGGCCAACGCGACCAGTACGCTTCCAGATAACGCTGGGGATCGTTCCAGACACCGCGGGTCATGGAAGGCGACGGTTTGGTGCAAACAAGGTAGCCCAATTGGCCGCGCACGGGGCGGCCTTGCGCGTCGAAAACATCCGTGGCCATGCCCGGCGACGGTCCGCCCAGGGAGCAGGCTTTCAAAGGCTGCACCGGGAGGGGCGCCAGGAAACCGCCGATGATCTCCGTGCCGCCCGAAATATTCATAATGGGGCAGCGGCCGCGGCCCACCCGTTCAAAGAACCAGCGATAGGAGCTTTCATCCCAGGGCTCGCCGGTGGATCCCAGCAGGCGGAGGGAACTCAGTTCGGATGCTTGCGGTCCCGCGCCGGCCTTGCGCATCAACAGCCGGATGGCGGTCGGCGAAATGCCGAACGTGGTGATGCGATGCCGCTCGATCATCTGCCAGAAGCGTTCCGCCGTAGGATAGTCGGGCGCGCCGTCATACAGAACGATAGTGCCGCCGAGGTGGTGGTTGCCGATGATCTCCCACGGGCCCATCATCCACCCGATGTCGGAGACCCACCAGAACCGGTCGTCCGGCTGGTGGTCGAAGGTGAGATAGATTTCTTTCGCGGTCTGGACCAGCGCGCCGGCGTGCGTATGCACGGCTCCCTTGGGCCGCCCCGTGGTTCCGGAGGTGTAAAGGAGCAGGGCCGGCGTTTCGGAATCGAGCGGCAGGGCGGGGCAGTGGTCCGGCTGGCCAGCGACGAAATCGTGCCACCAGACGTCGCGCTCCTCCGGCGTGGCCTTCGATGGGACCTCGGCGGCTTTGTAGCGCAACACCACCACTTTTTCGACCGCCGAGCCTTCGGCCAGAGCTTCGTCGGCTTTCTGCTTCAAAGGGATGGTCCGTCCGCGCCGTTCCAGTGAATCGGCGGTAAACAACACCCGCGCGCCCGAATCCTGCAGCCGCACGGCCACGGCTGCATAGCCGAACCCGGAGAAAATGGGCACGGCGATGAGCCCCAGCTTGAAACAGGCGTAGAGGATCATGACCACTTCCGGGACCATCGGCATGTAGAGCGCCACGCGATCGCCAGGCGCCAGGCCGAGGGCGCGGAGGGCGTTGGCCAGCCGGTCCGTTTCGCGCTGCAGTTCGCCGAAGGTGAGGCTGCGGCTACTGCCGTCTTCGCCTTCCCAAATGACCGCCGGCCGGTCGCGTCCCGGGCCGCCGGCATGCCGGTCCAGGCAATTCCAGGCGATGTTCAGCTTGCCGCCGGTGAACCAGCGTGCCCACTCGACGCCGCGCGAGGCGTCCAACACTTGATGGTATGGCTCGAACCATTCGATGCCGAGTTCGTGGGCCATCTCGTCCCAAAACTGTTCCAGATGGTCCTGGGAATAGCGGATGAAGTCCTGATATGCCGTGATTCCCAGCCGCTGCATAAAGCGGTAGACGTTGGTGCGCTCGATGAACTCCTGGGAGGGTTCCCAGATGAAGGATTCCGTCACCTTGTTATTCTACGACTGCGAAGCGCGCGATAATACGGGCTATGCTTAGATTTGCCGCATCCCTGTTGCTGCTGACTATGACCGCCGGTGCCGCCGTCAAGATCGAAAAGACCAACTACAAGGGTTGGCCCAACAGCTACCGCATCGCCAATGGAGAAGTCGAGCTGATCGTGACCAGCGACATCGGTCCGCGCATCATGCGCTATGCATTCGTGGGTGGACCGAACTTCTTTAAGGAATTCACCGAAAGCCTGGGCAAATCCGGTGAACCGGCGTGGGTGCTCCGCGGCGGACATCGCGTGTGGGCCGCTCCGGAAGATGCGGTTCGTACCTACGCTCCGGATAACGGGCCGGTACACATTCAAATCAAGGGCGACGTGTTGGAGGCCACTGAGCCGGTCGAGCCGCTCACCGGGCTGGAAAAACAGATTGTCGTGAAATTGTCGCCGCAGGGCAGCAGCGTGGAAGTGCTGCACCGCATCCGCAATGCCGGCAAGCAACCGTTGGAAATCGCGCCCTGGGCATTGACGATGATGGCGCAGGGCGGCGTGGCGATCCACGGGTTTCCCCCGCGCGGCAAGCATCCCGAGGTGCTTTATCCCACGAACCCGTTGGTGATGTGGGCCTTCAGCAACCTTTCCGATCACCGCTGGCGCTTTACCCGCAAATACCTGATGCTGCACCAGGACCCCAAGAACGCCGATCCGCAAAAACTGGGCAGCTTCAATAAAAGCACGTGGGCGGCTTATGCCCTGAACGACGGACTGTTCATCAAGCGCTACGATGCCGAGGATTCGCCGAAGAACTACCCGGATTTCGGATGCTCGTTTGAGACCTTCACCAACGCCGATTTCCTCGAAATGGAGACGCTGGGTCCGCTGCAGCATTTGAAGCCCGGCGCCTCTCTGCAACACGTGGAACATTGGACGCTGCACAAGAATGTGAAGCTGCGAAGTTTCACCGACGAGGAGTTGGATCGCGAGGTGCTGCCCCTGGTGGGCGCGCGTTAGGCGACGGCGATGGGCAAACTGCGAAAGCCGTAGCGAAAGGCATTCGCCGCGATACCGCGCAGCTCACTCTCCGAAAATCCGCACTGCCGGGCGGCCAGATCGTATTCCCCCGATAAAGTGGTGGCGAAGATGGCGGGATCGTCGGTATTCAATGTGATCGGCACGCCTGCGTCATAGAGCCGCCGCACGGGGTGCGCTGCGAGCGAGGCGACGGCGCCGGTAGCGATGTTGCTCGAGATGCACACTTCGAGCGGAATCTGGCGATCGCGCAAATACCGCAACAACTCCGGGTCTTCGACGGCGCGGATGCCGTGGCCGATACGCTCCGCGCCGATATCCAGGGCCGCCCATACCGACTCCGGCCCCACGGTCTCGCCTGCATGCGCGGTCAACCTCAGACCGGCGTCCTTCGCGCGCCGGAACACGTTGCCGAACCACGCGGCCGGCCCGCGCTCTTCGTCGCCGCCGATGCCGAAGGCCACCACGCCGTCGTCCACGCGTGCGGCCGCGAGTTCCACAACCTCGATAGCGTGGGCGACGCCAAAATGGCGCACCGCGTCGAGGATCCAGTGCACCTCGATGGGAAACTCCGCGGCCGCCTGCCGCACCGCCGTGTATACGGGCCCGAATTCCTGCTTTTTCCAGAGCACGACGCCGGCCGAGAGCGTGATTTCAGCGTATTGGACCGCATCGGCAACGAGCTGCCGTATCAAAGCGCGCGTGATGTGGGCGTAGTCTTCGGGGGTACGCAGACGTTCGACGACCGATTTGTATGCCTGGATAAACCCCTGGAAATCCCGCATGCAATACATGGCGCGGACCGCATCCGTGGTGAGGGAGGGGTCGAGCTCCCGCATCGTGCCGGGCGCGACGGATCCTTCCAGGTGCAGATGCAATTCCGCCTTGGGCCAGGCGCTATAGGGGGTCACGGTGTACCGGGCAGCGAGGCCGCCTGCCGCGCGTCGTCTTCCGCGCCTCTTGTATCTCCGACGACCCGGCGCGCCTCTGCCCGCTTCTCGTATTGCCAGCGGGTGGGGCCCAGTTCCATGGCAGAGGTGTAATCCGCGATGGCGCGCTCCCACTGTTTCAACGCTACATAGGCCTGGGCCCGGTTTTCGTAAGCCTTGCGGTAATCGGGGGTGAGCTGGATGGCCTTGCTCAGGTCTGGGATGGCCTTTTCCGGATGGCCCAATTCAAGCTGCGCCCACCCCCGGTTGTTGAAGTAAGCTCCGATGGGGAGTTGGCTCGTCAAGATGGCACGATCGTAATCGTCCAGAGCCCGCTCCTGCTGTCCGGCGTGCTCGTATGCCTGGCCCCGGTTGTCATACCAGCCGGGGTGCGCGGGGTCGAGCCGGATGGCCTCATCGAGATCGTGGATGGCATCTTCGTACTTCTTCAAGTGTGAGAATACGGTCGCCCGCGCGTGAAAAGCCAGAGCCCAATCCGGCTTCCACGCGATGGCTTTGCCATACATGTTGACCGCTTCATCCGGGCGGTTGGTCTGGAAAAGATGGGCGGCGCGGCGGTAGGCCTCTTCCGCGTTGCGCGGTTCGCCGGTAGCGGCCGGAGGCGGCGCGGTAAGCGAGAATGCCACCTCGACGTTCATCTCTTCCGCGATAGGTTGCCCTTCGCGCAGGGCGGGCTCGAACTTCCAGCCTTGAACGGCTTCCATGGCTTTTTCGTCGAGGCCGTGCCCCAGCGGTTTGACCACTTGCATACCGGACGGCGCTCCCTGTGGTGAAACCGTCAAGTGCAGCGTAACCATGCCGGACACGCGCGCATCCCGGGCGTCCGCCGTGTACTCGGGCGCCCGCTTGGAAAGCACCCGAGCGTGCGCGACTGGAAAGGCGTGGCGGGCGTCTTCCAGATCCTCGCGCAGGGCCTTATCGATCCCTTGGCGGTAGCCTTTCTTGTAGGATCGCACCACGCCGTTCTTGTCCAGGATGACGACGCTGGGCAAAGCGTTCGCGCCGTAGTCCTGCGGGACACGGGTCTGCGCCGCCAGCAGGATCGGATACGTGATCTTCTGTGCCTCCAGGAACTTCTGCACGACTTCGCGGTCTTCCCCCACGTCGATGCCGAAGATGGCAATATCCTTTTCCTTGCGATAAACCTTCTCGATAGCAGGCATTTCGGCCCGGCAAGGGCCGCACCAGGTGGCCCAGAATTCCAATAGCACCACCTTCCCGCGCAGGCTGGAAAGCTGGACATCGCGGTCGTCGAGGCCGCGTAATTTGAAGTCCGCCGCGGGTTTGCCCATCAAGTCGGTGCTTTTCACCGGCGATACCGTATTCCTCGCCCGGGAGCTATCGAAGCGCGGCACCTGCTGCGCATCGGCGGGCGGCTCGAAGGCGAAAAGATCGTCCGCGAGGGGCTGGTTCACTTCAAGCGAGATCACCGACACGGTGGTGGTAATGTCCGAGGTTGCCCGGTCGGAGGCCGCGCGGTCAAAATGGTCCACGACCACGCGCTTCAGAATCAGGTAGGTGTTCTTGTCTACCCAGAATCGCGCGGAGCGCGCGGATACTGCAGGCGCTCCCTGGAGGCGGGCATACTGGACGTCGAGCACGTAGCACTCGTGGGGGCTGCCGGAAATATCCAGTTCGTCGTCGGCAGACAACCTGACCGAATTGCCCGAGGAAGCGTCCGGGAGGAGCGGAGCCCCATCGGCGACCATGGCAAATGCCTTCTCCACTGTGGGATCGCCCGCCGAATTCGTGTATTGCTTCAAGCTCTCGCTGTATGTCCAGGTATTTTCGCCGCTGGACACGATGGTCAGTCCCGCCGCGCCTTTCGGTTCCAGGCGAAACTTACCGGAGCGATCCCAAGCCATGAGCAGGGTGTTTCGGGTGATGGTCTCGTGATCGGCGCCGAGGGTGCGCCGCTCCTTTGAAAGTTGCAACTGGTAGCTTTGCAGGCCGGCGTGCGCCTGGCGGACGCGTTGCACGATCGCTTGCGCATCGGGGGAATCGGCAACGGCCTGGCCCGCCCATGCAACGATTGAAATGGCGGCGGTAATACCACGCATAGGGTCTATTGTGACGCCATTCCGGTCTTCTGTCACGACATAAAACAGTGAGTTTGAGGGTGCTATCATTGAGAACTCATTCGATGCACCGTTTCTTACCGTATGTCCTTTGTCCGATCGCCGCGCTGGCAATCTCGCAGGCGCCGTTGTGCGCCACCGTCACCATCCAATCGCTGACCCCTTCGCACGCCTCTCCGCAGCTTCTGGGTACGCCTATCGTATGGGCGGTTACGGCTGCCGACAGCAATCCGAACCCGCTGACGTTTCAGTTCAACGTCGCCTCCGGCAGCCAACCCTACGTTCTGGTGCGCGACTTCAATATCGGGACACTTTCGGTGGGTATCTGGACATCGCAGCCCTTCACCTGGGCCAGCATTGGGGGGGAAGGCGTTTATACCATCCAGGTGGTGGCGAAGGATTTCATTTCCGGTGAGAGCGCCACACAAACGGCCAGTTTCACCTTGAAGCCGCGGGCGACAGGCAGCCAGGCTACCGTCCATAAGGTTTCAAACTCCCTGGTGGCCCTGTTCAGCGCGCCCTCCTGTCCCAGTGGAAGTTCCATGCGAGTCGCTTTCTATCCCGGGATGAATTCACCTGCCTATACGGACTGGGCAGCCTGCAATCCACCCGTAAGTATGAACTTCTACGTCGCCGGCATGCTGCCCGCGACGACCTATACGATGTATTCCCAAACGCAGACCGCCGGCAATATGACGAACGGCGCCAATCTCACCTTCACCACTGGAGATCCTCCGGCGGCGCTGGGAAAGAAGCACGTGCTCCCGGGCTTTACCGTGAATGTTCCCGCGGGCCCGCAAAGCGATACCGTGGACTCCATGCTGCTCTGGGGTTTCACCGGCAGCGTGATGCCGGTGGCAACGGATTTGAACGGTGACATCATGTGGTATTACTCGGGCGGCAACGGCGCGCTGGTGACGCGTCCTCTTGCCGGCGGGACCATCCTGACCATACAGGGCGGCACATCCTGGAACTCGGCCGATACGGAACTGCAATTGATCCGGGAGATCGATCTGGCCGGGAACGTGGTGCACGAGACCAACACGGGAATCGTCTCCGAGCAACTGGTTGCGATGGGCGCCACGGATGCGGGATCCTGCTTGGGCGTACCGAACCCGGCGCCGGTGGGGACGGCCTGCCTGAACGATTTCGACCACGAAGCCATTCGTTACACGATTGGGGAAAACTCATATACCGCGGTCCTGGCGCACATCGAAAGAGTCTATCCGGCGGGAACACAGGGCAGCGACGCGAATGGACCGCCGGTGGATATTCTCACCGAGATGGCGATCGTTCTGGATGCGCAGTGGCAGGTGGTCTGGTACTACGATTCCCTACAGCAGTTGGACCTGGACCGGGCCGCCATCCTGGGCGAGACTTGCGCCCTCCCAGGCTGCAGCGTGAAGCTGCTGCTCGCCCGGGTGGCAAATGACTGGACGCACGGCAATACGATTCAATACCTGGCATCCAGCGGCGACTTTCTGATCTCGCTGCGGAACCAGGACTGGCTGATCAAAGTAGACTACAACAACGGCGCGGGCGCGGGCGATATCTTGTGGCGCATGGGCGTGGATGGCGACTTTACCATACTGGCGCCCAAAAGCGATACGTGGCCGTGGTTTTCGCACCAGCATGACGCCGGCTACGCGAACGGCGGCGCGGGACCCCTGGTGCTCTTCGATAACGGAAACACGCGGGTGTCGTCGCCGCCCATCGGGCAGGGCAAAGGCGTCAGCCGGGGCATGGCTCTGACGGTGGATGAAACCAACATGCAGGTGACACCCGTAATCAGCGCCGGATTGGGCGTCTTCGCCTACGCATTGGGCAGTGCGCAACTGCTCTCCGATGACCTCTATCTGTTCCAGCCGGGAACTCCCAACGCAATCGCCATCGAGATACTGCCCACGGCAGGCTCGTTGAATGGGACCGAAGTGCTGAATGTCTTGAGCCCGCACCCATCCTACCGGGCGTGGCAGATGCCCAATCTGTACTCGCCGCCGGCATGGTGACGGCGAACGTCAGCGGCGGCGCAGTTCGATGACGTCCGTGTGGGTACCCGGATCTAGCGGCACGCTCCAGCCGGAGCCCAGCGTAGGGGCGGTCACCGTGCCCAGGGGACGATCGCGTATTACGGAACGGGCTTCGTAGACGGCATCCGGCGGCGCGGTCAGTTTCACGACGACGTTGGTTGCCTGCAGTTCATTCCGGAAAATAACCACGATCCCATCGCCAGTGCGGCTTAGCCGCGCAAACCCGTCCCATGAGGTTACGCTCGTTTGGGCCCACTCGCCAAGCGGGAAAAAGCTATCGTTCAATGAGGCCTGGCGGCGCAGATTCTTGAACCAGCGGATGTGCGCGGCGTACCAATCCTGCTGGTCGTCGGTGAGTTTGCGGAGATCGCCCAGCAGCAGCGGTCCGGAGCCGACGGCCACACCGAAACGATCCTCAATGGGCAGCGTTGCGGCGTGCAGATTACCCAGGAGCATGGTTTCGGCCGGGATGGCCAGGGCCCGGTGATAGAGCAGCGTGCGGGCCTGCCGGGTTCCCGCGTCGTCTGGGCGGAGATCCTCGATGTTACTGAGCCAGTCGAGGTCGGCGACGCCGAGGAGCGCCGCGTCGATAAGGTGTTTCTCGCCCCAGAGCTCAAAGGTATAGTCGATCGACACTTCGGGATGCGCGAGGTAGAGCCGCTCGCCGACATACTGCAAACCCTCGTAAATACGTTCCAGGGATTCGGCCCAACTCTTATGGAAATGGCCAGGGGCAGTACAGCCGGGCTCTTCGCCGTAGGCATTGAAGACGGTGGTGAGGTCCACCTTCAGGTAGGCGGGATGAACCTTTTCGATGAGATCGATCAGGCGGCGGGCGGCGGCCTCCCGATAGCTGCTCCCCAGGCACATTACGGCCTGCTGTCCGGCCATGGTTCCGGTGAATTTGGGGTGGCCCTGGCGATCGCGGCAAAGCCATTCGGGATGCTGTTTATAATCGGGCGACTCGGGGGAGATCGCCGCCAGAGGCACCCACAGGCCCAGTCCCATCTTCTGTTCCGCGAGCAAAGCGCCGATTTTGGCCAGACCGCCGGGGAAATTCCGGCGGTTCTCGCGGTTGTCGCCATACTCGGCCTGCCAGCCGTCGTCGATGGTGAAGATATCCATACCCATACGGCCGGCCACCCGGATAAGGTCCGCGCTGGTAGCCTCGTCGATGTGCCGCTGGAAGGGTTCCCAGGTGTTGTAGAGCCAGCGCGGCTGGAAGCTCCGTCCGCGTCGCATCAGGACCTGTGAAGCGTAGGTCGGAACCACCCAGCGGGAGTCGGCCAGCCCCTTGCCGTCCGCGAAGAATGCCACGGAACTGTGCGCGGATTGGAAGGTCTCACCCGGCTCCAAAGTGCGCTCGAAGGGAAACAGGTCGGTATCGTACATCACCTGAATGCGATTGTTCCAGCCGCCGCCCATTTCGGTGCGTTTCAGGTAGCCGGGAGCCTCGTTTAAGACCACCAGGCCTTCACCCGTGCGCGAGTTTCTGGAAACCAACGCCGCATCCGAGACGCGGCCGGTGAAGAAGATCTCGCGCGGCACCGTCCCGTAGCCGGCAAAAAGCTGCAACTCGGCGGCAGCGCCCGGGGCGGCCGCCACGGACTCGAAACAGAGATGCGTCAAGACCAGCGGCTGCGTACTGCGATTGGTCACCGCGATCCACTTCCGAATCACGGGATGTTCATCGTAGACCGCATAGAAGACGGCGACTTCCAGTTGTGCTTTCGAATGGATCAGGCGGAGCTTGAGCGCCTTGCCGCCATCGAGGGTGAGGACTTCCGTGCCGGCCAGTACGAAGCCGGATTTGCCTGTGAACGTATTGCCGCCGGCCTGGAAGCTGAATTCGTCGCCAAACTGACGCGGCGCGGCGGCGGGTTTGGTGAAGTCGGTTCCGGTGACCTTATGCAGCCAGCTTGAGGTAGACAATCCAGTCGCCGGGTCGAATGCGATGCGGCGTTCGATCGAGGCATTGCCGGCCGCCCAGGGCCCATGATCGGTTTGCGCCCGCACGTAAGAGTCGCCGGCCGCCGAAACGCGAGAGACGCATGCGATCGCGCAGAGAACACCCAAGGCAAGGGTTCGCGCGATTTGCGATGGCAGCCGTTGTGGATACGGGAGCAGCCGTTCGATCTGCATGATTCTTCCGGACCTTCACGGAACATCATGGTAGCAGTGAATCGCCGCCTTGCTCGACTGTGTCAGCGGCCGCGAGTCTGCCGGGCGGGGGGGATCAATGTCGTCTTGGGGCGCGCGGGTAGAATCAGCGGCGCCTGCGGCGCCTGATCGAAATCGAAGTCACGGCGCAGATCGCCTAACTGAGAGGCCTCCTCCCGCACGCCGGGCCGCGGATCCGGCCTCCCATCCTTCTTGGGATCCAAACGCTGGCTGTCCAGGAAATCGTCTTCGATGAACTTTACGTAGGCATCGAAACTCAGCGTCTGATGGTCGATGAAGCTCTTTTTGGCATACGGAGAGATCACCATCGCGGGAACCCGCAAGCCATAGCCGTTTGCGTCGACAGTTACCGGGACTACGTGGTCGTAAAATCCGCCCCAATCGTCCCAGGCCAGGAATATCGCACAGTCTTTCCAGTTGGGCCCGGACATTACCGCGTTAATCAAAGTAGTGACATACGTCTGGCCGCTGCTGACCAGCGCGGGTGGATGTTCGCTCACATCGCCGGAAGGCACAATCCACGAGACCGCGGGCAGAGTGCCTTTGCGGGCCTGCTCCAGAAAGTTCTCGACCGATTGGATGTTGCCCAGTTCGCCGTCATTTTTGACGGTGTCGAAATACGGCAACGGATTCCAGATACCCGGAGTCTTCGCATTCTGCTTGACCGGCACGCAGCCCACTTTTTCATCGTCCTCACAGTCCGGCTCGGTGCCGGCGACGACGTAGTAGGCCCAATTGACGCCTTTCTTATGCAAAAGATAGGTAAGATCGGTCCAGGCATAGATAGGCGGCGCACTGGATCTTCTTCGCCGGATCGAAAAGTCCGGAGGCAAACCGGGGAGATCCAGGGCATTGGTGCAACTGGCAGGATCGTCGTGTTTCGTGCAGTTAGCCGACCATTCCGAAACCTGGAACAGATGCTCGGGCAGGCTCCAGGAGGCATTGGGTTCGAACATGCGATCCTGTAGCACGAACTCCCGCGCATATCTCCAGTAATTTGGAATGTCGCCGCCGTCGTGGTAGCCCATCACGTCGGGCGTTGCGGAGTGGGTGCAAGCCGGGTTGTCGGGGTCCAGGCATCCACGGGCTCCATTCTCGGCCCGGCCGATAAAGCCGTCCATCCGTCCGCCGTCGATATCGGCCTTCGCCGCGGGACCGCCATGCGGCCCTCCGCCGTTGCGATCGTTGGCGTCGTGGTACGGTTTGACGCACTGGCTGGTGGCGGGATCGGCCACGCAGACGGTAGGCTCGCCATTGCGCATGGGAATTCCGTCCGCGCCGGGAAATGTCCCGAAGTAGCTATCGAATGAACGGTTCTCCTGCATGATCGTGATGACATGCTTGATCTTGTGCAGTGAGCCTTTGTGCGTACCTTCGGCCGGCAATTCCCGCTCTTGTGAACGCAGGCCGGTGTCTTGCCCGAGAAACAGCACCAGGGCCATCGTTATCGATGAAAGGCCGATGACCACCCCAACAACCCCTTTGGCCCGGCCCTTCTCAGAACTTTGTGCCATTTCGTCCCTTGATGATGTTTTGCGACTCTTGCCGCATTTGGGCGATACGGCCCTCAATGGCATAGAGCAGCACCACTTTGCGCGGCGACTCGGGCCATGATCGGACCACCTCTCGACGGTATCTGAGGAATGCTTCTTCCTTCATGACCTGGAACCGAGCACATCGCGTGCCATCGTAGCCTTTCGCGCCGAAGACGGCAATATTTGGCGGAACGATCCGTCTACTATTTACGTATGACTGCCATGCGTGACGAGTCTGGAGGCACCAAGATGACAAATCCAGTCAGGAAGCCCCTCCGGTTATGGCCCGGCGTGGTCATCGTGATCTTGCAGTTGCTGCTGCATTTCGGGCAACCCCTCGTGGCGCCGGATGCCCTGCTCTATGGATTGCTCGCAGGCGTCGTTGCGACCGTCGCGGTGATCCTGTGGTGGTTGTTCTTTAGCCGGGCGGCGTGGTCCGAGCGCCTGGGTGCGCTGGCACTCATGATTGTTGCGATGTTCGCCACCAAGCGCATCGTGGACGTGTCGATTGCGACTGGAGCGCAGGGCTTCTTGTTCTTCATCCTGGCGATCCCGTGGATCGGCGTCGCCTTCGTGGCATGGGCGGTGCTCACGCGCGGGCTCCCGGAAGTTTTCCGGCGCGTGTCGATGGCCGCCACCATCCTGCTTGCGATCGGAGGATGGGCGCTGGTACGGACCGGTGGCTTCACCGCCGGCCTCCACAACGACCTGCATTGGCGGTGGGCGAAGACTTCCGAGGAACGGCTCCTGGAACAATCCGGCAACGCGCCGGGCGCACTTCCGGCGGTGCAGGCACCCGCGGCGGCTCCGCAGAAATCGGTCGAAGCCGTCATCCCACCGGCGGCGCAGCCCCCGGTTCCGGCAGCCGTGCCGGCCCCTGAAAAGCGGCTGGTCGCGAATGAAACCGCTGCGCTGCCGGCAACTCCCGCGGAAGGGAAGACCGGCGCCGATTGGCCGGGCTTTCGCGGTCCCCATCGCGACGATCTTGTCCCCGGCGTACGGATTAAAACCGATTGGACGGCATCGCCGCCGGTGGCGCTTTGGCGTCGCCCGGTGGGCCCGGGCTGGTCCTCCTTCGCGGTCCGCGGCGGACTCATCTACACCCAGGAGCAGCGCGGCCCGGACGAGGTGGTGGCCTGTTACAGGCTGAACACCGGGCAGCCGGTGTGGGCGCACCGCGACGCGGCCCGCTTCTGGGAATCGAACGGAGGCCCGGGCCCGCGGGGGACACCGACTCTCGATAGGGACCGCGTCTACACATTCGGCGCCACGGGAATCGTGAACGCGCTCAACGCCGGCGACGGCGCGGCCGTGTGGTCGCACAACGCGGCGTCCGATACCGGCATGAAGAGTCCGCAATGGGGCTTCGCGAGTTCGCCGTTGGTGGCCGGCGATCTGGTCGTGGTCGGCGTCGCCGGACAACTGGCCGCGTATGACCGTGCGACCGGAGCGCGGCGCTGGGTCGGACCGGCCCACGGCGTAAGCTATAGCTCGCCGCAGTTGGCGACCATCGACGGCGTCCAGCAGGTGGTGCTGTTGAGCGAATCCGGCGCCACCAGCGTCGCGCTGGCCGACGGCGCGCTGCTATGGGAGTATGCGTGGCCCGGCTACCCCATCGTGCAGCCGGCCCTGACCGCGGACGGCGACATCCTGATGGCCGTCAGCGATAGCAGCGGCACCCGCCGCATGGCGGTGGCGCACGGATCTGCCGGATGGACGGTTTCGGAGCGCTGGACCTCGAAGGGGCTAAAGCCTTACTTCAACGACTTCGTGGTGCATGATGGTTACGCTTTCGGCTTCGACGGCAGCATCCTCGCCTGCATCGACCTGAAAGACGGCACTCGCAAGTGGAAAGGCGGACGCTACGGCAATGGCCAACTGGTCCTGCTGCCCGATCAGGACGTGATGATCGTCCTGTCGGAAGAAGGTGAACTGGCGCTGGTCGGCGCGACCCCCAACCAGTTCACAGAGCTGGCGCGGCTGCCGGCCATCGAGGGCAAGACCTGGAACCACCCCGTGCTGGCCGGCGACGTCCTGCTGGTGCGCAACGGCCAGGAAATGGCCGCGTTCAAGCTGGGCCTGGAAAACCGCTAATCCGGACGGGGAGTAGTGGGTCAGTTTGGGTTTTGGAGGGCGGCCAATCTTGGCCGCAGCCGCCTCTTAGGCGGCCAGAGCCGGCTGAAAGCCGGCTGCGGGCAGAATTGCCCGCCCCCCAAAAACCAAACTGACCGACTACCGGACGCGACTTACTTCACTTGCACGGTGGTGCTGAGCGCCATGTTGGCTGACGAATCGCCGATCATCAGGCTGACGGGCCCGGCTTCGACGCGTAGATCCT
Source organism: Bryobacteraceae bacterium (assembly GCA_050011755.1). Classification (GTDB taxonomy): domain Bacteria; phylum Acidobacteriota; class Terriglobia; order Bryobacterales; family Bryobacteraceae; genus Bog-159. The sequence continues at coordinate 813 of JBEKIM010000007.1, read as the reverse complement.
GCAGTTTTGCATCCCAGTAAGCCAGCCGCGAAGCCGGGAGTGCGATCTCCACGGTCTTGGTCTCGTTAGGTTGCACGGTTACGCGCTGGAATCCCGCGAGTTGTTGCCGCGGACGCTCCACTTTTGATCTCAAATGCCGCACATAGAGTTGCACGACTTCGTCGCCCGCGCGGCTGCCGGTGTTGGCCACGTCTACGCTGACGCGCACCGTACCGTCTCCGGCGACTTGCGGTGAACTCGCCCGCAAATTCGAAAGCTTGAAAGTTGTGTAGCTGAGGCCGAATCCGAAGGGGTAAAGCGGCTCCCCTTTGAAGTACATGTAGGTGCGGCCGTCGCGAATGTTATAGTCCATCATCGGTGGCAACTGATCGAGAGATTTGGGCCAGGTTTCGACCAGGCGGCCGCCCGGGGTGTAGCCGCCGAAGAGGACCTTTGCCAGTGCCGTGCCTTCATCCTGGGAGGCGTGCGTCATGTGAAGGATGGCTGGAATATTGGCCTGGGTCCAGTTGATAGCAAACGGGAAACTGGAAACCAGGATGACCACCGTCTTGGGATTCGCCACGTAAACCTGCTTGATGAGCTGCTCCTGGTACAGGTCGATGGTTTCGCGGTCGCGGCCTTCGCGGCCGTCGCTCGGTACGGTGCAGGGCAGGGTAACGCCGCCGCCCTCGGAGGAACTGTACCAATCGTGCCGCATGTCGGGGCCGCAGGTGGGATCGTTGCCCACCACGACGACGGCCACATCGGACTTGCGCGCGGCGTTAACGGCCGCGTTGCCCAGCTCGTCGGCCGCATAGTTGACGGTGACGCCGG
>JBEKIM010000006.1:0-46499 GCA_050011755.1 Bryobacteraceae bacterium | reverse complement strand
GCTGCCGTCCGCCGTCCCCCCGAAAGTGTACAAGGTATTCTCGGCCCAACCATCTCCATCCGATGTAGGCGGTGTCAGCGAGTACACGGCTCCGCCGCCGCCCGATGTGCCTGGCTCCGTAGTGCCGTACAGCACTCCGCCACTCCCGGCCGTCAGACCGTTGGGGCTCGAAATCACCACACTCTGCGGAAGGTTATAAATCACGCTATACGTCCAACCGCTACCCGACTCGGCGAGCGAGAACACCACGCCGCCACCGAGGGCGCCCCGGCCACGGCGTACCCATACAGCACGGTCGACCCGTCCGATCCGCTACCGAGAACCACGTTGTTCGGAATCCCTCCTTCGGTCCCACCCGAAACGAAGCTCTAAAGCACGTTCTCGGTCCAGATGCCGTCTGGCGTCGCCGCAGGGGTCAATGAGAATATCGCGCCACTTCCGGAGGCGCCGCCTTGTCCCGTGGTGCCGTAGAGAATCGGCAGTTGGCCGGTCCTCAGTTGCACCGCCAGCGGCGCGAGCGGAGTCCATCCATCGGTTCCATCAAAGCTGTGAAGTATGTGCTCGGCCCAAGCGCCGCCTGCAGTTTGGGGAGGGACCAGGGCGAAGACCGTGCCCTTGTCAAACTGCCCGCCGCCTTCGGTTGTTCCGTAGAGAACGGGAAGGCCTCCGGAGATGCCGCCGATCGCGACGGCGAACGGATAGATTCCGTCCGTTGGACTGGAACCAAAGTCGTAAAGCGTGGTGTACGTCCAAGGGCCGCCATGGCTGGCGGGCGCAGTCAGGGCATACACACTTCCCCTGCCCCGGCTGCCGCCGGTCTGCGTCGCTCCGTACAGCGAGTTTCCGCTGCCCGTCACGGACGACGGTCCCACAGCCGCCTCGAAGTTGTAAAGCTGGTTGAACTGGTGTGGCCCAGCTTGGGCGACTGCGGCCATAGCCATAACACGGAGGATCCCGTATACCGGCCTGCTGACTTTCCACTGCATGTTGCGCCTTCCTTTTTCCATGTTTTTCCCCTACATGTCTACATGCGCAAAAGTGGCGGCGATTTTTTCACGGTGCCGATTCTTGTCTTTTGCCTATCCGGCGGGAAATGGTTCTACGTCTCGACAGGACGCCCGAAGCACAGGACGTATCCGTTGTTGTCCGCGATCTCGAAGGCTCGCAGTCCGTCGCCCGTGTTGGCCAGCGGACGGCGAATGGGAACGTCTTTGGCGAGAAACTCCTCGTAGAGGGCGTCTGGATCGCTGGTGAACACGTAAGCGTCCCAAGCCGCCCACGCATGGCGCGAAGGATTCGGCTGCGGATGGATGCCGGGAGCGATGCACTTCAGCATGAGCGCGACATGGTCCCGCCCGACCATCGCCCAGAAGTCCTTGGATTGCCCGTCCCCGCCGCCCTTATGGAGTACCTGGAAGCCCAGTTTGGCCTCGTAGAACCGGAGGGTTTCATCCAGATCGCCAACGATGAAGAAAGGAGCGATGCCGTTTAACATAGCTTGAATCCTCCTGAGATCGGTGTTCACCTATTCGATTCGGGCCTGCGACCGCAGGTAGTCCCGCACCGCGGTCTGCCCGAAAAATGCGGCGGCGCTTTCGGGCGTTGAGTCGTAAAGGTCTTCCTTCACCGACAAGCAGGCACCCCGTTGGACCAGGAACTTCACCATGGGTAGATGTCCGTTCTGCGCCGCGAGATGGACCGCGGTGATCCCCTGGCCGTGGGTCAAACCGCCGAAGGTGGCCTTCTGATTGACATCCGCGCCATGATCCAGCAGCCATTCCGCCGCCTCGATCCGATTGCAGGACGCCGCCCAGATGAGTGGAGTGCCGCGATAGGGATCGGCATGGACCCTGGCTCCAGCCCGGAGTAACCGATCCAGCACATTGACCCGATTGCTCTTACACGCCCACACCAGGGCTTCGTCGAGCACCTCTTGGGGATCGCTGGAGGGTTTCCAATCGGGAAAGCCGCTATGTGGACGGTAGAACCCGCGCGCCACGCCTGCTTCGGGCAACAAGGTGCGCGCATCCCGAAAGCAAGACTCAACCAGTTCTTCGTTGCCGAGACCGGCAGCCGCGCGAAGGTTTTTCGGGCTGACCCCGTGGCTTGCGATCAAGTCTGCCACCGCGCGATGTCCCCAAAACAGCGCAGCCACTAGAGGCGTACCCCCCGCGCCGTGCGCTTCGGCGTCGAGCGCCGCGCCATGTCGAATCAAAAGCGCCGCAACTTCCGCCTGATTCGAGTACGCTGCCGCGTGCAAGGGCGTCCACCCGCGATCGTTGGCTTCATTTACGCCGGCGTCGGCCTGCAATAATGCCGAGATCGGATGGTATGCATCCGGATGTCCCCTGGTGGCGAGACTCACGGCAAGATTCAGCAGCGTGTTCCCATTGGTCCCGCGCTCCGTCGCGATCCGCGGATAAGCTTTGAGCAGCGCTTCGAGGCGGGCCAGATCGCCCGATTGCAGCGACTCAAACCCCGCCAGAAAAGGCTCCTGGGCGGCGTCCTTTTTACCGGCGAGTACCTCGACGCGGTTGACGAGGCCGGCCCAGGTGTCGAATCCATGCTCGCGGGCGTAGACTAAGCGCGCGTCCTCTTCGCTAAACGGCGCGTCCAGGATTTGTTGGTCGGTGAAATCCGCGAAGCCCGGGTGCCATTCGCGAATCTGTTCGAGCGCAGCGGGACCGGCGGACGCGCGCGTGCGGATCAGCCCGCGAACCCGATCCGCGATCCAGGCGACGTCGGCGACGAAGAGCCTGACATGACGCGCGTGCCGCGAAGGCTCCGCGTATTCCTTCAGCTTCGTCCAACTAGCGAATCCCTGCTCCCGGGCCAACACGAACTGCGCGTCGTGGAGCGCCACTTCCCGGCCTACGGCCGCCTGATCCGCCCCGCCCCAGCGGAGGTGATACCGATGCAGGCGCAAGAGCGCCGCGGCGTCGCCTGCCCGCAATCCCCGCAACAGTTCACGGGCCTGTTTCTTTTGTTGTTCCAGATTCAAGACAGCCTCCTTCGTGTGCCTGGTCCGCATGACAGGCGAAAGAGGGTCAACGAAACGTGGAGTTCCAAACCCATCGGGTGGGCGCGGCCCTTTCCGCGGACGGGACGCGCCCTGCACGCGTCTAGGGTTGAGTTTAGCAAAGGCAATTCGTCGACTGCAAAGCCGTCAACATCGGCTGCTCTGTCCGCGGCCATATTGACAGTCTATACGAGACTAATATAGAATATCTATACGAGCATGCCAACCACGAATCTTCTGCAAGGGACCCTGGACCTTTTGATCCTGAACGCGCTGGCGCTCACCGCCATGCACGGAATCGGCATCTCCCATCGCATCGCGCAGATGACCCACGACACATTCCGCGTGAAGCCCGGCTCGCTGTTCCCCGCGCTGCATCGCATGGAGGAGGCCGGCTGGCTCACTGCGGCTTGGGGTGAATCCGAAAACAACCGGCGCGCCAAATTCTACCGGCTGACGGCGGCGGGCCGGCGCCAGTTGAAGTCCGAAACGCGGCAGTGGGAAACGATCGCGCTGGCCATGGCGAGCGCGCTGCAGGCCAACTAAGGGGTCCGGACATGCCATGGATCAGCCGCCTCGCCAGCCTCTATCGCAATCTCCGCGGGGGAAAGCGTGTCGAGCGCGATCTCGACGACGAGCTACGCGCGTACCTGGACCAATTGACCGATGAGAAGCGCGCGGCCGGCCTGGAAGCGCAAGAAGCGCGGCGCGCCGCGCGCATCGAGTTCGGCGGCGTGGAACAAGTGAAAGAAGAAGTCAGGCAGGTGAGGAGCGGTCACATCGTGGAAGAGCTTCTACAAGATCTTCGCTACGGAATGCGGATGTTGCGCAGGAACCCCGCGTTTACCGCGGTCGCCCTGCTGGCGCTGGCCCTGGGTATCGGCGCGAATACCGCTATGTTCAGCGTGGCCTATGGCGTCCTGTTCCGGCCGCTTCCCTACGCCGGCGCGGATCGGGTGGCGGTTGTATGCATGCGCTATTTTCCGCGGGACTTTGCGTTCGGCACCCTATGCATGCGCGATTACTTGACGTGGAAGGAGAACAATCGCGCGTTTGAAGATCCCTCGCTGTTCACTAGCCTGAACATGGATGTTGCCGGGGGGCCGGCCGTCCCGGAGCAGGTGCAGGGGGCGTCCGTTACCGCCGGATTCTTCGCCACACTGGGGGTGCGTCCGCTGCTTGGCCGGACCTTCTCATTAGGGGAGGATAAACCGACGGCCGCTGCGCTGGCGGTGCTCAGCGAGTCGATCTGGCGGAGGCGTTTCGCGGCAAGTTCCGCCGTGCTGGGCCAGACGATTCTGGTGAATGGCGTCCCCGCCACGGTGATTGGCGTGATGCCCGGAGTATTCCAGTTTCCCTGGAAGCCCGACATCTGGACCAACCTGCTACTGAAGCCGCCGACGCGGTACGGTCCATGGTTCTATCGCGGCGTCGCCCGGCTGAAGCCAGGTATTTCTTTCGCACAGGCGCAATCGGAACTCGACCACATCGGGTTGCGCATGATGCAGCAGAACTCTTTTTATAAACGCCTGACCTTGCCGGTGGTGAGCTTGCGCGACGTGCTACTGGGAGTCACTTTGAAGCCCGCGATCCTATTGCTGGCCGGCGCGGTCGGTCTCGTGCTACTGATCGCCGTGGTCAACGTGGCTAACCTGATGCTGGCTCGGGCCACAGTCCGCGAACGTGAAATGGCGCTGCGGCTGAGTCTCGGCGCGGGCCGCGGCCGCCTGATTCGACAGTTGCTCACCGAGAGCGTGCTTCTGGCCGCGCTGGGAGGCGCCCTCGGCCTCGCGCTCGCCTGGGGCGCCGTCTATATGGTCCGCACCTGGAATCCGGGCAATCTCCCGCTTGCCGATTCAATCCGTCTTGATTTAGGGGCTTTGGGCTTCACCGTCGTCGTCGCGATGCTCACCGGAATCCTATTCGGCCTGGCCCCGGCCCTCGAAAGCGCCCGCGCGGACCTGAACGCGACGATCAAAGAGGGAGGACGCACCGGCGCCGGCAGCCAGGCTCGCGGACGCGCTCGGGCGGCCCTGGTGGTATCCGAAATCGCAGTTTCGCTGATGCTCCTGGTGGGTGCGGGACTGCTCCTCCGCAGCTTTGCCAATCTGCAATGGGTGACCGGCGGTTTTTCCACGCCTCCCAGCCGGATCCTGACGATGCTGATTTCGCCCGGCAACCGGAAGTTCAGTGACGCGCGCAGAGGCCTTGCCTTCTACGATGAGGCGCTTCGGCAGGCCCGTAACGTGCCGGGGGTGGAAACGGCATCGGTCACCGACTCGCTGCCGCCCGACCAGCAGGGTGATGCCGATACTTTCGGAATTGAGGGGCAGGTTCTGGCCCCCGGTGAGCTGAACCCGATCGTTTCCGATGCTACAGTGGGTCCGGATTTCTTCCGTGCGCTGGGCATCCCGCTGATCGAAGGCCGGTACTTCACGGATCACGACGGTATGGACTCGGTACCGGTGGTAATCGTCAGCGAGGGCTTCGCGCGCCGCTTCTTTCCGAACCAGGAAGCCATCGGCAAGCGCATCAGGCAGAGCGGGCCGGAGCTAGGAAACAAGTGGATGGAAATCGTGGGTGTGGTTGGCAATGTCAAATACCTGGGGTTAACGGTGGACACGGACCCAGCTTACTACTTGCCATTTGCCCAGGCTTACGGTCCCCGGATGTTCCTGGCAGTGCGCGCCTCAGGGGACGCCGCGCGCCTGGCGGCGCCACTCCGCAGGAAAATCCAAGCCATCGACCCAGGTATAACTCTGGCCCAAATCGGAACAATGGAGCAGCACCGGACGCTCTCCGTCTCGCAGCCGCGTTTCGATACCGAACTGCTGTCGTTGTTCGCCGGGATCGCCCTGCTGATGGCCACGGTGGGGATATACGGGCTAATCGCTTACTCGGTGGCGCAGCGGACGCATGAAATTGGCGTGCGTATGGCCCTGGGCGCGGGGCGGGCGGACGTGATGCGGATGGTGGTCCGCCAAGGCTTGTCACTCGCCGCTATTGGAATCGTACTGGGCATGAGTGGAGCTCTGGCGCTCACGCGATTGCTCAAGGCGATGCTGTTCGGTATCGGCGTCACCGACGCACTCACCTTTGCGTGTGCGGCATTGGGAATGACGCTGGTAGTTACTCTGGCCACGCTCGTACCAGCGCTTCGGGCGACCCGGATTTCCCCGGTGGCCGCACTGCGCTACGAATAGCAACTCCTGTTGCTCGTCGATTCCGATCACGGCGGCCATCGCTTGCTATTCGATAGCGGCTTCGGCCACCGAGGCTGAGTTTTTCAGTTTCTGCGCGGATACGGGTACCTTGGCTGCAATCCAACGCTGTGCGGCATCCCGTTCTTCGTCCGGGCGGTTCATGGTGAAAGCAGCCACCAACTGCTTCTCCCGCAGCCACCATACGCTGAAGCTGGGTCCCGAAAGGCCGCCGCGCTCGACAATCTCGCCGGCGCCGGCCGGATCGCCCCAGAGTTCGTATGAGAGGTCGAACACGTCGGAGAAAAAATACGGAACGTGGACGAAAGGCGCACGCTCGCCCAGCAGAGTGCGGGCACAGTGCCGGCCTTGCGAGACAGCGTTGTCCCAGTGCTCAACCCGCCGGTGTTTGCCGTAGATCGTGTCCAGATAGTTCGCCACGTCGCCGGCCGCGTAGATGTTGGGCTGATTCGTCTCCAGGTACTCATTTACCAACACGCCGTTATCTATCTGGATTCCACTGTTCGCCAGCGGTTCGGTCACGGGAAGCACTCCAATGCCCGCGACCACCAGATCGCACGCCAGGGTTTGGCCGCTTTCGAGTTGCGCTTCCGACACGGCGCCTTTCCCGTGCAATTCCGCCAGTTTCGCCTGCTTCAGAAATTCGACGCCGCGCGCTCTATAGTAGCTCTCGAAGAAACCGGACATCGCGGGCGTAAAGAACCGCTTCCAGATGCGATCCTCGGGCAGCACCATCGTCGTCGAGACGCCCTTTTGGGCCAGCACGGAGGTTACTTCCATGCCGATGAACCCGGCGCCGATAACCAGTGCCCGCCTGGCGCCGGAGGCTTGCGTGCGAAGGGCCTTCGAGTCGTCCAGCGACCGCAGGTACCGAACACCGGCCAGTTCTTTGCCCGGCAGGTCGAGGGTTCGCACGCGCGCGCCGGTTGCCACCACGAGTTTGTCGAAGCTCAGATCCTCGCCGGACCGCACGTGCAACAGTTTGCGCGTGCAGTCGATCCCTGCGACTTCACACCTCAGCTTCAGCTCAATCCCGTGCCGGCCGTAGAATTCCTCGGGGTTAATGAGGATGCTCTCCTCGGTATCCTTTCCCGCGAGAAAACCCTTCGACAAAGGCGGCCGTTCGTATGGAACGGTGTTATCGGCAGACACGATGGTCAACTGACCGGGCCGCAACCCGCCCTCGATCATTTCCTTGGCGGCATAACCCGCGACCATGCCTCCACCGAGGATCATGTACTTGGATGTCTGCACGTGTCCCGCTCCAATTGGCAATATCTACTGTACCGCTTCGTTCCCACGTTCTACCATTTGGGTAACCGGCCGACTGTGCGATTGCATCCTCTTGGTATAGACGGCCGGTCATCCGCCGCCAATACCAATGAAAACGGCCGCGACGCGCTACAATTAGATATGACCGTTCACGAGAAGTTTGTTGCAGACATGGACGGTGCCGGAATCCACACCGAAGCCTACCTTGGCCGATTCTTTTGGAAAGGTCCCGCCGCCCGTTCCGATGAACAACACGGGCCGACACTCTTGGACATCATCAAGGAAACCGCAGTTCCTCTTCAGTGGGACCGGCTGGATTTCAATTATATCGTGTACCCCGTGGGTCAAGCCAAGGCGGGCTGGCATAATAACGTACCCGATTCGGAAGACGAAGAAGCTGAACCGGACGCCTACAACGACGGCTACGCCGCTAAGAGCCCCAAGAACGATGACGACGAATCGGAAGATTGAGTGGCCTCAGTCGAAGTATCCCGAGAAAAGATTACATGACCAGCCTGAACACCGTGCCTTGATTGGCAGATCCGCCGTAATACGTGGTGCCGTAGAAAGCTCCATTCGATCCCTGGATGATACCATACGGGAATTTGCCATCGGCTCCATCGAACGTGAACAACACCTTATAGTCACCGCCGTTCGTTTCTACGCTATAGACTATGCCGGCATTGAAGGCTCCGCCGGCGTTGGTGATGCCGTAGAGTAAGCTCCCCGATTTGACCGGCTGCGAACAACTGCCGGGACTTACGGTTGGTGTCCCCGGGAAGTCAAAATCGTAGAGATCCGTGAGCGCGTTACTGTTGTACTTCCACACGGTACCGTCGTTGTAGGCTCCGCCAGCGGCAGTCGTGCCATAGAAGACGCCCGAGGCATCGTAGATCGGAGCGCAAGGAACCGAACCGTCCGATCCATCGAACTTGAGCAGGATTGTCAGCACATCGGTGATGGGATTAAACGCGAACAGAGTGCCTCCCGCCCCGCCCGTGGTAGTGCCCACTAAGGACTTGCCACACACAACCAGATTTGCGGTCGGCTGTGCGCCTTTGGCGCCACCCAGGAACGAATAGACGGTTTTGGTTGAGCCGTCGGGTGACATTCGGTAGATATTGCCATGGCCGTAAACGCCGCCGAAAGACGAAACACCGTATAGATTGCCGTCCGGGAATAGCGCTAATCCACCGGCAGGCCAGCTTCCGTCGTCGCCGGAGAATTGATGCAGCACCTGCAGCGTTCCCGAAGATCCGCTTTGCATCGTGAATTCGAAAGTTGTACCGACATTTGAAGAGCCGCCCAGCAGCGTAGTGCCGTAAAAACACATCGTAGGGCACGCGCCGGGAGTTGCTTCAAGCAACGCACCTATGGGAAAAGCGCCATCGGTACCGCTGAAGCTGTACAACGTTTTCAGCGTTCCGGCTGGAGTGATCTGGAACATTGTTCCGCATCCGCCGTTGGGGCTGAACTCGCTACCGTTGCAATTGGGCGACGAACCGCCGTCCTGGGTGACACCATAGAAATTGCCATCGCTTCCTTGAATGATGAAGGAAGGGTTAGACCCATTCGATCCGTTAAATGTAATCAGAGTAGAAAGGGAAGATGCCGCCAGGGTGGTGTGCGCCAGCAACGTCAGCGCCAGCAACATGGAACATGCAATCGTCGTTTTCATGGTGCGTTCCGGGTATGCTCGTTCGGCTCCCGATTGGCGGGATACGTTTCGTTTTGGATGCCTTTGTTTCGACAGGTCCAGTATAGAGTAGATCTGTAACTCTTGTATCTCGATTGTTTGGTGCTTGAGGGCCATAACGTTCCTCAGCAGACGAAGGTTAGCATTCCAGTGGCAAAGGCAACGCGACGCTAAGGCCTGGGACTGCTTATCGCGGCATCGACAACCTGCTCCGGCGGCGGATCCCGCAACAACTGCGATACGGGCCAGCGGCGACGATCCAAGAGGTAGGCCACCTCCAAATTGAAGCGCCAGTACAGGCCGGATTTGTTCCAATCCATCTCCGGCACCCCGGCCAGATAAGCACGCCGGGCCTCTTCGTATTTGAATGAGCCGCCCTTTCCGACGTAGTCGGCGTATCCCTCGCGCACCCATTGTGGCAATCGGAAATAGCGGAGGGGCCCGATCTCACGACCTGTGAGCTGATGCGTGATTTCATGCGCGATGAAATAATCTAGAGTCCGGTCTCCTGGAACGGGCGTTCCGCGAGGCGAGAGCAGGCGGTCGTCCGCGACCCTTGCATCACGTAGAAAGACGTTGGCCGTCACGGGGTAGGGCGCCACAGCGCCCACGCCGTAGTCCTTATTGAAGAACAGCATCTGCCGCCAGCGTGCGTTGCAAATGAAGACGTGACGATCCTGGCGGCTGGAATAGAGTGGCGAGGCCGCCAACTTCGCTTGGGCGAGTTTCAAGACGTGCTGGGCGGCTGGTCCGGCTAACGGCTGGTCGGAGTGGAGAATCAGATGATCGGCGCGCAGCGAAAATGCGAAAAATGGCTCGGGAAAGCACAGCAGTGCCGAGTATGCGGCGACCAGCATGAGGCTGGCAGCCGCGATTCTAAAGAACGCACTCTTACGAATCTTCACAATCGTTACTATGGCCGGGAGTGCAGGCCGCGCGCAACGCCGCGTCGGGCGGGATCGATGTGCGCCGGCGTGACAAACAAGACGGAATCCCCAGAATGGCGCGGCCCGCGCGTCGTGCCCCGTTTTGCAAAGTGTTATGCTGTGGCGATCTGCCCCTGCCCACATACCGGCAGAGGCGAGGAGGGACATTTAACAGATGAAAAACGTATTGGGATATTCATGCTTGGGACTTGCGGCACTGCTGGCTGTATCGGCACCCATGTTCGCGCAGGACGAGGAACAGTTTCCGGGAATCGCCCGGCCCCCGATTCGTGTCATTAGCGGTCCGCGGCCGGCTGCGTCCGGTCCCACCGGGTACACCCCCGCGCAAATGATCACGGCATACGGTTTTAACCTGGTCGCCAACCAGGGAGCGGGGCAGACTATCGCTTTAATCGAAGCTTTCGACGACGCGAACCTCGAGGCTGACCTGGGCGTGTTCGACACGCAGTTCAGCCTGCCGGACTGCACCACGGCGAACGGCTGTTTCACCAAGATCTATGCCACGGGCACCAAGCCAGGCTCCAACAAGGATTGGGCGCTCGAAGAGTCGCTGGACGTGGAATGGGCGCACGCGATCGCTCCGCAGGCTAAGATTATGGCCGTAGAGGCGGCGGGACAAGGCACATCGCAATTGCTTAGCGCCGTGGGTGTGGCCGTCTCGAATGGCGCCACGGTGGTTTCCATGAGCTTCGGCATCGACGAGTTCAGCACCGAAACCACCGCCGACGGGCGCTTCAAAACCCAGCACGTGGTGTTCGTGGCGTCCTCCGGCGACAGCGGACATGGCGTGTTTTATCCCTCGGCCTCGCCCTATGTGGTAGCGGTCGGTGGAACCACGTTAAATCTGGACTCGAACGGCGTGTGGGAGAGCGAAACGGCCTGGAGTTGCAAAAGCGCGCTCAGTTGCGAATTGCTCGGCGGCAGCAGCGGCGGCCAGAGCGCCTACGAACCCGAGCCGGCGTACCAGAACGGCGTGCAGTCGAGCGGTAAGCGCGGGGTTCCCGATGTGGCTTACGATGCCAATCCCAGCACGGGAGTTCCGATTTACGACAGCGGCGACGGGGGCTGGGTGCAGGTTGGGGGAACCAGTATGGGATCGCCGCAGTGGGCGGCGCTGTTTGCCATCGCAAATTCCATGCGCGTGGCGGACGGCAAAGCGAACCTGACCAAGCCGCAGCAATACCTGTATGGCCATGCCGAAACCGATTTTCACGACATTACCAGCGGTAGCAACGGGACTTGCGGCGCCCTTTGCACTGCCGGTACCGGATACGACTACGTAACCGGCGTAGGATCGCCTCAAGCAAACCTGATTATTCCGGCGCTGGTTGCGGAGCCCTAGCTCTGCGTATAGCTCTAGGGGGGCGCGGTGACATCGCCGCGCCTCATTCACCGGATCAGCCTAGTCGTTGGCGGACGATGTCCCGGTCCCCGGGCTGTCCACGCGCAGCGGCTTCACGCCCCCCACCGGTTGGCCCGTCCGGCTGGCATCGAACAGCGCCTTGCTTCGCCACACGCTCTCATCCCAATTGTTGCCGATACGTCCGAATAGCTGCTGCGCCGTTTCCGTATCGCCCGCGCGTAAGGCCAGGTAAGCCATCACATTGCGTTGATGGTTGGTCGCGCCGTAAAGCTGGCTCAGCGCCGTAAATCCTTTTTGCACGCGCGCCCATGAGAGCGCCGGCGCTTGCGTACGGCGGCAGCAATTGATTTCAGCGGCGATCTGGAAATATTCGGCATCGCCTTCCGCGCCGCCTGCCTGGTCGGAAACCTGCTGCGCGTATTGCTCGGCTTCTCCCGGCTTGCCGTACCACTTGGGCAGCAGATAATTGGCCTGCGCCACACCAAAGTAGAAATAGCCGGGCTCATTGTCCAACGCCTCTTTGGCGAGCGCATCCACCTGTCCCCGGTCCCACCCCTGGGCCAGTGCAACGGTCTGCATCTCGCGATACCATTGCGGATCGCGCGCGCCCGCCGCGGCGGCATCGTCCAGGACCGTGCGCGCCGATTGGATTCGCTGGAAGAAAAGGGTCCACCCTTCTTTCGTCACCGTATTCGCCTCGCCGTTGCCGCGCGCTTTCCAGGCGAAACGAACGTAAGCATGCGCTAGAGCCACGCGCGGGGTCGGCGAGGCCGGGCTGGCCTTGATCCAGTCTTCCAGCTTGGTCATGCGCGACCGCCATTCGGCATCGGTAGAGGTGAGCGCTCCGGGGGTTCCGAGCGTGCGGTAAAGCGTATTCAGCTTCCAGGCGCCGCCCCGGAAGCGCAGTTTCTGGCTGCGTGCCTGGACTGCCAGCGCATCAATCTCGGAATACGCTCCGCGATCGAAGAGGCCGCGGACTTCCACGCGAAACTCACCTGCGTGCGCATCCGCCAGATCGAAAGTTTCGTCCGAAGACGCAGACGGAGCCGCCGCGCCGCCGGATTCCGGGCTTGCTTCCCTGGGCTCCTGTGCATGGACCGGCAGGATGGCCGCTAGTATTGCCACCATATAACAAAACTTCATTAGCAACCTCCATCCCCGTTTCTAATACTCTAGCTAGCATCGCCAGGGCTCAGTGGAGTTTCGGCTGCCTGGCCTGTTCCCGTAGAATCGTAAGGTTGTGGAACCTCCCCCTCCACCAGCATTCGCCAGCATCGCGGACGACGACGTGAAGCACGCCTTCATTGGCCGAGGCCCTGAGATCGTCATTTCGCTTGGGACGTGGATTCTCTTCATTGGCGGGAAATACCAGACCTGGATTCCTGGCCTGTCAGCCAACGACACTCGACGTATCTCACTGTTGCCGCACCTGAAGCCCAACTCGCAGTTCAACGCGCGGTAGGGGCACATGGCGCAGAAGGAGAGCGGCCATCCGGAAGCGCCTGGCTGGACGGCGAGGTTGCTGCGCTGGTCGTGCTTGTAACCTCGTGCGCCTGCCAGCCTGAGTTCCGGACTAAAGCCCCGGCTGCGCCAAACGCCATTGAGTTCCGGCGACGGGGACGCCGCGATTGCGCGAGAGGATCCCATCCCGGCGCTACGCCGTACCGGTCCCCCAGGATGTTGTACTGTTGAACTATGGACAAGAGACTCGCCAAGCGGCACAAGCGGCAAGTTGCCAGAGCCAAGCTGCACTCGAAGACATCGCAGCCCGACGTGAGGACGCATGAGCAGATCGAGGCCGCTCGTGAAGCTAGCCGCCCGGACACCGGCCGCGGCCCATTTTCCAAGTTTGCCCGGGCGGTTCGTTCGAAGTTCACCGGCTCCAAGGACAGTACCGAAAAAACGGCAGAGTAGTTGAGGATGAACACGACGCCATTCGCGTCCCGCCCGGTCCATTCGCCCGACGCCCGTGCAGGCACTACACCCGGCCACGATGCCCGGGCGATTCCGGACTGAATCAAACTCCAGCCGGTGAGCCGCCTCGGCGCCCGCCCGGCCTCATCGAGGGCCCTGCCCGCGGCGAATCGAAATCCCGCCTAACCAATTGACAGCCCGATCGTCCAATGCTTAGAATCGTACCTAGCTACTTAGGCATAGCTAGATAGGCATCAAGCATGGGAACAAAGAAGAACGACATCCTGCAAGGAACGCTGGCGCTACTGATTCTAAAAACGCTGGCGGGACAGAAACGCATGCACGGCTATGCCGTCACCGCCCATATCCACGCCGTCTCCGATCAATTGCTGCGCGTGGAGGAGGGCTCCCTCTACCCGGCCCTGCATCGCATGGAGCAAGCGGGCTGGATACGGGCCGAATGGGGCTTGACCGAAAAGAATCGCGACGCGCGCTTCTATTCGCTGACGCCGCTGGGCCGCAAGCAACTCGCCCAGGAACAGGAAAGCTGGGAAAGGCTGACGTCCGGCGTAGGCAAGGTTTTGTCCTATGCGTAAGTGGATCGGCCGGCTGCGCAACGCGATCCGGCCGGGGCGCCTCGACCGCGACCTGGAGCGGGAACTACGCCTCCACGTGACCGAGCGCATGGACGAACTGCGGGAAGCCGGCATGAGCGCCGAAGCCGCCGCCCGGCTCGCGGGCCAGCAGTTCGGCAATTACACCGCGCAGGTGGAAAGGACCAGAGACATGGATATCGCCGAAGGAATGGATGCGATGCTGCGCAATGTGCGGCTGTCGCTGCGGGCGCTGGCCAAGTCGCCGGCTTTTTCCATCACCGTGGTGCTGACCCTGGCGTTAGGCATCGGCGCCAACAGCGCGGTCTTCTCAGCCATCAATTCGGTGCTGTTGCGGCCCCTGCCGTTCCCCAATGGCGACCGCATCGTCGGCGTCGCCCAGATCCAGGCGAAGACGCCGCAGCCGCAGATTGCGCCACGGCGGCTGCAGGACTGGAGCCGCATGAATCACACCTTCCAGGCCATTAGCGGCTACTACACACAAGACGATTCCGAATTGTCCGGCCCCCTGCCGGAGAAGGTGACGCACGCCGAAGTGGCGCCCGGGTTCCTGCAGGTTTGGGGCGTGGCCCCGCAACTCGGCCGTGACTTCAACCCCGCGGAAGAACATTTCGGCGGCCCCAACGCCGTCCTCATCGGCGACTCCTTCTGGCGCCGCCGCTTCGGCGCGAATCCAGACGTCGTCGGCAAGATGCTGCGCCTGGGGCAATCGTCCTACGCGATTATCGGAGTGATGCCGCCGTCCATCGACTTCGTGCAGCGGAACATCGACGTCTGGTCGGTGAGCCCGCCCGATTTTCCTTTTGCCCGCAACCGCGATCTGACCTGGTTCACCGGCATCGGCCGCCTCAAGGCTGGCGTCACCCTGGCGCAGGCGCGCGCGGACCTGGCCATCGTGCAGGCGGATCTCGCCCGCCAATTCCCCAAGCCCGATGCCGAGATCCGTACCGGCATCGAGCCGCTGAAAGAACAGACCATCGGCGGGGTGCGCGAGTCGCTTTGGGTGGTGTTCGCGTCGGTGACGCTGCTGTTGCTGATCGCATGTACCAACATCGCGGCGCTGTTGCTCTCCCGCGCCGCCGGCCGTCAACATGAGATCGCCGTGCGCTTCAGCCTGGGAGCATCGCGCGCTTCCGTGGCGGCGCAGTTGCTGACCGAGGTTTTCCTTCTGGCGCTGGCCGGCGCGGTTGGGGGGCTCGGCTTGGCTGCCGCCGCGGCACGCATCTTCCGCGTCCTCGCCAAGGACTTGCCCCGTGTGGACGAAATCGGGCTCGACTGGCGCATCGTCGTATATTCGTTGATCTGCGCGATCTTCGCCACGCTGGCGTGCGGAATCGTGCCGGCGATTCTCGGCACACGCCGCAGCCTGGCGGGGACTCTGGCCTCCGCGGGACGCGCACAGGTGTCCGCCCGGCGTCCGGCGCAGTTCGTGCTGGTCGGCGTGCAAGTGGCGCTGGCCGTCACGCTGCTCGCCGGGGCGGGATTGCTGCTGCGCAGTTTCCAGGCCTTGAGCCGGGTGGCCGGCGGGTTCGATCCAGATCGCATCCTGACCTTCAAGATCGGTGCCTCATGGGGAGAAACCGGCAATGCAAACGCGGCCGGGCAAACTGTGAAGCGCATCCTGGAAGCTGTAGCGGCAGTACCGGGGGTGGAATCGTCGGCCGCCACCTTCCTGCTTCCCGGCGTGCCCGGCACGTTCCAGGTGGAATTGAAGCTGGCCGAAGGGCGCGCGGAAACCGAACCCAAGATCGTCGCCGAATCGCGCATCGGCAGCGCCGGAATATTCAAGACCATGCGCATTCCACTCCTGGCTGGAGAGATGTGCCCGGAAGAGTCCAACACTCCCGGAATGATGGTGAACCACTCGTTCGCCGCTACCTATCTCGGCGGCGCGGGCGTAATCGGCAAACACCTGGGGCAGCCCAGCAGCCTATACTTCCCCAATGCCGTGGTGCGCGGCATCGTCGGCGATGCGCGTGAGCGCGGGCTCGATCACGAGCCTGTGCCGACCATTTATTATTGCGGCCTCATCATGCAACCCGGCTTGTACTTCCTGGCGCGCACCCATGGCGATCCGATGGCGCTGGCCCAAAGCGTTCGACAGAAACTGCACGCTACCGAGCCGGCCCGCTCGGTGTACGACCTCTCGCCGCTTACGGCGCACCTGTCCGACGCATTCGCGGAGAACCGTCTGCGCACCGTGCTGTTGGCGTTCTTTGCGCTGACCGCGATTTCGCTCGCATGTGTCGGGCTGTATGGCACGCTAAGCTATCTGGTCAACCTGCGGCAGCGTGAGGTCGGGCTGCGCCTGGCGCTGGGAGCGCAGCGCGGGCAGATCGTGCGCCAATTCGTGGCCCAGGGAATGCGCGTGTCGTTGCTTGGCTGTGTGGCAGGGCTCGCGCTGGCCGCGGCATTCACCAAACTCCTCGCCGGAATGCTGTTTGGCGTATCGCCCTGGGATGCCATCACCATGACCGGAGTCATTGCGCTGGTGATCGCGGTATCGATCGCCGCGTCGCTGCTGCCGGCCCTGCGAGCGGCAAGGGTCGAGCCGATGCAGGTCCTTCGGGAGGAGTAGAGCGGCGCTTTCCTTCGGCACCTGAATCAGCCCTTCGTCCTAGCAGCCTGCCTGGACACGCCGGATGGCCTCCCTGACCGGAGCCGCTGCGATTAGCTAGACTTAATTGGGGTGCGCCACAGGTGACCGCGTAAGAATGGCCGGCATGCAAACAATGGACGCCACACGGGCTCCTCATGCGGTCATCCAGGTTCTGGGCATCCGCAAGACCTACGGGGCGACAGTGGCCGTCTCCGAAGTTTCGTTTGAAGTCAACCATGGCGAGATCTTCGGCTTGATCGGACCCAACGGCGCGGGGAAGACTACGACTATGGAGTGCGTCGAAGGAGTGCGCCGGCCGGACTGCGGCGCCATTTCGATCCTGGGAATGGATCCGTTCCGCGACGTGTATCGGTTACAGAACAGGATTGGCGTGCAACTCCAACAAGCGCAACTCCAGAAGAGAATCAAGGTTTGGGAGGCGGTGGATCTCTGGGCGTCGCTGTACAAAAATACGGTGAACGGCGATCGGCTTCTCGATCAGCTCGGACTCGCCAACAAGCGGAGCGCATGGTTTATGACGCTCTCCGGTGGGCAGAAGCAGCGCTTGTTCATCGCCCTGGCGCTTATCAACGACCCGGAGATCGTGTTTTTGGATGAGTTGACCACCGGGCTCGACCCGCAGTCGCGGCGGGTAATCTGGGAACTCGTGCGGGGCATCCGCGACCACGGCAAAACGGTCTTCATGACCACGCATCTAATGGAGGAAGCCGAGCGGCTTTGCGATCGGGTGGCGATCATCGAGCACGGAAAGATTATTGACATCGGCAGCCCGGAGGAATTGGTGCGACGGCATTGCCCCACGCGAACCGTCTTGTTGGCCGCGGACGGCGCGCTCGTCGAAGAACGGCTACGTACAATACCTTCAGTGCAGATCGTGACGCGGAGAGACTCCCAATTCACGATTCAAGGGCTGGGCGATGGATTCGTGACCGAGGTGATCCAGTGTCTGTCGGAGCACCGCATCAGGGTCACCGATTTTCGCACCGTGCTGCCCAGCTTGGAAGACGTCTTTCTGAAGCTCACCGGCCATTCGATTCGCGATTAGGAAGCCAAGAAGAGACATACTATGTTCCGCGGACTCTGGAAGCTAACCTGGCTGGAAATCAAGATCTTCTTGCGCGAGCCGCTCGGAGCCTTCGGCTCGATTGTTCTTCCCGTTCTGGTGTTCTTGGTGGTGGGCCGAATGCTGGGAGGCGGCCGTATGCCGGGCGCAATGGCTGCCGCCGGGTTCATACGCGTCGGACTGCCAGTCTTAGTGGCTGTGCTGATCGCACTCAGTGGCGTGTTGTCGCTGGTTACGGTGATTTCGATTTATCGTGAAGGCGGTATTCTCAGACGGCTCCGTGCCACACCGCTCCGGCCACACACGATCCTCACCGCTCACGTGCTGGTCAAACTGGCGCTGACGTTGGTCGCCATGGCTTTGATGGTGCTGGCAGGCAAGCGCTACTACCCGGTTCGTGTTGACGCTCCCATTTTCGGCTTTGCGGTGGCCCTGCTGATCAGCACGTGGAGCATCCTGTCGATCGGTTTTCTGATTGCGAGCATCGTGCCAACGGCACGCTTTGCGCAACCGGTCGGAGCGGCTATCCTGTATCCCATGCTGGCTCTATGCGGGCTGTTCGCGCC
The DNA here is from genome assembly GCA_050011755.1 of Bryobacteraceae bacterium. GTDB lineage: Bacteria > Acidobacteriota > Terriglobia > Bryobacterales > Bryobacteraceae > Bog-159. The sequence goes on along the minus strand of JBEKIM010000006.1, from coordinate 28,204 downwards.
GCTGGAATCGTTGCCGCCCGCGCTGCACGTCGTGGCGCGCGTGCTGCCGCTAACCTACGCGGTCTCCCTGCTCCAGGGGATCTGGAAAGGCGAGGCGTGGTCGGCCCACATTGGCGATGTCGCGGCTCTCTTGATCGTATTTGCGGTTTGCACGGCACTCTCAGCGAAGGTATTTCGCTGGGAGTAGGGCGGGCTCCGACGGACTTGCCGCCCCTGTAGCGCTGAGATTGCGGAGCGAGCCCCGGGCGTAAAATCTCTGCCGGCCTTTTTCGGCGAACCACTGGGTTGGCACCCAGGGCGGTGGCGCGGCCGGCATCCGAAGGTTATCGCTCGATACCAACTCGATGGATTCTCTTTTTCGGGGCATGAGGCGTAACCGGCACTCAACCGGACTCACGGACCCAGCGATTTCGAATCGTACGGCGTGGGGCGAAAAAGGGTTACCTGCCCCGGGCTGCTTTCGCTGGCGCGTACTGAGCCGGCTTGAGACCGATCACCGATTATTGAGGCGATCGACAGACGCGAATGCCCGCGTCGATACCCGGACGTTTTTTGATCGGCTATTTCGACCGCTAGATCCCGCTGCTACATGCGTTCGACCTGTACGCCGCCGTTGGTGGTGGTGGCCCGCACCAGTCGGCCGCCCGCACCCAGATCCACCGCGATCTGGCGGCTGATCTCGCCCTGCACGGTCACCGGAAAGTCGATCTTCACGCCACCATTCACCGTCCCGGTTTCGAGATGCGCCGAATAATTGGCGGGGATTAGTATGCTTACACCACCATTGGTCGTGGATACGTCGCAGCGATCGCCCTCCCAATGATCGTCCGCCAGTTCCAGGCGCAGCCCGCCATTGGTCGTGTGACCCGCGACCGATCCCGCGAGATGCTTCAGCGTGACGCCGCCGTTGAGCGCCTCAAATTGGGTGTGGCCGATAGTGCCCGAAATGCTGATCCCGCCATTATCTGTGTGCAGCGTCAGATCGGTGTTGGCCGGCACAAAAATCTCATAGCTGACGCTCCAGCCCTGATGATCTCCGCTGGAAGGCCCCGTGGCCTGAACGCGCGCTCCCGAGGTCTCCACACGGATCGCGGAGACGATTTGCCGCGACTTGGAATCGCTATCGGCGTTTGCCTCGACCCTGCTCCGCACCAGGATGTCGGAACGGTTGGCGCCTTTGATGGATATTCCGCCGTTCATGCCGCCGTCCACTTCGAGCCTTCCGGTCGCCGGGACGGTGGCTTCCCGCATTTCGCAGTAATTCACTGCGACGCGGCCGCGCTCGCGCCAGCGCCCCTCGTCGCAGCCTAACGTCTTCTCCTGCGGCAGCGCGGCAGGCGCCAGACAGATGGCTAACATCAGGATCTTGTTCATGATTTGCTCCCCGCCCCTTAGACGCACCAACGGCCATTGGGGTTAGGTCCCGCGGAGGGAAATCCGCGCGGAACTGGGGCCAGACGCCTCGTTTGAGCAGGTCAACCGGCGCGTGAACAAACGCCGGCGGTGGACGGGTGTATGATTCGAGCAAACTGGGTCCGGCATTGAAATCACGGATCGCGGTTTGGCAATGGAAGAGGAGTTGGAACATGAGCTACCTGCTTGACGATGTTGCTCGTACTCTAGCCTGCCCTACGACCGCCAGGCGGCAGGCGTTGAAGCTGCTGAGCGGGCACTGGCCGGGTGGAATTCTGGGCGCGGTTGGAATCACGGGCTGTTGTGTACCCTGCATTAGCGGAGCCAGAGTCTGGCATTGTGCGGTAAGGCGCCAAAGACACGAATAGTGTCCAATCTTGGCGTTTAATGTTTCGGGAATCCTCCGGGCGCTCCCAAAGCACGGCAGGGCTAGCTAGCGGTTTCCTAACCGCCGAGGGGCATAACCTGGAAGTGTGGGGTGACCAGCAGTTGTGACTTAGCCGCGGCTGCCGTCCGGCGAGCGGCCCGATCGCCCTCCGGACGGCAGTGATTCGAATGATGTTACTAGGGTAATGCGGGCGCGGGAACAAAGTTACCCTTTATATTCCCACTCTGTGTGACCGTCCCGCCGCCGTCCGGCATGGCAACCGTTGTCGTGTAGGTGCCCGATAGCGTAGCCGCGCCGCCGGTGCCCGCACTTACTGTCACAGCCGCCTGCGTGGTCCGCCGGGAGTTCAGTGTTGCATCCGAATTAACATTCAAGCTGTCAAACAGGATAAAAAAGCCCGTCCCGCTGGGGAATGCTTCCCAATGGCCATGTCCCGGCGTGCCGTAGGTGGTAATGGTCCCCGCGTTTATCGATCCGGGTGCGGCCTCGGCGCCGTCCGTTTCTTGGAGCGTGCCGTCCGCGCTGAAGGTTGCCAGTCCCGGAATGTTAGGCAGCACATTGGGACTGGTCGGCTCAAAAACCAGGTTCCACACGCCAGTTAGAGTCGGGGTTGCCGCGGATAATGACTTAGGCTGAGCACAGATCACTGCCAGCCCGAAAATGAACGATGCGATTAGCGTTTTCTTGGACAAGAAATGTTCCCTCCGCTGCAATTGTAGGGTGTTAACCTATTGCGATGCGGTGCTGTTTAGTCCTTACCTTCCAACTCATCGTGCGAAACAGTAATCTCCACAGGTATTAACCGTGAAGTTCTGGACCTGCCGGCTTAGCACGCCGGATGTTTTCGCCGGAGTATCGTCCCACGGCGGGCCGCGGTGTCTGGCAACAGAACGCACCAAAACCGTTCCCGTTAGTAACGGTACCGCGCAGATTCTTCGCAAGTCCACCTCCCGCACGTTATAACGTCGGGGGGATAAACCGATGGCCAAACGAGGACGGGTCTTTGCCGCCTTCGTGCTGCTTTCGCTCACCTGCTCTGCTTGGGCTGGAACCACCGCTACCGAGGTCGTCTTACACAATTTCGGGGGCTCTCCCCCGCGCGGCGCCGGCAACCTCTACGGAACCACCTCCGAGGGCGGCGTTAACGAAGGCGGCGGCGGATTCGGATACCGCGGCGGCATACTTTTTAAGATCAAAATGGACTGAGTTTCCAACCGGGCGAGTTACGCGCAGCCGAGGTCCGGATGGACATCACCAGCGGCGAATTCGGCCAGGTGTGCGCGCGTTCACCGCCGGCGCGTAAATCGCTGTGGGCTCCGCCTGGAAAGCCGCCAAAGGAGAGCCACGAAAGAGCCGCTCGAACTCCTCACGAGGCGTCCCCTGTTTTTTCCTCCTGAGGCCCCGGCGAATGACCTGTAATTGTTCATCAGTCAAGATTGGGCGCTTGTTCGGATCGTTATGTTGTTGCACGCTTGGTTAGTTCCCTATCGCTAAGTGTTGGCATTGTCTCAGTTACAGCTAAGCCGCCGCTGACCTCACGACGCATCGGCGGTGGCGGCGCGGGCGTATTCGACTGGTGTTCGATCGATGCTCCGATTGGGCAGCTTTTCCGCCATGGCTTGCCGTTCGAGTGCCCACCGGAATCGCTGCATCGCAGCACGCACCTCTTCGGCGCGCAACGTGCGCGAGTCATGCTCGTCATAGCAGGCTCGCAGGAGTCCGACGATGTCGTCCAGCTTTTCTGTAATCGTTTTCGTGGATTGGTCCAGTTCATCGCCCTGCTCGGCGGACATCGGATAATGTTTCATCTCTGCGAGACTCCCAATTGATTACCAAAACGTTTGCGTATACGTCTGAATCGGTCAGTGGCGTGTTAATGACCGGCGCCGATCTCGGCCTCTAAGCCTCGGCAAATGCCGGATACCAAGTCGTGTTGCACGTTTGTTGCCTAAGACAAAAACGCCGGCAAACTGCTTGCGCGCAAGCCGCGCGCGCTTTCGCTTCCGACGAAATTCAGCTCAACTGGCCATCGGGTTTCATGCTCTGCACACTTTCGCGCCGCCCCGGCTTGGGAATGGACAACTCTTGCACACCTCGGCGTCGTCAGATTGGCTGGAAGAGGGCATCCAACGGCCCGCGCCAACGCGACGCGGCACGTGCTCACGATGGCCACGTCGCGCGGCTTCTTCGTCGCGGGACGGCAGTCTCAAGCCTGCGCGGGCCCGATCCTAATCCGTCCGCAACGCCTCCACCGGATTTATAGTGGACGCGCGGTAGGCCGGCACATAACTCGCGGCGGCAGCCACCGCCACAAGTCCCGCCGCCACGCTAACGTATGTGATCGGATCGACCGGGCTGACCGCAAAAAGAAACGATGCCATGATCCGCGTCAGAGCCGTTGCCGCCAGGACGCCGATTGCCACGCCGCCGGCCGCCAGCCACACGCCTTGGCGGACGACCATCGCCCTAAGTGAAGTTTCCCGGGCACCCAGCGCGATGCGAATGCCGATCTCCCGGGTGCGCTGCGAGACCGAATAGGAAATGACGCCGTAGATTCCCACAACGCCCAGCAGCAGCGCCATGCCGCCGGCGATTGCGAGCATCACCAGTGTGAAGGAACTGCGCGCCATCGATCCGCGATAGACTTCTGCCATGGTGCGCACGCTCTCAAGCGGCAGGTCGGGATCCACCGACCAAACCGCCTGGCGGACTTCTTTGATCAGACTGTCGGAACCTGCGCGGCTGCACCGAATGGCGAACACCGCACGCCGCTGTACAAAAATATCGTTGCCCCAGAATTTAGGCATCACCATGGGCCAATATACGGTGGTTGGCGCCTTCTGATCCGCGCCGTCGGAATGCACATCCTGCACCACGCCGACAATTTCGCGCCAGGAATCGTTCATGCCTTCGCGGAGGCGCTTGCCCAGCGCGCCAGCCGGACTGCGCCACAGCTCGCGCGCCATGTTTTCCGAGACGATGGTGACGTTTCTGTGATCGTAAGTATCGGTCCAAGTGAAATCGCGGCCCGCGATGAGCCGTGTTTGCATGGTTTGGAAGAAGCCCGGCGTGACGAACTTGAATCGCCGTAGCGGCGGAAGCTGACCCTCTTTGTAATCTTTGTCCTCCGCGTATAGCAGGTCCGTGCTATTGTTGCCATCGGTGGGTACGGAGTTGGCGAACGCCACTGCGCTCACTCCCGGGACATCGGAAATCTTGCGTTGAATCTCCTGGAAAGTCCGGATGACCTGCTCCGGTTCTTTGATGTGCGCTTCGGGAATGAAAACGGCCAGGGTTTGCAGTTCTTCGGGGTGTGTGAATCCGGGCTGTACCTCCCTCAGCGCTTGAAACGTCCGGATCATGAGGCCGGAACCGATTAGCAACACCACGGCCAGCGCCATCTGCAACACCACCAGCGTGTTCCGCGCGCGATGCGCCTCCCGGCTCTGGCTGAGCGACCGTCCCCCTGCGCGCAAGGTCCCCGTTATGCTGGCGCCGGCATATTTGATCGCGGGCATGATCCCGAAAAGCAGGCCGGCTACCAGGGAGATGACCAGCGTGAACAGCAGGACCAGCGGATCGATGGTGATATTCTCGATCCGGGGCAAAGAAGCTGGCGCGATCACCACCAACAGCCGCAAGGCGGCGTATGCCAGACCGAGCCCGGCAACACCGCCGGCCAACCCGAGGAACACGCTCTCCATCAGGAATTCGCGGCCGATCCGTGCGGAACCGGCGCCCAGAGCCGCGCGAATGGCTAGCTCATGCTGTCGTCCTTCGGCCCGCACCAGCAGCAGGTTTGCCACGTTTGCGCAGGCGATCAACAGGACCACGCCGATGGACCCCATCAGCACCCATAGGACCTTGCCCAGGTCGCCGACTACGTCGTGCTTCAGCGGTCGCACATTCGGAAAGATCCGCACCGACTCGAAGATCTTCGCGCTGAAGCCGGGCGGCGGCGCGAACTGGGTATTCACCATCGGGATCATCCGCGCGAGGTCTGCGTTCGCTTGCGCCAGGCTGACCCCGGGTTTCAATCGCGCCAGGGCCCGGTAGCTGAAGTTTCCCAGTTTGGTCTTGGCGCGGTCAAACTGTTGGGGAAGGATCAGATCCGGCTTTTGATCGAGGAAACGGAAATTCTGCGGCATCACGCCTATGATCTGCTTCGATTGTCCATCCACGTGGATCTGCCGTCCGACCACGGAGACGTCGCCGCCAAACCGGCGCTGCCAGTATCCGTAGGTTAGAATCGCTGTGTCCGGACTTCCGGGACGATCGTCGGTGGCGTTGAACCAGCGTCCGAACAAAGGCTGTTCCCCCAGCGCATTCAAAGTTCCCTCGGTCACAGTCAGGCTCTGCACCTGCTCCGGCGCGGCTAGCCCGGTGACACTCACGCTCCCTCCGTTCCAGGTGCCAAACTGCTGCATCGTGCGATTCTCATCGCGAAACGTGAAATACTCCGATGGAGAAGCATTCAAGTCTTGAATGCCGATCCCGGGCGCGGACTGCCAGACACCTACCAGCCGCTCGGGATCGGGATAAGGTAACGGCTTGAGCAAAACGCCGTTGATCACGCTGAAGATGGCGGCATTTGCGCCCACGCCGATGGCGATGGTCATCACGGTGACGAGTGTGAACATCGGCGACCGGAAGAGCCTGCGCAGCAGGTGCTTGAAGTGATTAGCGGTACCCATTAGTTATACATACGCTCGAACCACCCCAAGAGGTCCCAATTGTTTCGGTTGACGAGGATGGCGGCGCACAGGGGAGATGTCGCGTCAGGCAGTCCTCGAAACCGAAACCGTTTGATGACGCGCCGGTCGCCTGACCAGATTTGCCGCGCATCTCTTGCAGATCAAAATCGCTAGCGCGGACTTAGGGCTCCAGGGTAGCTGCAAGCACTACGACGTGCGAGTCATCGGGCAACGTAATGCTCTGCACAACTTTGGCCGAGTTTAATGCAAATCGGTATGAATAGAGATTGAACGTCCGGTTGTCCTTGCTGCCATCCTGGAAATCGCGATACTGCATCGCTACCGCTTCCGACTCATTAGGATACTCTTGCGGAGTGTACCAGTCGCTGAAGCTCTGAGTGAATTGTGAACTACTACCGTCGTGATAGTTGACTTTAATGGTCTGCGAGGCCTGATTTCCTTCCACTCCCGTCGCCAACAGGACAAGCGTGGAAAACCGGCCCGAGCTCGCTGTTACCGACTGGCCATTGCAACCGACCGCATCCAGACTATTAGCGGGTCCGAAGTCGAAGAGCCCACCGTACAGCACGCGAGAGCCGGTGAGCAAATTCGCCGAGTACGAGTAACCGCCGCCATCGAGACCGCCGGTCGTGTAGGTCGTGCCGTCCTCATAGATACCGTAGAGGTTGAATGCCGAAGACAGGTCGACTTGAGTTCCGCTTCCACTGGAGCCGACGGCTGCGCTTACCGCCAGGCTAAGCGGAAGTGTCTGCGTGTAGGCTCCGGAGGTTCCGGTAATCGTCACGGTAGTGAATCCGGTTTGAGCCGAGGTGCCGGCTTTGAAGAATATTTTCTGTTGGTTGCCCTGCCCCTCGGCAGCCGCCACGACTCCTTTCGGCAGATTCGAAACCGTAAGAGTCACCGTGCCCGTAAATCCGCCGAAGTCCGCGATACTGATGAGTGCATCCCTCACCGAATTCTGATTCAGAAAGAGCTGCGCCGGTCCTGAGAGCGTAAATCCGTTGGTGGCGATCGCGTTGTTGATGGCGCTGGCGTACTCCGCGGCAAGCCCGGTGCCGACGAAATCGTCATAGAGCCACATGAATCCGCCGTTAATACCGCACTCAGTATGCCAGCCGGACATGATCGTCTGGACCTGGCTCGGAGTATCCACTTGATCCCATAGGCCGGGCCAGACCGGGACAGCGCCGAAATCCCAGCCCACGCAGGGGTTGTTCCCGCTGCCTCCCGCGTATGCTTGCAGGTGTACTCCGTCCACCGTGCCAGGAAGTTTAGTGTTTATCTGGGAAACCACGTTCGTCCAATAGCCGGCATCGTCAAAGGCATCGGGAACAACATGGTAGCCAAGCTTGCCGAGCATCACGCCAAAGGCAATTGTGGTGGGCGCATTGAAACTGTTCTCGTCGTCAAAATCGATGGCATCGAGAGCGGGGACGGCGGCTTTCAGCGCCTGAAAATCCTTGTACAGGATGCTAGTCGGGCCGGTGCCCTGGCTCTTGACCAACGCGGTGATATCTTCCCAATCTCCGTAATTCGAAGAGCCGATGCTAAACGTCACTCGCTTGACAGTTCCCTGCTTCAACTGCGCCATGTTGGAGGCAAAATCGGGATATGTCTGGTCGCCAATGTAGGCGCCGTTTGAGGTCAGCGGAAATTCCCCATTGAAATTCAGGTCGCCGTCGCTGTTGACCTCGACACTCCACACGATGGCTTCTGTGAATCCGGAGTTTTCGATCTCGGTGATGTTGTTGGCGGCGTTCTTGTAGAAGGGGCCGCCGCCGAAGATCCCGGTGAATCCGCCCTGCGCGAATGCCGCGCTCGCAGACAACGCGAGAACCGTGGCAGTGAGAATTCGCACAATGCCGGCGATTGCCGCGTACCGATGGCGTAGGAATGAATGCTTGTTTGGAAATGAGTGGGTCATGTCTGTTCCGGGTTGGGAATCCATTCAGGAATTGGGTCGGGCCGGTCCACTGTCCGGTTGATGGACTCTCATGGGGGTCCACGGCCTCCCGCGAGACCTGAGTATACCAGCTTTGAGGAAAGCGCCGTCCGGTGACGCCGTCGCATATCTTGGCGGCGTGCCGTGCCGCAGTTGGCGGCCGGCCCGTTCGTTTGCCGTTCAACCGAGCCCGGGCTCTCCAGAAATCTCCCGGGACGGACATGCAAGGCTATCCCGGCACGCGAACGGTGTCAAACACCAACGACCTCGCCCTCCCTGGCCGCCACAGTGTTTTCGAACTGGCACTTGGCCTGCTTCACAATGCCGTCCAGAAAAGCATCGTCGTGCCCGGGATCGTGATGGAACAGAACTAACTGCCCGACTTGGCAATCCCGGGCGACCCGCGTGGCTTCCAGCCAGGTGCTATGGCCCCACCCGTGCTTCGACGCATGTTCTTCAGGCGTATATTGCGCATCGAAGACCAACACGTCCGCATTCTGAGCATAGTCGCGCAGCACACGGTCCAAGTCAGGGTTGCCATGCTCGAGATCGCTGGCGTGAACGACCACGGCCCCGTCAATCTCCATGCGGTAGCCGGTAGCGCCCTGGGGATGGTTCATGGGAAAGGGATGCACGGTCAATCCACCCTGGCGAAACGACCCCGAACTCACGCAAGCATAGTGCTTTTTCGCCGGTGAAAGTTCGAGCTTGAGTGGAAAATAAGGACCCGTCATCTGCCCTCCGAGGATCTCTTCGATTTTCTCGGGGCTCTGGCCGGCGCGAAAGGTCACTTCCGTCGACGGCGAAAATAGCGGCGCGAAGAAAGGCAGCCCCTGTATGTGATCCCAGTGGAAGTGGGTCATCAGGAAGGCCAGCGAACAGATCCCCTGGGCAAACTCCTGCTGCAACGTTTTGCCGAGGTTGCGCAAGCCAGTCCCCCCATCGATTATGAGAATGTCGCCTGGCGTGCGCACTTCGATGCACGTGGTGTTTCCGCCGTAACCGAGATTTTCCTTGACTGGCGTAGCGATAGAGCCGCGGACTCCCCAGAACTTTAATTGAATACGGAAGTCGTTTTCCATAACTGTCGCGGCACCTATTGCGTCGACGGCGCCACACCGGCCGACAGGATGTGTACCTTATTTTCGGGCACGATCATCTTCTTCGCACCGGTCTTGCCCACCAGCCCGGGCCGTCACATTCACCGTATCGCCAATGGCCGCGTACTGCAAGCGTCCCGTCAGCCGAGCTTCCATCTCACGCGGCATGGCGGTACGCTTCGCCGTAAAGACTTGCTCAACATTAAGACAATCCACCGGAGGCTAGGATCAAATCGGCAACTTACGGCGGCGGGCGGCGTTTCAGCCTCTGCCATCCCACTTCTACGCAGCGCGCCCCACAGTAATTACCTGGGTCTGGCGGCGGTGCCGAGCCCGTTGGTGTGACACTCTGAGCAAGTATTCTGGAACGTGTGACAAGTCAGACAAGCTCTCATATCCAGCATGGCCGGAGCCGCGTGACCGCCCCCCTTGAAAATCGGCAGGGGCACGTGGCTTCTGGGCAGCTCATTATGGCAGCGGCTGCAATAGTCAGCGGTGTGGCAGGTCGCGCAAGTCGTGCGATCGAGCGCCGCATACTTGCCATGAATATCGTCTTTCCATCGCGCCGTGTGAGAAGCGGGCTTCATCACCTGATGGCAGGCGATGCACTGATTCTTGGCTTCCACCGATGGCTCGACGTTCTGGTGGCAGACGAAGCACTTGGCGTCGGGTTCGGAGGCGGCGTCACTGTGATGCATGCGGAAGCTTTCGGTATGGAAAGCCGGCTTGACATTCCGGGTGTGGCTGGCCGGAGCATTCAAGCCACGCGCCGTATCGGCGTGGCAGGTGCTGCAGTTCGACATCCGGAATTCGGCGGGTATGATCTTGGAGGTATCGTGACACTCCACGCAGTCGAGCATGCGGGGCAGGGAAAGATCGGCGAGACTTGCGCTCCGCGGAATCGCATAGTGACACGTCGTGCAATTGATGCCGAATTGCTCCTTCACCTTGAAATGCGCGATGTGTGAGAACTTCATATCGACATATTTTCCGGACACCGCGACCGGGGCGATCATGCGGCGCTGATGGGTGAAGCCGGGATTCTCGATTTCCTCGGGCGTATGGCAGCCGCGGCATCCGGCCGCATCGAGAGACGCGGTCAGAGCAGGCTGCATGCCGGGCTTGGAGTGACACTGGGCGCACTCGGCATGCCCCGGGAACTTCGCATAGATGCCCTGCTCATCGAACTTGTGGCAGAAGGTGCAGTCCGCGCGGAACCCGCTGGCTGGATTGATGCGGGCCTTCCGGTCGACGTGCTGATGGTGCGAGAACTGAAACAGGATGGCGCGGGTCGATTTGTAGCGCGGAAACGGCCGAAGGTCCGAGGCGCCCGAGGGCGGAAATGCGGTGTGACACTGTCCGCAAATGATCGGCTTGATGTCCTTCTCAAAGTCGTCGGCGTGGCATGTCATGCATTGATCGTGCCCCGGCCGCTTCAGCACCACCGAACCTTCCTTGACGGGCGTGTGGCAGAGGCTGCATTCGAGGCCGCCCAGCTTCTCGGCATGAAAGGCGTGGATGAAGAAATCTTTTGAGCTAGCGGATTGATCGCCCGGCGCGGCGGCTGGCGGGGCGGTTCGTCCGCCCGGGGACTGGCCAAACACGGCGGGCGCCAGCGTCAAAACGAATGCGCCCACCATTCTGGGAAGGTGATGGCGACGGCTGGTGGTTGTCTGGCTCATTGGGTGGGTCAGTACTTCCATGCGATTCCGACGTGCAGAGCGCGCGAATTCTTCAGATCGGGGCTCAACAGGAAAAAGTCATTGTCCAGGTCGTAGTCGACGAACAGGCGCGAATGTTGATCGAGTTTCCACCAGGCCCCCGCCAACCAGCCGCTCTGGTGCAGGCCATTCAGATAGAAGAACCGGTCTTGCAAGCTGATGCGCCGGTAGTAGACGCCCCCGTTCAGGCTGAGGCGTCCCTCCAGGAAAGTACGCCTGAGTTCGCCGGTCAGGTCTTTCACGCTGGTTTCGCCCGTGGCGCTGAGATCGTCGAATGCCGTCGGATAGAGCGGGCTCAGGCGGTCCGAGCTGCGTTGATGGTATTCGAGGAAAGTTTCCGTTTTGGGCAGCGCATAGATCTGCGTATGCAGCTTGTAGTCTTCGAACGAGGTGTCGAACGGGCCTTCATCGTTCTTGTCGTTCAGACGGCGGACCCAGACGCTGCCGCCCAGACGAAACCGCGAGGTTATCGTCCGGCGGGCATCGATCACGAACTGGGAATATTGCGCAATGGGGCCCAGGTACAGACGCAGTAGAGGGTTGTGCGGATCGAGATCCGTGGCCGCGGTGGTGAAGTCGTAGAAGTAGTCTTTGTCGGTCAGCTTCTGGAAAAAGCTGAGGCGCAGACCGGTCTTCCCCGAATCGTACAGAGCCTGGGCGCTGAAGTCTACCGGCGAACCGCCGTAGGCTCGAAAGTAGGAGCTCAGCATCCAACGGGTACTCATGCGGCGGCGAAAAACGACGCTGTTGCTGCCCTGCAAGTACCAGATTCCTTCATACTCGATACTGCTGTTGGAGTTGACCTTGAAGGTCACATTCGCGCCGCCCATGGCGCGCTGCTCCGGATCGGCAAACAATGAGAATCTGCGGCCGCCGAAAACGGTCAGAGTGTAAGCCGGCCGGTCGAGCGTGAAAGACGCGCCATCGATCTCGGCAAGTTCGGCGCCGTAAACGGACTGCCTGCCCAGTGTCAGGCTGGTACCGGCGAAAAAGCCGTCGGTGGGTTTGCCGTCGATCTCGATGGAGGCGTTCAGCAATTCGAAGCGCCGATCGGCCCCAAAGGTCTCGATGATATTCTGCGCGGGGGCGCCACTGTCCACGTGATCCAAATCCTGTAGATATCGCAACGTGAAGTGGGTGTTGACCCGGTCGGAGAGCCAGCCGCGCGTCCCCCAGTCCAGCATGCTCTCGATGCGATTGGCATCGGGCTGGAAATCCTGGGCGTACGGGTATCCGCCCGGAGTAAAGACGCTGCCCGCGGTCCCATTGACGATTCCGGTGTCGGTTGGGAGGCCGGTGAAACTGGTGTCGTATCGCCAATAGTCCGTGCGGCTCTCGAAGAAGAAGTGATTGGCAAAGTCGCCGGCGGCCGATTTCTTCCCGCTGGACTGCGGCTGCGTGAGCGCGGGATCGGGCGTGGCTTCCGGAATCGTCCCCTGCAGTAAAGAGTCCCAGGATTCCTCGACGGTGGGTTGTTCGGCGCCAGCGGCCGAAGCCTCCGCGGGAGCCGGTTTTGAGTCTTGGCCGTAAACGACGAGGGGCAAGCCCATAGCCACGCCTACGACGGCGAGGTGGACAGACGGGAATCGAACGGTAGAGCCCCTAGTGAGTCCGATCAAGCGTGCGATCCTCTTTGTCAGATCTTTGAACCGGTTGTCAAACCCGCCTACAGCGGCCGCCGCAGCGGCTTGGCCCGTGCCAGCCTCTTATGCGCCAGCGTGATGCGCCATGGATACGTATCGCTATGCCACTTGGTGGCCTGCAAATAGAGATCCAGTTCACTCTCTTCTTGGGACATCTGGTTGAGCGCCTGGTAGATCTGGGCCAGCGCCCAGTGAACATGAGCGTTGTTGGCCGTGTCGCCGGTGAGCTGCGTCTGCAAGGGCGTCACGGGGGAAAGGGCGAGTTCGGCCTGGTATGCCGTAATTGCGCTCTGGTACAGCCCCGGTACTTGCGTGGGATCGGTGGCGGATTGGGCCATCGACACGTATACACCCCCTATGGCGCCATTTGCTCCGAGACGCAACGGATCGATAACCAGCGCCTGCTGGTATAGAGCGATGGCTTGTTGCGGTTGTGTCGCGCTCAGGAGTCCGGCCAGCCGCAGGCGCACCGTGAGAATACAGGGCGGTGGATTCAGGGGTCCGGCCGGCGCCGCCGTCACGAGTTGGCAAGTGTGGTTCGCGAGATTGTTCATCGCGATAGACTGCTGGTAGTCGGCGACCGCGCCGGTGTAGTCTTCGAGATCGTCCTGCTTATGGATGCCTCGTTCCATATACTCCCAGGTGTTACCCGGTTGGCTGATGTTGAGAAGATTCCAATCGATGCGGCCTTCGAAATAAAACGGATTGGGGATCGGATAGTTGGGATTGGTTTGCTGATAGGTGACTCCGGGGACGTATGGCGACTTAGGCTGTGCCCACGCGCCGGCAATCAGCGAAGAGAATAGCGCAATTGGGTATAAGCGGTAGGTCATGCTCATGGTCTACTCCACATCAACGGTAATGTCCGCGGAAGCTATACTCGTCAGATTCTTCAGCAGATCGTCGATTCGCTGCTCGGTAATCAGGTTCAGATCGTTGCCGGAAGGTCCGGTGGCGCTGGTCGTGCGGGCCAGGAAGCGCGTGAACAGCGGCGGGAAATGTTCGTAATTTACCTGCACGTGGACATGCAAAGGAGCTTTGATCGAATCCATGCCCAACTCCGTCAGTTCCTCTTGAGTAGGCAACGTGATGTCGTAGTTAAACGTTCGCGGCACCAGGGGCTGGAGGGAGCGGAAATTGTCCACGGTGTTGGCGAAAGCGGCGCTGAAGGTCTCCTCGTAGTGCGGAAATGAGGCGGTGATCGGAGTACCATCTGCTTTGGTTCTGCCCAGGCTTGTGTTGGGAAAGAAAATATGCGTCAACTCGTTGCGGAACAGCACCAAGCCTTCGTTGAAGCCGAAATAGAGCCGTGAGTCGGGGCCATCGTCGGGACCCGCTTCGAAGACCTGATTAGTGTGACCGGCATTTGACGTCATGTTGGCCGGGTAGGGATCTGCAGGATTGCGATTGTGGTTGCCGGGATCGACGACGGCGTGGATGTGCTCCAGATCTTCGTCGTTCAAATTGCCGTCGGGTTGCATTTCACCGGTTTCCGGGTGCGGTTTGTCAACCACATAACCCGACTGATATAACAGAAACCCGTTATCGTCGGTGACCGATAGCTGGAGGTAAGTGGTGCGTTCCTGCGAGAAGCCCGCGGGAAAGCGGTGTCCAGTCAGGGCCACGCACTCCGCGCGCACCGTGAATGTTTGCCCCAACTGGGCGACGGGGTCGGTCTTGGCCAGACTGACGCGCACGGCGGCGTCCAACAAGTCCTCCCGGCGCTGGGCAAGGGAATTGGGAATACCATATTGATCCACACCCGCCTGGTATGGGTCGGGATAATCCGCACCCAGCCTCGCCTGTAGTTCCGCGGGATACAGCAGCGGGACATCAACTCCCGTGAAGTGGTGATTCACGACCTGGCGTTGCTGCAAAGGAAAACCTTCATCCGTGGCGACCCCGGGCACGGCTGCGTAGTTGGTAAAGAATAGCGCCGGCGTAGGGCTGGTGATGTTAAGATCTCCGACCTGGTAGGTCGAGTTTCCGGCGTACGGGAACATCGACATGTGACAATCCTGACAGCGGATCGCCTTGCCAAAAGGATTGTTCGTGCTGTTGTACGCGCCGATCTGGAATTCCGAACTAAGATTCTCCAGGCGGAAGTAAGTGACATTCTCCCCTCCGGTGTTGACGTCGTACTCCAAGTGTTGAAAATCGCCCGGGAGGTTCACCGGAACACGGACGTCGTGACAGCCGTTGCAGAACGCCGGGCTCCGCAGGAACGCGATCTTATCGGGGTCGTTGCTGGAGACATGGAAGTTCCCTTTTACCGCGACGGGTTGCGAGAATGGGCCCACTTTCTCGATGGTGTGATTGAAATCGATACTGTTATTGGCGAAGCCGTCGCCCTGAAAACTCCGATCCAAGTCGGGGCCTTGCAAGTTGTGGCACATGTCGCAAGTGATGCCGAAAGCGCCCTGGGAGGGGCCGGAACCGGCGGGAGGGTCGCCGCCGATGGTCGCCGGTAGTATCTGGTTGCCGTTGCTATCCACCAGATGGTAGTCGCGCAGCGGGCGAAGGATTTCCGGCACGAAACTCCCTGACGTATCGAGCAGTTCCGGCACCTCACGCAGCAGCGGATTGTCGCCTTCCTTCATGTACGGACCGTTGTGGCAACCCAGACAGAATCCGGCCCGGACCTGGAACACATTCACGAATAAAGGGGTCGTGAACATGTTGGTGTTGAAAGGCGTGTCTGTGTTGGGCAGAGTCTTGTGGCTGTCCGCATAGACTGGACGAAGCAAGCCGCCATTCAGAAAGTTGGCCGACATCTCCAGGCCGTTGAACAGGGGGCTGACGTTCCGGTATCCGGACTTCACCGAACTCCGCAACTCGTCATACTGCCTCTGATGGCAGGGCATACAAACCTGTGGCGGCTGATAATCCTGGTTCTTAAAGGATCCGTTCGGTGGCCCGCCGACGGGGGTTTGGGCCGGCAGCGGCAACACTCCCAGTCCGGCAAGAAACACCGGAGCCCAACGTACTATTGGAGACATAGAGTCCTCCGCATTTGGAAGAGTATGACCTAAGTGCCACAAAAGGTCAAGACAATTCTCTATCCGGGTGAGTGCCGGTGGAGGAATGCGCGGCTCCCGCAACCGCGCGCTCCTTGGCCAACTCACTGAACGCCTCGCTGAACGCAGGCACGCTCTCCCGCAAATTGTTGAAATCGTGTTTCGCGATGATGAGGACGTTCATGGCGGAACGGGCGCGGATAGTGGCATTCCGTGTCTGATCCGAGAGCACGGCCATTTCACCGAAGTATTCGCCGCGTCCTAAGATAGCCAGAAGTTCCTGTGAGCCGTTTTTTTCGCGAACGACGTCACATTCGCCTTCCTGGATCACATACACGTTGTCGCCCAAGTCACCCTGCCGGAACACGATGTCACCGCGCTCGAAATGCTGATGCTTGATGCCGGGCTCCAAAGCAATCTTGGTTTGGGCCAGTTCCGGGGGAAACAGCAAATGCAGGAGCCAGTCCGTGGAGATCCGTATTTTGCGATTCCACCCGGGCATCTTCATCAGGTAGATGCAACGCCAGAGGATCCACGCGATCAGGCCCGAAAGCCTAATGCCAAATACTTCCGCGACGGCCGCGCCGTGGCCCAGCGATCCGAGTGTGCCAAGACCTTCAAAGGCGAACTCAGCCCGGTCCCCGCCTCGCACAGCGGCGGCGATG
Organism: Bryobacteraceae bacterium; assembly: GCA_050011755.1. Lineage (GTDB taxonomy): Bacteria > Acidobacteriota > Terriglobia > Bryobacterales > Bryobacteraceae > Bog-159. Next base: position 11,600 of record JBEKIM010000006.1, on the reverse strand, counting down.
TTAATGGCCGCGGTCGTGGCTTCCCGGATGGCGTGCTGCGCGGTAGGCGGCACGGTCGTGCCTGCTACGGTCTTAATCGAAGCACAGTCGCCGAGCGCCCAAACCCGGCCTTCCCAATCCTTCAATTCCAGGGCCGTGTTCACCACCAGCCTTCCCCTTTCCTTGGCGCAATCCATTTTCTGCAGCACCGCCGGCAACGCCGAGGGCACGGTCGAAATCAGCGTCTTGCAAGGGATCTCGGTTCCGGATTTTAGAATGGCTCGCTCCGACGTCGCCGAAAAAAGCCGGTCGTGCAGGAGAATTTCGACGCCGCGCTTGCGCAGGATTTTTTGCGCAAAGAGCGCAAGAGTTTCGGACATCTCGGGCAGAATGCGGTCGCCGGCCTGGACGATGACGCAGCGGTGAGGTTCGTGGCGAAGCCGCAAGTAATTCTTCTTGACGGCATGCACAAAATCATTCAACTCCGCAATTACTTCGACGCCTGAGAAACCCCCGCCGCCGACCACGAACGTCAGCAGTTTCCGGCGCTGTTCCGGATTCTCCTCCACATCGGCTTCCTCCAGAACGTGAATCAAATGGTTTCGCAGCACCATGGCATCCGCGAGCGTTCGAAACGGCAGAGCGTTCTCGATCAGACCCGGCATGCCATAGAAATTCGTCACGTTGCCGAGCGCTATGACGAGGTAGTCGTACTTGAGCTGAAGTTGGCGGGGGAGGAACCCCGGGCTAATGGTCACAATCTGGTTCTGTAGGTCGATATGCTCGACGTCCCGCATGACCAGCTTGGTGCGAGGGCAAGAGCGCCGAATCGGGGAAACCACGCTGGTGAGTCCGATGGCCCCGGAAATCACTTCCGGCAGCATCGGTTGGTAGACCCAGTAGTTTTCGCGATTGACTAGTGTGACGCCGGCTTCTTCCGGACGAAGAAGCTTCTCCAGATAGCGCGCGGCATATACGCCTGCAAAGCCGCCGCCTAAAATAAGAATCTGCTTAGGGTCCGTGCCCATAATTTGCCCCACGGGCGCGGCGCGTCATCCCTGCCGCCGAGGCGTTAGGCGCTCTTCTCTCGTCGGCGCCACCATGCAGTATAAGGGGGTAGGATACCAAAAGCAATGCTTAAATCGCCTGGCTTCGCCTGGATAGGGAATTGAGCGGTGCGTCCGTCGACTTTGCATGGCTTGGCATGGCACAGTCAAAATGCGGAAGTATATCATTGGAAAGACGAAATATTCGAACGCGTATCAGCCTCAGCCTCTTGACAGTTGGGGACCCGAGGGTACATGATTGATTCTCATGCCGTGGCTGGTTTCCAATGCGAGTGTTGCCTTGTTGTTGGCGGAAGCCACCGCGCACGGCGAGGACAGTAGCATTGCTTCCTTTCACACCGATCCGGTAGAGATCTGGGGCTCGCGTTTCCTTATTACGACGATCGTTATCGGTATCGCCTTGCTTGTGTTCACCCTGTTCAAATTTCGGGGCACTACCGCGGGGCCTTTTTCCTGGGGTTTGTTGGCCGCCGGTATCGCGCTGGTCCCGTTGACGGCCACCGGGCTGGGCACGCTGTTGGTTTTCGATCGCGCGGAACGAGTTGAATTCTGCGCGTCATGCCATCTCACGATGCAGAGCTTTGTGGACGATATGCGGGACCCCAAAAGCGAGAGTATGGCCGCCGTTCACTTCAAAAACAAATACATTCCGGACAATCAGTGTTACGTATGCCACACCTCGTATGGCATGTTTGGCACCGTGGAAGCCAAGATGTCCGGGATGGTCGACGTCTACCGGTACTTCACCAGAACCTATCCGAAGACGATCTCGATGCGCGAGTCTTATCCGAATCACGATTGCCTCAAATGCCATGCGGAGTCCGAGAAATGGCTCAAGCACGATGAGCATCTCGCGGTTCGCGACGATCTGTTCGCCGACAAGACAAAATGCATGGATTGTCACGGCGGCGACCATCCGGCGCATCCGGATTCTGTTCGGAAGGTAGCCATGAGATAAAAGTGAAAAATACCGCCCTAAGTTCCACCGTTACGAATCGCCTCCTGATCGCCGCGCAGTTGCTGGCGCTGACCGCGCTTGTGCTGGGGCTGAATTTCCTGATTCGAACCACCGGGGGGACGCTGTTCCTGTTTGCTTCCGTGGCTCCGCTGTTAGTAATGCTCGCGATCGTCATTCTGGCGGGAGTCGGAATACACAGATACAACGCGAGCCACCACCTCTTCGAGGTGGAGAGCTTTTCGCCGGGCGAAGTGATCATCCGGGAAGGTGAGCCTGGTATTTGCGCGTACTTCATTCAGGAGGGTCAAGTCGAGGTTCTACACCAAGAACAGGGCGAGGATAGGGTGGTCGCTATGCTGGGTAAAGACGATTACTTCGGAGAGATGGCCCTGCTCTCCAACGCCCCTCGAAACGCCACGGTGCGGGCAGCCAAAGAAACGCGTGTCGCCGCGCTCGGCAGAGACAATTTCGTCAAGTTGCTGGGTGTTCTGCCACAGACGAAGGAAAGCATCCTGCGCACTGTGCAAGCCAGGGCCAAACAGGCGGCTGGCGGGTGAGCTTACCGAGCCGCGACCGTAAGGGAGCGGTCCCGGCAGAGCCTTTTCCGCAGCCTGCTAGGGGGCAATGTCGCGACCGGGCAAGTACAATTCGAAAGAGGAGATTAACCCGAAATGAAGCTCAATGCAAGGACTGTTGGCATGTTGGTTCTGTGCGGTTTTGCGTCACTATATGGGACGGCCTGGGGCGCCGATGCAGCGGCAGGAAAGGGGATCTTTGCCACGAAGTGCAAGACCTGCCACGGTGCCGACGGTCAGGGCAATGCAGGTATGGCCAAGGTGCTCAAAACGGAGATCAAGCCGCTGACGGATCCCGAGGTACAGGGACTTAGCGAAGCGGATATCAAGAAGATCGTCGCCGAAGGGAAAGGCAAGATGAAGCCGGTCGCGGTCAGCGGCCCGGACCTCGATAATGTGGCCGCGTACGTGAAAAGCATGAAGAAGTGACAGGCTTGTCACCGGCGATCGTTCGCCCCTTGATTGCGAAAAAGACATCCTCCTGCCACCCGGAGCATCTGAGATGAAGCTTCAATCGATCTATGGCCGCTCCATGAATTGGAGCAGGTAACACGTATGAGTGCCCCGTTTTTGCTGATCCCAGGAGAGCACGGCGGAGAAAAGATCTCGCTGGATCGGGGCGATGTGTGGAAGATAGGCCGGAACAAAGACAATGATGTGGTCATTGTCGATGACCTGGTGTCAAGGCACCACGCGATTCTTCATCACACCGATGATGGAGAATACAACTTGATGGACATGGGCAGCCGGAACGGTTCGTTCGTGAATGGTTCTCGGGTTAGCTGCCCAATCTCTCTCAGGGATGGAGACACGATTTCCCTTGGCGAGTATCAGCTCAGTTTTCACCGGCCGGATGAAGCGGCACAAGCCGCGGCCCGGGACGCGACCACATCCCTTGAAACCACAAAATCGCTGGCCACCATCCGGAACACTTCGATCCTGGTGGCGGACGTAAGGGATTTTACGAAGCTCGCGCAGCAAATCGACCAATCCTTGCTTAGCAATCTGATCAGCACGTGGTTTCGCAAGGGGGGCCAGCTCATGTACGAACAAGGAAGTTGGGCGCAGAAGTACATTGGGGATGCCCTTATGGCGGTTTGGGTGCATCGACAGCCCGATCGGGAAGCGCTGGAGATCTGGGGAATCTTGAAGGCGTGCGTCGGTTTGGTTAACCTGACAGCCACGCTGCAATCCCGGTTCAAATTGGCGGTCCCGATTCGCGTCGGCGTGGGCATCAACACGGGTGACGCCATCGTGGGCAACACCGGCAATGCCCGGTTCAACGATTACACTGCGCTGGGCGATACGGTGAACGCCGCGTTTCGCTTTGAGTCGGCAACAAAGGAAATCGGGATGGATATCATCATCGGGCCGGACACGTGCCGGCACCTGTCCAGACGCTGGGATGCGCAACGGTGTTTTGTGGAGCGCACGGTCGAACTGAAAGGCTACGACCGCCCAAGCGCGGTTTGGGCAGCGACGTTCGAGAACCTGAAAGAGTTTGTGCAAGGGCCTCTCTGAGCCGAGTCCCGAAATCCGATTGCGACCCTCGGGCGCGCAGCGGTGCGATCGACGAGCGGACCACGCGACATTATCTTCCGGTAGCGATTACGGCGCGGTGTGGATCGGTAGCGGTCACTGCTACCGATCACACCAGCTTTGGACGCCTCAGTGCGAGGGGCTATTTTTTTGCTGCCCGATCTGCCAGTTGAGCGCGGATTTGTTTTTCCTGCTTAATATCTTCTTCGGAGAAGGCGTATGCAAAGTCTTCCGGCTCGAAGACCTGGCGGATCTCGACCTCCGATTCGCCCGCGTCGCAGTTGGGCATGCGCTTGACCCACTCGATAGCCTCTCCCAGGGACTTGACCTGCCAGAGCATGAAGCCCGCGACGAGTTCCTTGGTTTCGGCGAAGGGACCGTCGATGACGGCGCGGTTCTTGCCGGAGAAATGGACGCGAGCGCCTTTGGAAGAGGAGTGGAGGCCTTCGTAGGCTAGCATGACTCCGGCTTCTATGAGCTCATCGGTGAATTTGTTCATGTCGGCCACGCCTTGGGGATCGGGAAGCGCGCCTTCTTGTTCGGAGTCTTTGCTGGCTTTGACCATAACCATGAATCGCATTTCTTGTCCTTTTCGGGTTGGAGATGAATGTAGGATACGCGTTACTTTGCGGGTTGCTCGTAGAGCCGGCGGATCTCGGTCTCGCCGTCGCCGGCTGCTTTGCCCTCCTTTGCGGCGGCCGTGTAGATGAATAGAAATGGCATTGCGTCTCCTTGTTGCCTTCGATTTAGAGCATAGCTGGTTCGCGAGTGCCGATGCGTCCCAGCTTGATCTCTGCCAATAAGTCGAAAGAGCGTGACCGGAATCGACAGGTGCGTGGAGTTTTTTGTTTGGGCGACGCTGGCCGCCTTCCCAAAATGCATTGCGCCGGCGGCGGGAAAATAGTAGCGAAGAAGGATTCCCGTGAAAGCAGTCGGGACTCACGGCCGGGGCGGGCCGGAGCCGTTGTCTTCGAGGATGCACCGGTGCCGGCGGTTCGGCCTGGGGATGTGCTTCCTCTATCGCCTGGCGAAGTCAACGGTCGCGGATCGGTTCATTCTGAAGGGAGCCCTCCTGCTGACGGCTTGGAGGGCGCCCGTCGCCCGGCCAACGATGGACATCGATCTGGCCGGAAAGACGAACAACAGGTTGGAGCACATTCGGTCGCTGGCCGGCGAGGTCTGCGAACTCCCAACTGAACCCGACGGCATTGAGTTTGTCGTCGGCCCGATTCGAAGTTTAGCGTATCAAGGAAGACGCGGAGTACGAGGGTGTGCGGGTCCGATTCAACGCCACGCTTGCGAAGGCGAGAATCCCGATGCAGATCGACATCGGTTTTGGAGACGTGATCGTCCCTCTACCAATCGAGATCGAGTACCCGGCGATGCTGGAGTTTCCGCCGCCAGTGCTCATGGCCCGTTTGACGGTGATCTTCTGACCAGGGCCATTCGGTCGACCTTTCGACATCGTGGCACCACAATCGACGCGACCCCAGTTGGGTTGACCGAAGCTTTCAGCGCAGACCTCGCCCGAGCCGTCCAGTGGCGAGCATTCGTCCGCCGGAGCAGATTCGAATCCGAACCCGGATTTGGACGAGATCGTGGCGCAAGTGCGGCGCTTCGCCTCAGCGCCACTGTCGGCGACAGCGCAGGAGGACGCCTTCGATCTCAAGTGGAGGCCCGGAGGACCGTGGGAGTGACCGTAGCGCCGCCGTCGCCCGCGGGCACGGCGACTGTTGAAAACCGCTCGGACCGTTCCGATCCCCATCGAAACGGACTGGCTATGTGTTTCGGTTGTCACAGGCCAGCCGGCATTCTTAAGCATACTGACACTCGTGAGGTTCGCGCCGATATCAGGACCTGGGCCACCATCACCTCATCGTTCAGGCCGGAGTCCCAAAAGGGTGCCGCGACTCACAGCGGATGTGGCGTCGCGCCCCGAGTGATTGGTGTCGTGGCCGCTGGCCGCCTATCTCCAGGACATGCCGACCGTCCGAAATCAGGCTAGTGGAATCTTGTGTTTGCTGCCCATCCGTGCACCTGGAACTACTTGCCCACAAAAACAACGACTTGGTGTGTTGTTCACTGTCAAGTCTAAAACGACAGTCGTGTTGCATACCCGGCAACGAAAGGCCTGGCCAATGATGTCATTACAGGTTATTTCAATCCAGCCCTGCCGGTGATCCCGCTTTTATCGCGCAATAGACTGGCTGGACTTTGGTGGGACGCGACTCGGGATAGGCGGGGAAAATCGGGCAATCCCGCAGACGGCGCCCTAACGCAAAATCAAACTAGAAGTCTTTAGTTTCCTGGGAGTTCCTTGGGAATGAGGGACTTAAATTGGCTCCTCAGGTAGGATTCGAACCTACAACCCTTCGGTTAACAGCCGAATGCTCTACCATTGAGCTACTGAGGAGCAAGGGGGGCGGACATCTTTATTTAATCAGAGCGAACGGGCAGGTGTCAAACCGCGCTGGCCGTCCAGCTCCCGCGCATATTCGAGGAACAAATCCATCCCCCGGCGTTCCTCCGCGCCCAATTCAAACACGATGTGCGAGTCCAGATACCGCCGCACCAGCTCCGGCGCGAAAGCGCGCGCGGCAGCCTCCTCCTGAACAATCCGGTCCAAGTTGCGCAAGCCGTAGGCACACGATTCCTGAAACACCGCCGCCACTTGCGGCGTCACAAATTCGCGCGGGCCCGCCCACACCGCGAAAACCATCGGCAGCCCCGTCATCTCCGTCCATTCCCGGCCCAGGTCGTAGACATGAAACGGCGTGGTTTCCGGGTCGATGCGCAGCGCCGGATCGCCGATGATCAGCGCGCTGTCGGCTTCACCCAACATGCCGGCCAGATCCGGCGAACGCCTCACCACCGACGGCTCCACTCCGTAACGGCGCGCCAGAACGATGCGGGCCAACGCCACCGACGTCCGCGAACTCGAGTCCGCCGCCAGGGCGCGGATCTGGTTCGCGGGGGTTCGCGAAACCAGCAGGATACTGCGCACCGCGCCCCGGCAAGCAATGCCCACCCCTGGGACCGTTGCGAATTCCCGCCCCAGCAATTCGAACGAGGGAATGATCCCCATCTCGGCCGCTCCGGAAGCCACCATATCCGCGCACTCGGCCGGCACGCGGAAAATCAGATCGAAGAGGCCTTGCTGTTCGCCATGCTGCAAGCCCCACACCAGGGGGACTGTATTCAGGTAGCTGACGGCGCAAACTCTTAGCCGGGGAATGGAAGCGTTTGGGTTCAATTTCCAGTGTAGCAAAGGGTACCAGTGATGGACCCGCGCCGGGAGCCAATCTGGTATTCTCAGTGAGGGGTTCAGCCCCTAAATCCCTATGCGTCCTCTATATATTTACTCGCTTCTGGCATTGTCGTTCGCCGCGGTGGCCGGCGCGCAAATCATCCTGGACCCCGTTCCCGCACGCGTTGTCGGGCACCCAGCCACGTCGCCCCCCGAGCAATTGGTCATCACCAACGTCAATCCGGACTTCAGCGCCAACGGGGGCATGTATTACCCCACCGGCGTAGCGCTCGATACCAGCGGCTCCAGTCCGATCCTCTATGTCGCCGATACGTTCAATCATCGGGTATTGGCCTGGACAAACGCCACCAGCGGAACTTTGTCCAACCAGCAGGCGCCTAGTTTTGTGATTGGCCAGCCGAACTCCCACACGACTCTCCCGGCCGTAAACGGCGGCCTGTATTATCCCACCGGCCTCATGGTCGATCCCAAAGGCAATTTATACGTGGTGGATTCCGGTAACAACCGCGTGGTGCGGTATCCCGCGCCGGTAAGCGGTGGTAACGCCGCGCCGGATATCGTACTCGGGCAGCCCGATAAGTTTACGTCGAACAAAGCCAATCAGGGCAGCGCGATCTCCGCGCAAACCCTGTGCCTCTATGGCGGTTGCCCGGGCGGCAGCGGGCCTTACCTCGCTTCGGTGGCTATGGACAGCTCCGGCAATTTGTTCGTCGTCGACGCGGGCAACAGCCGCGTGCTCCGATTTCCCGCCGCTTCGTTGACATCCGGCGCCGCGGACCCGTCCTCCGACCTCGTGATCGGCCAGGCGAGCTTCACCAAGGTCACGGGACCCTCCGGCCAGACCGACCGGAACGTCCTCTATATCCCGTCGGGCGTAGCTTTCGATTCCACCGGAAACATGTTCGTCACCGACGGCTTGAGCCGCATGGTAGTCTTCTCCCCATCGGAAGTTTCGGGTGTGGGCGTGCCCAATGGACCTCCCGCCAGCCGTTTCGCCGGCATCGTCAGTCCCACACCCGCCACCGCGACCGCCAGCACGCTGTCCAGTCCGAATGGAATTGTGATGATCAACAACGGCCCGGCCGTGGTGGACTCGGGCGATAACCGCGTGCTGATCTTCGACGCTTTCAGCAGCAAAGACTGGACGTTGACCTCCCCAAGCACGTCCTACGCGAATCCGCCTCCGGTGGCCATCGCCGTGTTGGGCCAGGGATCCAGCCTTACCAATTTCACCACCAGTTCGGCGAATAACGGGAACCCCCAGGCCTCGTTCAGCAGCAACGGCACGAACATCGCAACCATGTGGGACCCGTCCGCCGCGGCCATCGCCGGGACGGATCTCTTCGTGGTGGATACGCGCAACCAGCGCGTGCTGGTCTATCCGAACGCCGGGCAAGCCGCCGCAGCCACGGTGGTGCTCGGGCAAAGCGGCTTCCCTTATAACAGCCCCAACAGTATCCACGGTCAGGAATTCGATTTCGGGTCTGCTTCGGCGGGCTTCTGGGACGCGGGTATTGCGGTAGATTCGAGTTCCGGCACCCCGCACCTCTACATTTCCGATCCCAACAACAACCGCGTGCTGGGATTCGCCGATGCGCGTGGAATCGGACCCGGCGTCCAGGCCAGCATCGCGATTGGGCAGATCGACCTCAATACCGGGATCTGCAATTATGGCGGCGTTACGAATCCGGCGGCCGAGACTCTGCCGCGGCAGCCCACGCAATCCAGCCTTTGTTATCCCACGGGCCTGGCGGTCGATCCGGCCACCGGCGATCTTTATGTCGCCGACTCCTCGAATGGCCGCGTGCTGCGATTCCCGGCGCCCTTTGCGCCAGGAAACTCCGCCCAGCAAGCCAACCTGGTGCTCGGCCAAAGCGCCTTCACGGGAATCTCGAATCCACAGGCCGGACCGGCCGTGATGGTATTTCCCTACGGGCTGGTGTTCGACCCGGCGCGCGGATTGCTGGTTTCCGACGAAGCCGCCAATCGCGTTCTGCTCTTTCAAATCGACAGCACCACCCAGAATGGCGAAACGGCCTCCACGGTCTTCGGGCAACCGGACTTCACCTCCACAGGCACCTCGGTGCTGAATTCTCCGCACCATATCGCAGAGGATTCCATCGCAGAGGTCTACGTGGCCGACACGCGGCACAATCAGATCCAGGTGTTCAATATTCCTTCCAGCGGTTCCACGGACACGCCCATCAATACTTTCACGGGGCTGAACTCGCCGCAAGCTATCTGGGTGAATCAGAATACGGTGGCCGGCTACCAAAACGATATCTGGGTGGGTGATTCCAATTACGGCATATCCAGGTACCCTGTGCCCAACCCACTGGTGACCGGCAATACCGCCTCGCTGACCATGCCGGCGGCGGAAGTGACGGGTCCGTCCATCACTTGCGGAGGAAGCCTTTGCCAATATCCGCCCTTAGCCCTCACGCAGGACAGTTTCGGCGCTCTTTATGTGGCCGACACCTCGAACCGCGTGGCGGTCCACTATCCGGCTTTGACGGCGACCAACGGTGCCAGCTTCGTTTGCGCCATGGGATGCGATGTAGGCGGATTGCTGGAACAACCCTACTATCTTGCGCCGGGCGCTTATGGGTCCTTGTTCCCGTACGCCGGGCTGTCGCTCCCGGTGACCGCCACCAGCAACTATGTTCTGCCGGTGCCCACCACATTGGGCGGCATACAAGTGCTGGTAAGCTGCCCGGCGGGGACCACGTGCCCCCCGAACGGCCAGCCTTCCGCGCAACCGTTCACCCAGGGATTTGCGTTCTCGCCGCTCACTTACGTGGCTTCGGGTCAAATTAACTTTGTGGTTCCGTGGGAAGCTCCAACGTCGGGAACGGCGCAGTTGGAGGTGGTCAATCCGACGACTTCGCAAGTCGTGGCAAGCGGAACCCTGGCCATGAACTCGGCCGCTCCGGCCTTCTTCATCGAGTCCTGCGCCGCCCCTTGCAACAACCCCAATGGGCAGACGCCGGCGCCCGGCCAGGTGGCCGCCTTGAACTGCAACCTGGTGAACAATGCGTGCGATAACACGGTGAACGGTACGGCTCATCCGGCGGACCCGGGATCTACGATCCAACTCTTCCTCACGGGGCAAGGGTCGGCATTGAACTCCGCTCCGCCGGCGGACGGCCAGGCGGACTGCGGCGCCCTTACAACCGGGCCCGAGCCGGAGGTGATTATTGGCACGACGATCGCCAAGGTCACGTACTCCGGGCTGGCGCCCTGCTATGTGGGCCTTTGGCAGATCAACGCTGTCGTCCCCACAAATCCAGGCCAACCGCCCACGGGCTTCCCGAACGGAGTATTCCCGGTACTGGTGGATTTCAACGGATTAGTCAGCGACCCGTCGACGAATATTCACAACCCGAGTCTGGCAACCACGATCGTGATCAACGCGCCGCAATAGAAGGCCGCGGCCCGTGGCGCACGCTTGAGCGTGCCGGCGGGACTTTTAAGTCCCGCTCCGGCGAACTGAAGTTCGGCTATTCGTGGTGCAGGGCGTGCATCGGGTCGATGCGAGTGGCGCGCCGCGCGGGCACGTAGTTGGCGATCAGCGCCACCATCAGCAACAACGCCGCCACTGCGCCCATAACCGCGGGATCGAGCGGCGTCACGCCAAAAAGAAGCGCGCGCAGGGCGGAGGCCAATGCGGCTGCGCCGGCCATCCCGGCCAGCAGGCCCGTGAGCGCCGTCCGCAGACCGCTGCGGATCACCAGCGCCTTCACCTGCCGCGGCGTAGAACCCAGCGCCATCCGTATGCCGAACTCGCGCGTGCGCTCGGCAACCCCGTAGGAGACCACTCCATGAATTCCGAGCGCCGCCAACAGCATCGAGATGGCCGCAAAAACCAGCAGCAGCCAGGTCGAAATGCGCGGCGCCGTTTCGGCCAGCGACAGATAATCGTCCATGCTGCGGATCTGAAACACCGGCTGGCCCCGATCCACCGACCAGATGGCCTGCTTCACGGCTTTCACCACCGCGCCGGTATCCATGGTGGTCCTGACCGCCAGCGCCATGGCCTTGTCCGTCATTTGTTCAAAAGGCGCGTAGATGGTCGGCTCCGGCTGTTTTTCCAGGCCATAGTGGTGCACCTGCCCGACGATACCGGCGACCTGCCTGAACTGGCCCCAGATCCGCATGCGCCTTCCAATGGGATCCTCGCCCGGAAAATATTGGCGGGCCAGCGTTTCGTCGAT
>JBEKIM010000005.1:0-78111 GCA_050011755.1 Bryobacteraceae bacterium | reverse complement strand
CAGGGCCTTACGGGGTTCCGTCATTTCCACCTGCTCGAAGCCGTCAGTAACCAGGATGGCTACGCGGCATCCTTCAAGTTGCTTTTCCATGGTTGTTTGCCCCCCTCTTCAGGCGTGTCTGGTCGCCTGGACATTCACCCGTTTCGTGGCGATTTGACTCAGTTTCCGATCCGCCGCCACCTCCTCGTCGAATGTCTCTTTGAGCAGCGCGGCGGCGCGCTCGTGGCCGAGTTGCTCGGCATAAGTGCGCACCGTTCCATACGCGGCCATCTCATAGTGTTCCACGCGCTGGCAGGCGGAAATGATGGCGGCATCGCGAACCGCGGGTGTGGCATCTTTCCCCACCATTTCAGAGCCCTCGTCGAGCACGCCCTCCATGCCCTTGCACTTCTGTTTCTTGGGCTCCTCCCCATGCATCTGGAAAACCTGCTCAAGCCGCGCTACGTGGCCTCGGGTCTCTTCCAGGTGGTCTTGGAGCGCCGTACGGAGCTCCGGGGATTCCGCCTTCTCGATCATCTTGGGCAGCGCTTTGACGATTTGGTCTTCGGCGCTGTATAGGTCTTTCAGTTCGGATAAATACAGATCATGTAATGATTCTAGTTTCATGGTCACAAACCTCCGCTTTTATGGTGACGCGAAGTATGCCGGGTGCGCAAGGCTTAGGGCGGTGTGTTGGTGGCGCACTTCACGCTTACCAGCGGCCGGAATGTGAATGGCAATCGGCGTGCGTTAGACAATAGACGTATGACGATTGACGATGCCGCTTTTCTTGAAGATTTGGTTGGTTCGCTGGAGGGTAGCCCCGATACGCCGATCGGCTTAATGCGCGAGCACCTCGATGCAGCCCATTTCTATCTGCTGGGAGGAATGATCGACGAGTATGAACTTACATTACAGCTTGCGGAGAGGCTGTTGCCGGAGATCGAGGACAACGCTCTCAGATCCCGCATAAACGACTTCATCGGAAGGCAGAAATCGGAAAGGCAGGCGACCGCGCCTGCCTCCGGTGGATTCTAAATTGTCTGCTACTTGGGTGGGAATTTCTTAAACATATCGTCGACAGAGTGTTCCATTTTCTTGTCATTCTTATCCGGATTTCCCGACAAGGTGTCGGTGGCCTCGCCCCGGAAGAGCAACTGGCGTGAGTTGCCGTCGAAGACGTCTACTGTCAGGGTTCCCACACGTTCGGGAATCGCTTCAGCGGTTGCCATACCGCCGCCCCACCAGCGCGCGCGCCAGCCCCACCCAGGAAAGCCGTTATAAAAAGTTTCGATGGTTTCGCGCTCCGTGGTCCTTCCGAAAGCGGAAACGGATGCGTCTCCTCCGGACTCCACTTTGTTCCAGCCCCTGGCTGCCAGGGCGGCGTCTACGGCCTGGGTAATGCGGTCCTGCCAGAGCGAGTTCCCGGCACGCACGCCGATCCATGAGTAAGTATGGTACTTACTGAAATCCGCGTGGTGATCGAAATCCGTGTGGACTGCGCCCAACAGAAGACAGGCCGATAGAGCCGGCACGGCTACCAAAGCTGATAATCGAATCTGCATCTTTATATCCTCCCCGGTTTGCGTTGCAGTTGCCGCTCCACTGTGACGGGACGGATGTCAGGTTTGGCACCTGGATGAGCGGATGTGGGGCGCACAGGCGGGCCGTCAGTTTCGGGGAAGCGTCGGCTTGCCTTCATGTGCGACCAGCAAATCATGCATGTCGTTGGCGTGCTCCTCTTCGTTTACCAGGATTCCTTCCATCATCACCCGGGTGGTCGGATCGTTGTCCCCAAAGTACCGGATCAGCTCGCGATAGTGCTCACAGGCAATGCGCTCCGCGATCAGGTTTTCCTTGATCATCTCGATGAGGTTGCCCCCCTCGGCGTACTGCGAAGCCGCCCGCGTAGCCAATCCTTCGGGGTTAAAGTTGGGCGTCCCGCCGAGTTGATTGATGCGCTCGGCCACGGCGCGCATGTGCCCTTGCTCCTCCTTAGCGTGCTCGTCGAATTCCTTTCGCACGCTGTCGCTGGAGATGCCGGCCGCGGCTACCGCGTTCATCGTGTAGCGCAGAACGCAGACGATCTCCGTGGCGAGGACCGTCTGCAGAATGTCAATGGTTTGCTTCACGTCCGCGCGGTAGGCGGGCGTGATTGCCCCGTCCTTGATGCTGGCGCGCGCCCTGGTTCGAAGTTCTTCAACGTCGGTGAGGAATGGTTGCTCAGTCTTCATTTTTGTCGCTCCTATGGGTCGTTCGGATGGACTCTCGTAGCAAGCGGACTGCCAGTGTCTCCGGGCAAAGAGATTCACGCTTAAAACTGGGTGCGGATCGGCACACCCAGGGCGATGCCCACGAGATCATCCTTGTAAGGGCCTGATAAATGGATAGCGAGAGAATCAAGCTCGAGGCTCTGTATGAAGGATTACGCGGCGATCTGAATTCATCGAGGCCGCGCCGTCGGCGGCCCGAAGCACCGGGACAAAACCTGCATCGGGGACCTGATTTCGTGCTCGAATGGTCATCCACGCAGGCGGTAGGTTCTGAGTGCCATCATTTCGGCATAGAGATTTTGGAAATTCGGATCGGCGGCCAGTTCCACATGCCGCGTCATGGCCGCGATCTTCCGCAATCGTTCCGTCCGCGTGCCTGGCGACAACAGCAGGGTGCGCGCGCCGCGCAGCGCGCTATTGCCCACCGGTTCTACCGGCAGGTCCGCCGGTAGCAGGCCGATAGCGCGCGCGCTAGCCTGCCGGATGTAGTTGCCGAACGCGCCCGCCAGATAGAGCTTTTCCACACCCTTGCCGGCGAGCATGCGTAGACCCGCGGCCAGGGCTCCTTTGGCCAGTTGTAACTCGCGGATATCCCGCTGCGTCAGGACGACTCCATCGGCGAGCGGAAGGAGCTTATCTGCACGGGCCAGCCGGCCGTTGGCGCCGATCAAGCTCAGTTCGACGCCACACGCCGCGGCGTCCACCAGGCCACTACCGCAGATACCGCGGGCCGCGACGCCGCCGATAACGTGACAATCGAACCCACCGTCGCGCAGATGCACACTGTCGACAGCGCCGGCGCCCGCGCGCATCCCCGCGCCGATGCGGCCGCCTTCAAAGGCAGGCCCGGCCGCCGTGGACGCGCAGACGATGCCGCTCTCAGACCGCACCACAACCTCTCCATTCGTGCCGATATCGAAGAGTGCGTCGGGGCGCGTCTGTTCGTCCAGGCGCGTGGCCACGATTCCGCAAAGCAGGTCGCTGCCCACGAATCCGCCCAGACAGGGCAGGAATTCGGCCGGCCCCGGCCATCCTAAATCCGCGCTCGCGAAGCGATAACCGCGCAGGTTGGCAGAGGCGAACGGCGCATGGGTCAGCGGCTCCGCATTCAGGCCGCAGAAGAGATGGTGCATGGCGGTATTACCTGCCACTAAAACCTCGCACAGCGGTTCAGGGCCCAGCATCCGGCCCAATGTTTCGCGGATCAGGTGGCCCAAACTGCCCGGTTGGCCCAGATCGTATTGCAGGCGGCTCATCACGTCGGCCCCGTAGCGCGCCTGGGGGTTCAGCGCCGTCTCCACCCGTAAGACTTCGCCATTTGAAAGATCCACCACCTGGACGACCAGGGTAGTGGTGCCCAGATCGATCGCAGCGCCCCGCCCGGCGCGCGGTTCGATAGGTACGGAGGCTTCGTCCGACAGCACGGGCAGCGACCACTGCTCCAATTCAACCACTACGCGGCCCGCCGCGATCGAGCAGCATGCCAGGCGCCAGCCTTCGCGGATCTCTTTTTCGCTCAGCGCTTCACGCATCGGCGGGGTCACCGGTACGTCGCCTTCCAGCACGCGCAATTTGCAACCGCCGCAGGCGCTTTCGCCGCCACAGGGAAACTCGACGCCCGCGGCAAACAGGCGATCGGCCAGCGTCTGCCCCGCGAGGGGATGGAGTTCCAACTTCACGAGCGGCTGCGCGCGAACCGCGCCATGGCTTCCACGTTGGCGTGCGGCGTGCCGCGCGGCACTTCGCAGCCGGCGCCGCATATGTAAGCCGCCCCCGCCTGCCGGTGGCACTCCGCCAGCGCGGCTTCCACGGATTCCGGCGTGCCGTCCCGCAAGGCCCGTACCGGATCGATATTGCCGAGCAGCATCTGTGTTTCCCGCATGGCGCGGCGCGCATGGTCGAGCGGCGTCGGAAAATCCAGGTCGATGATATCGGCTCCCGTTTGCCCCATGCCTTCCACAATCCGCTTCGTGTTGCCGCAGATATGCAGGCGCACCGGCACGCCCGACGCACGAATGGACGCGATCAGCCTTTGCTCGCAGGGCAGCACGAACGCCATATAAAGCTTGGGCCCGATCAGTGAAGCCGCGGCGTCGCCGATTCCGATCAGGCTGGCGCCGGCCTCCACCTGGGCCCGCGCGAACTCAATTTCCATGCGCACCGTGAAGTCGAGCAGGGCTTCCACAAAGGCCGGATCGTCGAAGAAATCCAGCATGAGCGTGTTCAGCCCGCGCAGATCGGCGCTCATGGCGCATGGCCCTTCCACCCACCCTTCCACGATCCGCGTGGCGCCGGCGCGTTGCGCGAGCGACCGGACCGCCTCCACGCGATCGCGCATGCGGCCGGGCGCGGCCGGATCGGGCAGGCGCAGGTCCGCCAGCTTGCGCTTTTCATCCAGGAGCGCGCGGCTTTCCACAATGGCGGGTGGCTGGTCGTCGAACCATTCTACGGTGGCGCCTAAGTCCGACGCTTCCCGCGCGGGATCGGAGATCGCCGAGACATGATCGAAGCCGAAGCGTTCGGCCACGGCCACCTGCGCATCGGCCAGCACGCGATGGTTGCGCGCGTAATCGCCGTAGCGCACTCCGGCCAGGTCTGCGGCGAACATCATGGTGATGGGCATCAACGGCAGCGAATCGGCCGGCTCGCCGCGCAGCTTCCGAAGAATGCGTTCCTTCCCCGTCATGGCTGCACCTTCAGCACGCCGCTGTCGTAGCTGGCCGCGATGCGTTGGCCGGGTTCGGCGATGGCAAACTCGGCGTCCGGCCACTCCCCGTCCACCAACCGCCGCAGCCATGCCAGATCGCCCGCCAATCGTTCGAAGCCCCAGCCCTTTTGCCCGGCTTCCGCGGCGGCCTCCACGGCGAACTTTCCGCCCGCCTCCAATCCCGTTTCTATGAACGTCAGTTTGCTGTATTGCGCGCGATAGCGAGTCAGCTCTTCGTACAGATAGCGCCCGTTGTCTTCGCCGTATTTCCGGATCATGGCCTCCAGCGGTTCGTCGAACCCCATGGTGTCGTGGGTCAATTGCTGCAAGCCCTGGCCGCGCTCAAGCCAGCCGGTGGACCGGTAAAAAGTGCCGGGATTGCGCTCGAAATACGCCTGGTAGCGTTCGCGGCTGCCCATCAGCAGCGCGATACAATCGTGCGCGCGCGGCAACACCAGGCGCGTATGCCGCGCGGTGAGTCCGTCGAGGCCATTGCCGCAAAGCCCATAGCCGAGCAGAATCGCCTGATAGACGCCCGCGGCAGTGCCGTCCACAACTTCCTGAATTCGGGCGGCCATCGCTTGGCGGCCCAGGTCGTGCAATCCCTTGGGCAGAAACTCCACGTCCACCTGGTGCGGCGAGTGCGCACAAGCATCGCACATCTCGCGGAACAACACTTCGCAACTGATCAGCTTCAGACGCATCGGGAGTTGGCTCTGGCGGCGACGAGGGCGCGCACAAAATCCGGCGTCGAACCGCAGCAGCCGCCCACAAACGAAGCGCCGGCATCGCACAGCGCCGCATAGTGCGAAGCGAAGAACTCCGGTGACGTGCCATACCGGATGGCGACGCCTTCCGGCGTTTCTTCCATGATGGGCAAGCCTGCATTCGGCTTGATCCAGACCGGCAGATCGCATGCGGCCCGTAAGCGCAGGCAGATCGCAGCGGCCTGCCCTACGCCTACGCCGCAGTTGGCGCCGACCGCGTCCGCACCGGCTTCCCGCATCGCCGCAGCCACGGCCTCCGGCGTCGCACCGGTCATGGTGCGGTCCTTGTGCCTGCCGGAGTCGAACGCGAAAGAGGCGATGACAGGCAGCCCCGTGCCGCGGGCCGCAGCCACCGCCAGGCGGGCCTCCGCGATGTCGCTCATGGTTTCGATCAGCAGAGCATCCGCGCCCCCTGCCGCCAGTGCCATGGCCTGCGCGGCGAAGGCCGCATGCGCTTGCTCCTCCCCGATTTCTCCCGCGATCAACATTTTGCCAGTCGGACCGATCGATGCGAATACCAGCGCGCGCCCCGCCGCTGCCCGCTTCGAAATCGCCACACCCGCGCGATTGATCGCCTCCAAGTCACCGTCAATCGCCACTGCGTTGGCGCGGAATGTGTTGGTCAGAATCACCTGGCTGCCCGCTTCCACATAGGCGCGCGCGACGTCTTCCACGATCTCAGGATGGGTAAGATTCCAAAGGTCCGGCGCCGCGCCGGGGGCCAGGCCGCGCGCTTGCAACTCCGTACCCCACGCCCCGTCCGTGATGAATACACCGGCCGCCAGCCAATCGCGCAGCCGGTTCACGCGGCCACCAGTTTGCGCGCCAGCGCCACCGCGGCCCCCGCGCTTTCACCATAGCCGTCGGCCCCTATCGAATCGGCGTACTGTTGCGTGACGGGCGCGCCGCCCACCATGATCTTCACCTGCCCGCGCAGCCCCGCCGCATGGAAGGCGTCGATGGTGGTTTTCATCGAAGTCATGGTCACCGTCAGCAGCGCCGAGAGCGCTACCAGGTTTGCGTGGCGCGCGCCGGCTGCCTCGACGAAACGCTCCGGCGACACATCCGCGCCCAGGTCGATCACCTCGAAGCCCCCGCCTTCCAGCATGGACGCCACCAGGTTCTTTCCAATATCGTGCAGATCGCCCTTCACCGTCCCGATCACCACGCGCCCCACCGGTTCGGTGCCACCCGCCGCCAGCAACGGACGGACAATCGCCATGGAAGCCTTCATGGCCCGCGCCGACAGTAGCATTTCGGGAACGAAATACTCTTCGCATTCGAAGCGGCGGCCCACTTCGTCCATGGCGGGCACCAGGCATCCGGTCACGATCGCGAGCGGAGTCACGCCGGCGGCCAGCGCGCCCTCGGTCGCCGCAGCCGCGGCCTTCCAATCTCCCTCGATTACGGCTTCATGTAGTTTTTCCAGATCAGGCATGCGCAACTCCGTTGAATTCGTGGACGGCATCGAGCATGGCGACGAGATTCTCCACGGGAGTGCCGGCCTGCAAATTGTGGATCGCGTTGAAAACGAAACCACCGCCGGGCGCGAAGATCTCGCAGCGCCGCAGCACTTCCTCGCGCACCTGTTGCGGCGTACCGAAGGGCAGGGTCTTCTGGGTGTCCACGCCGCCGCCCCAGAACACCAGGCGCGCTCCGTACTTGCGCTTCAATTCGGCCGGCTCCATTCCGGCCGCCGAGCACTGCACCGGATTGATAATGTCGAACCCGGCTTCGATGAAGCTCTCGAAGAATCGCTCCACGCTGCCGCAGGAATGTTTGAAACACTTCCACGAAGTGTGGGCGTGCACCCAATCGTTGACGCGCTTGTAATAGGGGAACCACAGTTCGCGGAAGGTGCCGACCGAGCAGAACGCGGATGTCTGCGTGCCAAAATCGGTGCCGCAGAGAAACACGCAGTCGACCGCATCGCCGATGCGCGCATGAATCCGCGCCAGATTCGCGATGCCGATTTCGCACTGCCGCTCGAAGATGCTGTGGATGTAGCCGCGCCGGGTGCGCGTGGAGATGTACCATTCGGTGACGTCCCGAATGCCTTTCGGGTTCTTCAGAAACGGCGCCGGCACCAGCGCGATATCGCCGAATGCCGTACCGCCGAACGACGCGGCCACACCGTAGCCGCTCAACCGGGCCCCGCGCGCGGAGCGCTGGAGGTGCCCCAGGTCTTCTTCGGAAACGGGCGAAAACTCTTCCAGGTTGTCCGCCGGATCGAGTTTTTCTTCGTCGATTTCCGGCTGCCGGACGATGGTGTCGAAGAACGCGCTGCCCATCGGCATGCGGGCGCTGGGCGCCGCCGTCCGGTCCCCTTCCGGATAAATCAGGATGTCGCCGTCCGGCTCGGTGGTGATGCGGAAATCCGTCGGCACCAGCACGTCCAGGCCGCGAAAGTTCCATTCTTTCCAGTCCGCGGCGGACGAGCCGAACATGGTCTTGCGCGGGAACACGCCGGTGACGTCGATGCCCATCGCCGCGCGCAGATCGTCTTCCACCAGGCCCAACATCTGGTAGGGTTCGTGCACCTTTACCGGCCCCGGAGATAGCCCGTAGTAGCGGCGCAGAGCCGCTATGCAACTCACGTGCACACCCGTTACGGCGGTGCTGCCGAAATCCAGCGGAATCCGATCCGGTTCGCGGTGTTCCAGGGCAGTGCGCAACCTGTTCCGCGAAGAAACGCCGGTTTCGCTCAAGACGTATTTTATAGCATCGCTGCAACGCCATGCCAATTTATCTTCGGGCTGCCGCCTTCCGAGCCGTGCCGTGTACTAGTCTAAGGGAGAACATGTTTTACGATCTGAAAGTCGTCAGAATCGCGTTCCCTCTGCTCTTGGCCGTGGTCACGGCCACGGCGCAAACGGAACCGGTGGCGCTCAAGTCGCCGGACGGGGCGCTGGAGATTTCGATCGCCACGGTAAAAGGCCAGTCCGTCCAGGCGGCGGGCGGTCAACTCGCGTATCGCGTCGATTTTCGCGGTCAGCCAGTCCTACGGTGGTCGAACCTCGGCCTCGAAATCGAGGGATCCCCCGCGCTGGGTCCAGCTATCCGGATAGAGTCGTCGCAGTTATCCAGCCACGACGAAACCTGGACGCCGATCTCAGGCAAAGCCAGTTCCATCCGCGATCATTTCAAGGCCGTTACCGTACAGACCGTCGAGATGGGGGCTGCCGGCCGCCGCCTCACCGTCGAAGCTCGCGCATACGACGACGGCATCGCCTTCCGCTACATCGTTCCAGAGCAGCCCTCCGTCACGGAACTGCGCATCCTGAACGAGGCCACGCAGTTCCGCTTTTCTAAGGACGCCAACACTTTCGCTCTCATTTCGCGCGGATTTCAGACCAGCAACGAGGACGACTATCACGAGTTGACGATCGGCGGATTGCATCCCGAGTACCTCGTCAACCTCCCGCTTCTTTTGGAAGTGCCTGGAGTCGCCTGGGTCGGTTTGACCGAAGCGGATTTGGAAAACTATCCCAACCTGTTCGTGACTGCGTTCGACGGCCAGACGTTGGCGCCGCGCCTGGCGACCCGCGTGGAGGACGTGAACACGTCCGCGGCGACCGCCCCGTCTTTCGACCCCCGTTCGGACGCCCAGAAGGTATCGGTGATCGCGCAACCTCCCGTGAAATCGGGCTGGCGCGTACTGATGATCGCGGATCAACCCGGACGTCTGGTGGAATCGAACATGGTGCTCAACTTGAATCCGCCGAGTGCCATCGGAGACACGTCCTGGATTAAGCCGGGCAAGACCGCCTGGGACTGGTGGAACGGCAGCCGTGCCAAGGGCGTTGCCAAAGCCGGCATGAACAACGAAACCATGAAGTTCTACATCGACTTTGCCGCGCGCAACAAGTTCGAGTACATGCTGATCGACGCCGGCTGGTCGGCTAGCCTGCCGGCGACGCCCGGTTCGTCGGGCTACTCGCGGCGCGGCCGGTCCGACCTGACCAAGACCATTGCGGCCATCGATATGCCGATGCTGGTCGAGTACGCCAAATCCAAGGGGGTCCGCATCTGGCTATGGGCTCATTTTCGGGACATGTACGATCAGATGGCCGACGCCTTCGGGCAGTACGAGAAGTGGGGCATCGCCGGCGTGAAGATCGACTTCATGGACCGCACGGATCAGTCCATGGTGAACTGGTACCGGACCGCCGCGCAGAAAGCGGCGGAACACCACCTGATGGTTGACTTCCACGGCGCGTTCAAGCCGGATGGGATGACACGCACGTATCCCAACGTGCTCACGCGTGAGGGCGTCATGGGCGCCGAGTACAACAAGTGGAGCGCGCGAGAGACTCCCACGCACAATGTAACTCTGGCCTTCACCCGGATGTTGGCGGGACCCATGGACTATACGCCCGGCGGCTTCGACAACGTGACGCGCGAGGACTTCGTCGCGCGCAATGTGGCGCCTATGGTGATGGGCACGCGCATTCATCAAACCGCGCTATACGTCGTTTTCGAGAGCGGCTTGCAGATGGTCTCGGATTCCCCGGATGCCTACGATGGCCAGAAAGAGACGGAATTCCTGAAGGCGGTTCCGGCCAGTTGGGACGAGACCCGCGTTCTGAACGGCGTGCCGCCGCAGTACATCACTATCGCACGGCGGCATGGGTCTGAATGGTTTGTCGGCAGCATCACAAATTGGGATGCAAGAGAGCTCGACGTGCCGCTGACGTTTCTGGGGAATGGCGCGTACAATGCCGAGATCTACGCCGACGGACCGGCAGCCGCGACGCAGCCCAAAGATTCGATTTTCGAGAAACGCCAGGTCAATTCCCGCACGGTTTTGAAGTTGAAACTGGCGCCGGGCGGGGGCAGCGCCATACGGCTCGTCCCGGTTCGCTGAAGCATCGTGATGTCCACTTTCGCGCGGCGATGAGTGACATGGCAAGAGCCGGCTAAAAGCCGGCTGAAGTGGGACTTAAAGTCCCGCCGGCACGCTGAAGCGCGCGCCACGGGTGGCCCCACCAGAGTCCAAAGTCCAGGAGCCGGCTAAAAGCCGGCTGCGGGCAGGATTGCCCGCCCTCCAAATTTCGATGAACTTAGTACGTGGCCAGCGAGACGTGCAACACCACTGGTTCCGCGCCGAAATTGAGTCCCCAGTCTGTCTCGTCGCCATTCCAGATGCGCAGGAACTTGAACACGCCGTTCTCATAGGTCCCTTCATCGACACGCAGGAACTGCCGGTGTTGGCCGGCGGCAGCCGGACTGAAGTCGACGCGGCAATGATATCCGGCCACCAGAAACTGGTTGTCCTTGAGCTGTGCGACCAGGACGCGTCCCGCGGGTTGCTTGTTCCCGACGGCGCGATTGTTGCGCGACGCCCCGTACGACACTACCGCGTTCCAAGGGCCAAACGACAACGTCTCGGTGATCTTGTCTTTTTGCTCCGCCACGGCCTGTAACTTGCCTTCGAAATTGAGGCGGGCGACTTCCCGCTGCATGGGGCCGACTAACTTATAGTTCATGGCCCAGGGAGTTAGGAACTCCTCCCGCGGTTTGGATTCTTCTTCGGCGCTGCGGTTCCGCGTGTAATCCATGCCGAAGGGCGAATATCCGATGGCCTGCAGTCCCAGCGCCGCAAAGAAGAAGCGAGCCTTGCCCTCGCCGGCGGTCTCGGGCACGAATAGCGGGTTGTCGTCGCGGTGATAGAGTTCCAGAACCTTGAGATATGCGGCGTCGTTGCTCTCATAAATATCGGGCGCCAGAATATCGAGGGCAGGCGCCGCGACCTTCCAGATGGGCAGCACGTTATCGGTAGGGCCGCCGCTCTCGTAACTGCCGGGCGCGCCCGGCTTGAGCGGATCGCGCAGAGCCGCATTCGCATAGAGCGGCAGCGGATAAACGGCTTTTCCGGCGGCAGCCACTTGTCCCACATATTTCGCGACCGACCACGCGTGGAAACAAACCTCGCCCTCCGGCCCAAAGGCTTCCTGCCAGTTCGCGGAGGGCGGCGCGGCCTTCACCTGCATCGCCTTCAAAATCTCGGGCGGCACGGGCGATTCGAAGAGTTTCTGTGCGGCCGGCGAATAATCGCGCACGCTGCCCCAGGTGCCTGGCTCGTTCTCCACCTGGACCATGATGACGGTGCGCTGCGGGTCGGCGGCTTTCAGATGGCGCATGAACGCGGTGAACGCAGCCTTATCCGCTTCGAGCGAGGCGGCGGCGTAGGGCGAAGGGGAGTCCACCGGATGCGCGTCCTTATCGACCATGTGCGGATAGCGGTCGGGGGCTAGTTTCATCCACTCGGGCATATAGTGCTGGCTGCCGTTCTTCCAGGTTCCAAACCAGAGCAGCACCAGGCGGACGCGATGCTGGCGCGCTTCGGTCAGGAGTCTGTCGATCGCGGTGTAGTCGTACTGCCCGGGCCTGGGCTCGAACTGTTCCCAGTAAACCGGAATTTCAACGGTGTTAACGTTGAGATACTCCATGGCGGGCCAGACTTTCGCGGACATAGCGGGCCAGTCGCTGGAGTTATGCACCTGGGCGCCCAAAATCAGGTAAGGGGCGTCGTCCACAAAGAGGGCGAAGCGTGCGTCTTTTTTCACGATGCGGGGGATTGGGCTCTGCTTGACCTGCGCGGGCACTTGCACGGGAAAGGCCGCGGCCATAGTTACGACGGCCAGAGCGGTGAGAACGGTGGAAGTCGAGGGCATGTGGGTGCTCCTAGGGGTTACGCCTGAAAACATACGATATGCATATCGTAATGCAGAGCGCGCTCCAGTGCGCAGCATTGCGTCCCGTTCCGCACCAGGCCGGCCTGAGCGCGCGAGGCTCCGCCTGTTTGGCGGGAAGGCGCAGGTATCGACTTCGCTACAGCCTGTTGTCGATCTATGTAGAGAGTGTCCACATTCGATCGCCGGCAAAGGTAACGAGTCCTATAACTATGAGTTACATGTTACTAATGGAAGTTACCGAGGCGTAATTCGGTTAAGAAAGATATAGAGGTATGTAAACCCGTTGACAGCGAATCGGTTAGTCACTACAATCTGGTCATGCAACAGCTGGACGGTTTTCGTGCTTCCGCGAAAGCCGTGATACGCGTAGCCAGGCTCTGGCGGAGGGCGTGTGAGCGCCTCGTGAGCTTCGAGCGCTGGGCAGCGGACATCCTATAATTGATCCAAGGCGGTTCAAATATGCGACGTAGAGCGGACATCATACAGCCTGTCCGGGAAGTTATTCCCGCGCGGACCCGCTGGGCTGGCCCACGCGCCACCCGGCTCTGGCTGGCGTGCGTTGTGGCGGCAATGGCGGTAGCGCAAGCCAAAGCGGCTACCGAGACGGTGGTCCACACTTTCGGCGATTTCCCGAACGGTGCCAACCCCTACGCTACTCTGATCCGGGATTCCGCTGGGAACCTCTACGGAACCACATATCAGGGCGGCGCCGGTAACGTGGGCGTAGTGTTTCGGCTTAATGCATCCGGATACAAGGCGCTGTACAGCTTCCTGGGCGGAAGCGACGGGGCCAAGCCGTACGCCGGCGTGACACTTGATCCGGCCGGCAACCTTTATGGAACTACTTACTTCGGCTGGAGTGAGAACGCCGGCGTGGTGTTCAAGCTGGACGCCTCCGGTCAGGAGACCGTCCTGTATGCGTTCAGCGGGGGGACCGATGGCGGCAACCCCTATGCGGGCGTTACGCTCGATTCGGCTGGTAACTTATACGGGACGACCTACGATTGGGGGGGCCCGGGTTAGGAGTCGTTTACAGGTTGAGTCCCTTGGGCCGGGAGACGGTGCTGCATAGTTTCACGGGCGGAGCCGACGGCGCCAGCCCTTACAGCGGGTTGAGCGCAGACGCGTCGGGTAACTTGTACGGAACCATCAAATTCGGGGGCTTTCTGGGAGGCGCTCCTGCCAACACCGGGGTAGTGTACAAGGTAGACCCGTCGGGCGTCGAGACGGTGTTGCACACGTTTCCTGGGCGCGCGAGTAACCCGGAATCCGGCGTGGTCCTCGATTCGTCGGGCAACCTGTACGGTACCGCTAACTGCGTGTACAAGCTGTCTCCAAGTGGGCAATTTACTGTGCTGGCGACGTTTCCGATCTCGACCACTGGCGGCGTGGCCCGGGATGCCTCCGGCAATCTCAACGGCACGACCGTTCCCCCCGGGGGCAGTCAGGAGACCCAGGCGCACTACGGCGTGGTGTACAAAGTGGATACGATAGGGCATCTCACCGTACTTTACAAGTTTCCGGGTGCCTCCAATCCGGGATTGGACATAGCCGGCGCGCCGGACGGAACGGCCGGCCCGAACCCAGGGGCGTGCTCGACGCCGCGGGCGACATCTTTGGCGCCACACCTTACGGGGGCTTGGCTGGCATGGTGTACGAGGTGCAGGCCTCCGGGCAGATGGATCGGCTTTACGCGCTACCTGGCGCGCCCGGCGGGACCGTAGGTTCCACAGTTCTCTGGGACGCCGGAAGCCTGTACGGCACGGCAGAAATGGGTGGTTCGTGGAACGCGGGCGCGCTATTTAAGGTGGGGCCGTCCGGCCGCGTCAAGACGATTTATAGCTTCACGGGCGGCGCGGACGGTGGGAACCCCTTGGGAGCCTTGGCCAGCAATTCGGCAGGGGGGGCTATGGAACCACATTTCAGGGCGGTTCCGCGGACTTGGGCGTGGTATACGAGATCGACGCGTCTGGACATGAGACCGTACTGCACAGCTTCACCGGCGGCGGGGACGGCGGCAACCCCGAGGCCGGCGTGGCGCTCGACACGGCCGGCAATCTCTATGGGACAGCCGCGTTTGGCGGAGCCGGTGGCCAGACGGGCCTGCAGGAGCGCGTGGTCTTCAAATTGGACTCTTCCGGCCGGGAGACCCTGCCGCATAGTTCGATGGGGCCTGCCCCTTCGCGGGAGTGATCCGCGACGGCGAGGGCGACCTGTACGGTACCACGAGCAGCGGCGGCGGGGGTGTCGGTACTTTGTACAGGCTGGATGCCGCCGGCAATTTCACGGTGCTGTTCCGGTTCGCCGGAGTGGATTTGAGCTCTCCGCTGGCGGGCGTGGTGCGCGATGCGGCGGGCAACCTCTACGGGACCACGTCCGGCGGCGGGTTGATGAATTGTTCGTTTACCGGCTGCGGCGTGGTCTACGAACTCGACCTGTCCGGCCATTACACCCTACTGCATAGCTTTACAGGCGGCCTCGATAGGTCCTTCCCCGGCGCGAATGGCATCCTCGAACAGGCTGGCAG
The DNA here is from genome assembly GCA_050011755.1 of Bryobacteraceae bacterium. GTDB lineage: Bacteria > Acidobacteriota > Terriglobia > Bryobacterales > Bryobacteraceae > Bog-159. Next base: position 63,160 of record JBEKIM010000005.1, on the reverse strand, counting down.
CCTCTACGGAATCACCGGGGACGGGGGAGAGGCCGGCGCGGGCGTGCTATACAAGCTGGCGCTGGAGTAGCGCAGCCGGCGGAAGCGGGACTTAAAAGTCCCGCCGGCACGCTTAAAGCGTGCGCCACGGCCTGCGGTCCACCAAGTGTCTATGAAATGGCGTAGAACCGGAGCTGGAGACGGCTGGCTGTAGCGACGGACAGTACCGATTTTTACATTTTTGGCGCACAGCGTCCAAAAAATACAAAAAACAGTTGCTTTCAGAATCGGGATATTCTAATATTGGAATTAAGCCGGGGAGGCAACTCCCACCAAAGCGAGACTAACCTCTAAATAAAAAGACCCCTGAAGCAACCTCCCCGGCGCCCGAAAGGGCAGGGTCTTCCAGCCAAACAAAGAAAACAAACCATTTAGGCTAATGACCTGACGCTATTCTGTAGGAGTAGTAGCAGGTGGGGCGATGCGTACGCTACTGGCGGCCAGTTTACCCGTACGATCCATGCCGAGTTCGTAAATCAGTCTAGTGCCAGGCTTTAAGGTGGTCGGATCGCCTTCGGCCAGGCGTGAAACATGGAAGAACACGTCGCGGCCACCATCGTCTGGACGAAGGAAGCCAAAACCCTTGGCTTCAAAGTAGGTAACCACGGAGCCAATCTGCTCGCGCGGTCCATCCCCGGCGCCACCATCCGCGGCGCCCTGCCCGCCGGCGCGGCTGCTTTTATCGCCAACTCCCTGTTTGATCAGTGCCAAATCTTCTTCGGAGAGCTCGGCGGCGGGAGCGGTCTCGGAAGGCATCTTGAAATCGGGATTCTTCTTGCGGGCTTCTTCGAAAAGTCGTTTTGCTCGGGCGTTCAAATGAATTCCTTTGGTGACTCTAGTGTACGGGTGCGGGCGTGGCCTTGGGCTTGCGAGCGCGTGAGGCGCGCTTCTCGGCCGGCGGCTGCCGGTCGCTCTTTCTCAATTGCCCCATCACCATTGGGGTTACGAATTTCTTTTCGCCGTGATCGTCAAATTTGATCACAATGCGCTCCTCATTACTGTTGAGTACAGTTCCCAAGCCGAACTTGTCGTGTTCCACCTGAGCGCCTTGGGAATAGTTGTTAGAAGCCATTATTTTAGGGTTAACTCCTTTACTTTCCAGATCCTGGCGAGCTGCGACGGAGAGATCTTGGAGGATGCGGGCAACGCTAGCACAATCGTCTTTGTCTATCTTAACACCCGGTGGCTCCGGTCGGCAAGTCAGGGAAACCGAGCCCTTTCACATCGGACGAAACCGTACAATGGCCCAGGTTTTCTCCTCGGGGATAGTACCACCAGTATTTACCCGCGTTGGGGTAGGCATTAATATTTCATTAAGAACTATGCAAGCAACTCAAATGATCACTCACGCCGGGCTTGAAGACGACCGCTTCCGCTCGCTGGTGGACCAAGTCCCTTTTATGCTCTGGTCGGCGGGCCGCGACGGGCAGTGTAACTTTTTTAACAGGCCCTGGCTCGAATTTCGCGGCCGTACCATGGCCGAGGAGGCCGGCAACGGATGGGTTGAGGGGGTCCACCCGGATGACCGCCAGCGCTGCTTAGACACTTACCGCCTGGCATTCGCCGCGCACCGGCCCTTCGATATGGAGTACCGTTTGCGGCGGGCCGACGGGCAATACCGCTGGATCCGGGATGCCGGCAACGCCCAGTTCGATAAAGACGGAGGGTTCCTGGGTTACCTCGGATCCTGCGTGGAGGTCCCAGCGCCTGCTTCGACCACGGCGGTTGCGCCCCTAACCGCGCGCGAGGTGCAGGTTCTGGTACTGGTTGCGGAGGGCCATTCCACCAAGGAAATCGCCGTCGCGCTGGGCATCAGCTATAAGACCGCCGACTCACATCGCAGCCGCATCATGGAGAAATTGGGTATCCACGAAACCGCCAGCCTGGTACGATATGCCATCCGGCAGGGCATCGTCCGGCCGTAGGCAGGATTCTTTGGTGGGGCGGGCTATTCAGCCCCGCGGACCCGCTTTCCAGCGGGTCTAGCCGCCTGGAAAGGCGGCTGCGGCCAGGATTGGCCGCCCCACGAACTAGGCGCCGGGCGGGCGCAGGGCGCAGACGGTATAATCTAGCGCTGGGAGAATTCTTGATGGGACCTTCGCGCCGCCAGTTCCTTTCTTTACCTGCCCTCGCCGCCGGCCAGACGTCCGGGGGGCATGCCACGAAGATTGTCTGCGTGGGCGGCCATCCGGACGATCCGGAATCGGGCTGCGGCGGTACGCTGGCGCGCTATGCCGCGCTGGGGGCCAGCGTAACGATCGTCTATCTGACGCGGGGCGAGGCCGGAATTCCGCGCAAATCTCATGAAGAGGCGGCCGCCATCCGGTCGGCCGAGTGCGAAGCCGCGTGCCGGATCCTGGGCGCCAAGGCCGTCTTCGCCGGCCAGATCGATGGCGCGACGGTGGTGGACCGGAATGCGGCGGAATCGCTGCGGAAGGTGGTCGACGGAGAAGATCCGGACGTGGTATTCACCCAATGGCCGATCGACTCGCACCTGGACCATCAGGCCGCCGGCACACTGGCCTTCCGTGCCTGGCTGGCCGGGAGGGGACGGTTCGAGTTGTATTATTATGAAGTCGACCTGGGTGCGCAGACCATGGGCTTCCATCCTACTGATTATGTGGATGTTACCAGCGTGCAAGAGAAGAAAAAGGCGGCCCTTTTCGCGCACCGGAGCCAGGATGGTGAGCGTATTTACCGCGATTTTCACCAATTGATGGAAAGCTGGCGCGGGCGCGAGTGCGGCTGCGGCGCGGCGGAAGCCTTCGTGCACCTGGCACGCGTCCACAGCACGACCAAGCTGCCGGGTATGGGGGCTTGAGGCATCCCGCGGAGTACTAGTTTGCGCAACGGACCACAACCCGCAGCCGTCTGAAGACGTAGCTACCAACCCATGCCCGGACTGTCTTCCAGCCAGGAAATGCAACTCGAATATGTGACTTGGCGCCCGCCGGAGTCGCCTCCCATCGATATTCGCCGGCGCGCGATGGAGGGTATCCACCGGGAAGTCAATGAAGCTTTCGCATCCGCGCCGCATCGCAGCGCCGAGACGGGCGGGATTCTGCTCGGGCGGCGCGCGGAGGACCGGATCGTGGTAGAGGACTTCGAGCCGGTCCCCTCGGAACATCGCTTCGGCCCCTGCTACCGCCTCTCGGATGCGGACCGGGCGCAACTCGAAGAAACCGTGGAGTGGTTTCGCGGCGGCGCACAGCCCGGGCTGTCGGTTCTCGGTTATTATCGGAGCCAAACGGCGCCGGACTTCGAGCTTTCGCGCGAAGACGAGGAACTGCGGCACGCGTATTTTGCCGGCGACGAGGACCTGGTTTTATTGGTGAAACCCAGCCTGATGGGAATCAGCGACGAGGACTTCTGCTTCCGGCGGTGCGTTCCCCATGACGCCGCGCCCGCGGCGCCCGCCCCACCGCCGTTGATGAGTTGGCCCGCGCCGCGTCCCCGGCAGTCGGTTAGCGATCCCGATCCGGAGCGTTCCGTCAGAAAGCGCTGGCCCTGGTATGCCGCGGCCATGCTGCTCGGCCTGGCGTTGGGCGCACTCGGCTATCTATGGCGGCATCCGGCGAGCGGCCCGGCCCGGATCGCAGTAGCAACGGCCGCAACGCCGGCGGTGCAGCAACCGCCGCAGACAGTCGCGCCAGCGGCGGGCGCGGAAGGCATCGTGGAGGGCACGCCGGTTCCGTCCGCGCCGGACACCTCCGGGATTCGCGTGCTGCTGGATCGCTGGGCGGGCGCACTGAAACGCGGCGACGCGGATGCCGCGGCGCAATGTTATGCACCGGTGGTGAGCACGTATTTCGATCGCCATGCGGTGACGCGCCAGGCCGTAGGCCAGAGCATACGGAAGCCCCACGCGCATTATGGCCATCTGGACGTTTTTCGCATCTCCGACCTAGGGATCACGCCGGTGAGCGAGGATCGCGCGGTGGCGACGTTCCGCAAGCATTGGCGGATGTCGGGGCACGGAAAATCAGGCGGTGAAGAACAGGAGCGCATGACGCTGGTGCGGACGGCCGGAGTCTGGCACATCTCGTCGGAGCAGGCGGAGATTGCCGGCGCGGAGCCGCGCTCGCCGTCGCTCTAAGGAGACCCTGGCGCCAATGGGCGGTCGATGTACATTAATCGTTCATAAAATGTACGGCATCTTCCGCTAACTCCCAACAGCCTATCGCTAACCCATTGACCCGTGGTATCTTTGCCACACCGGCGCCACGGCTTGCGCCGTGCATTGGTACCGGCCATGGCACACGGCGGATTCAAAGACGTACTCAAGAACGGCGGCTTCGTCGCCTTCCTCTGCACCCAATTCCTCGGCGCGTTCAACGATAACGCCTACCGCATCATCGTTTCGCTGCGCGCGGTGTATATCGTCGCGCAAGCCGGCCAGAGCGGCAAGTACGTGGCGCTGGCCGGGGCCATCTTCGTGCTGCCCTCGCTGCTGTTCACCGGATACGCCGGCCAACTGGCGGACGCCATCAGCAAACGCACGGTGCTGATCGCCGTCAAGATTTTCGAGATCGCCGTGATGGGGCTAGGCATTCTGCTCTTCTTCTCGCACAGCGTCCCCCTGATGTTCGTGGTGCTGTTCCTGATGGCCGTGCACTATACGATATTCAGCCCGGCCAAATATTCCATCGTGCCGGAACTGGTCTCGAATCGCGACCTTTCGCGCGCCAATGCGTTGCTGGAGATGACCACGCTGGTGGCTATCGTGCTCGGCACGTCGGTGGGGCCATTCCTGTTCGCCCAATGGAAGACGGCCGAATGGAAGGTGGGCGTGGTGCTGACCACGGTGGCGGTGATCGGCTGCCTGACCAGTTTCCGTATCACGCGGGTGCCGGCGGCGGGCGCGCGGCAACCGTGGCGGCTCAATCCCGTGGGCGAAATCGCGGAAGGGACCCGGCACCTGCTGCGCGACCGTCCGCTGTGGCTCGCGGTGATGGCCATCTCCTACTTCTGGTTCCTGGCGATGCTGTTCCAGATGGACCTGATGCTGTTCGGCAGCGAAACGCTGAGAGCCGACGAATCGCACGCGGGACTGTTGATGACGTTTCTGTCGGTGGGGATCGGCGCGGGCAGTATGCTGGCGGGCAGGCTCTCGGGCGACAAAGTGGAGATCGGGCTGGTGCCGCTCGGCTCCATCTGCATGGGCGTATTCAGCCTGGCGCTGTACGGCGCGCGCGGTTCTTACTGGGCGTCGGTGGCGATGCTGTCGATGCTGGGCGTGGCGGCCGGTGTCTTCTTTGTGCCGCTGAACGCCTACCTGCAACAGCGCAGCGACAGCGGCGAAAAGGGCCGCATCATCGCCACCAACAACATCTACAACACGCTGGGAATGCTGTTGGCCACGGCGGTGTTCTATCTCTGCACGGACGGGCTGCACATCAGCCCGCCGCACATCATCCTGACGTTCGGATTCGTCAGCGTGGCTATCACGGTTTACATCGTGACGGTGGTGGACGATTTCCTGATCCGATTCGTGTTGTGGTTTGTCACCCACACGATCTTCCGCATCCGCATCGTGGGGCAGGAGAACGTGCCATTTCGGGGGCCGGCCTTGCTGGTTTCGAATCACATGTCGCACGTGGACGGCTTCCTGGTGGGCGCGTGCGTACAGCGGTTCATCCGCTTCATGGTCTGGAAGCCGTATTACCAACTGAAGGCGCTGAACTGGTTCTTCCGCAAGACGAAGGCGATCCCGGTGGGCGGGGGCCGCGAGGCGATCGAGGCGATCCGCGCGGCGCGGCGCGAACTGGCGGCCGGACACGTGGTCTGCATCTTCGCGGAGGGGGCCATCAGCCGCACGGGGAATATCCTGCCCTTCAAGCGCGGCATGGAGAAAATCGTCGAAGGGCTGGATGTGCCGATCATCCCGGTACACCTCGACCGGCTATGGGGCAGCATCTTCAGCTTCGAGCGCGGCCGCTTTTTCTGGAAGTGGCCCAAACGGATTCCGTATCCGGTGACGGTTTCGTTCGGCAATCCGATGCCGACGAATTCCAGCGCGCATGAAGTGCGGCAGGCGATACAGGAACTGGCGTCGGAAGCGAACGCGCATCGCCAGACCGCGGGCGATACGCTGCCGCGCCGGTTGATCCAAAGCGCGCGGCGCAACTGGAGCCACTTTGCGATGGCCGATGCGACCGGCCGGGAGCTGACCTACGGTCGCATGCTCACCGCCGGGGTGCTGGTGGCGGGCTGGGCGCGCACGCGGCGCGACGAACAAATGATCGGCGTGCTGCTGCCGCCCAGCGCGGCGGGCGCGCTGGCGAACGTGGGAATCACCTTGGCGGGGCGCGTGCCGGTAAATCTCAACTTCACGGCCGGGCCGGAGGCGATGACGGCCGCGCGCGAACGCTGCAACGTCCGCACGGTGGTCACGTCGCGCGTGTTTCTGGCAAAGGCCAGGATCGAAGCGCAGGATGGCATGGTGTTCGTGGAAGACATTCTGGCGCGCACGGGCAAGCTGGCGAAGCTGAAGGCACTGGTGGCCGCGCGATTGGCGCCGGCGCGCCTGCTCGGCGGCGGAGCGCGTCCGGAAACGCTGGCGACCGTGATCTTTTCGAGCGGCAGCACGGGCATCCCGAAGGGCGTGATGCTCTCGCACTATAACGTGCTGGCCAATATCGATGCGATGGCGCAGCTTTTCTGGATCGGCGAGCAGGATCGCATCGTGGGCGTACTGCCCTTCTTTCACTCGTTCGGATATACGGTCACGATCTGGTTCCCGCTGATTGCGGGATGCGGCGTGGTCTACCATCCAAATCCCACGGACGCTAAGGCGATCGGCGAGCTGATCGCGAAGTATCGGGCGACGTTCCTGCTGTCGACGCCCACGTTCTGCGCGGGCTATACGCGCAAGTGTACGGCAGAGGAATTTGCCAGCCTGCGATTCGTGCTGGTGGGCGCGGAGAAGCTGCGCGAACCCATCGCCGTGGCGTTCCGCGAGAAGTTCGGCGTAGAGTTGCTCGAAGGATACGGCTGCACGGAAATGGCGCCGGTAGTGGCGGTGAACGCACCCAATTTCCAGGCGGGCAAGGATTCGCAAATCGGCAACAAGCCGGGCACGGTGGGGCACCCGATGCCGGGTGTCGCGGCGCAGGTGGTGGATCCGGCGACTTTCGTGGCGCTGGGGCCGGATCAGCCGGGGCTATTGCTGGTAAAAGGGTCGAACCGCATGATCGGCTATCTGGGCGAGCCGCAGCGCACGGCCGAGGTGCTGCACGAGGGCTGGTATATCACCGGCGATATCGCGGCCATTGACGACGAAGGATTCATTCGCATTACCGACCGGCTGTCGCGGTTCAGCAAGATCGCGGGCGAGATGGTGCCGCACCTGCGGATCGAAGATGCCATCGCAGTCGTGTTAGGGGCCGCGCCTTGCGCCGTCACTTCGGTAGCGGACGAGCGGCGCGGGGAGCGGCTGGCCGCGCTGTACGTACACGAGATGGAGCCGGCGGAATTGTGGCAGAAGCTGGCGGAGACGGATCTGCCGCGCTTGTGGATTCCGAAGCGCGAGAATCTGTACCGGGTGGAGTCGCTGCCGCAGCTTGGCACGGGTAAGCTGGACCTGCGCGGCTTGAAAATGCGCGCGGAGGAGTTAGTGGCGGCGGAAGTGGCCGCGCCACGGTCCTGAAAGGAGCGCGTTATGGAAATCTTTCTGGTCCTTGGCTTGATTGTGGTTTTGCTGATCCGCTGGGCGATCCTGCGGGATCGCCTGGCGGAGATGGAGTCGCGCATCAAGGAGCTGACTGGGCGCGTCGACGCACAGAGCCAGGCGCTGGCGGAGATTTACCGTAAGAGCCAGGCGGCGGCGCCTGTGCCCGCGCCCGTGGCTCCCAGGCCCGCACCGGAACTAACGCTTCCGAAAACCGCAGTTTTCCGGCCTGCGCCGGAACCGCGGGCGATCAAACCGGCAATACCGGCGCACACTGAGCCCGTATCTGTCCCGCTGCGTGAGCCACCACCCCCGCCTGCCCCGCGAGATTGGGAAGCCATTCTGGGCGGCAATTGGTTCGCCAAGATCGGCGTGTTTGTGCTGGTGGTGGGGCTGGCGACACTGCTGCGCTATTCGTTCACACAATTCGGGCCGGGCGGCCGCGTAGGCATCTGCCTGGCCGCAAGCTGCGCCCTGCTGGCGTGCGGGGTGATTTTCGAATCGTGGGAACGCTACCAAGTCTTCGCGCGCGGGCTGTTGGGTGGCGGCTGGGCGGGACTGTACGTGACGGTCTACGCCATGCACGCCGTGGAGGCGGCGCGCGTGATCGACAGCGCGGTGGTGGGTGCCATCCTGCTGCTGGCAGTAGCCGCCGGCATGATCGTACATTCACTGCGCTACCGTTCGCAGACAGTAACGGGACTGGCCTATTTCGTAGCGTTCGGCACGCTGGCGATCACGGACATGAGTTCTCTGCCCTTCCTGGCGCTGGTCCCGCTGGCGGCCTCGCTGCTGTATGTGGCGCACCGGTTCCGCTGGATCCGGATGGCGATGCTGGGACTGATCGCCACCTATGCCGTGGTGGTGATGCGAGGCGATACAGGGGCGCCATTGTGGCAGGCGCAGGCCATGTTTATCGTGTACTGGCTGCTGTTCGAAATCTTCGATATATGGCATCCGGAGGCCTGGCTGCTGCCGCTCAACGCGGCGGGTGGATTGGGGCTCTCGGTGCTGAAATGGCAGACGGCGGCGCCGGATCGCCTGTGGATTCTGCTGGCGGCAGCGGCCATGGCCTATCTGGTGAGCGCGGCGGTGCGGGTTCGATCGGGCAAATGGCACGGCGCGGCCACCCTGACGGCGGCCCTGGCTGCGGGCGCCATTTTCTTAAAGCTGGACCATGAACGGATCGCGTCGGCGCTGGTGGTGGAGGCGGAGCTGTTCTACCTGGCAGGCATACGGCTGCGCGCGCCTTATTTGCGCTGGCTGGGCACATCCCTATTCGGCGTGGAGGCGCTGCGGCTGCTGGCAATCGACATGTGGACGCTGCCGGCGGATCAATGGCTGCCGGTAGCGTCGCTCGATGCCGTGGTGTTTTATGCCAACCGCGCTCTGTACGCGGCGGACACGTTCTACGGCTACGCGGGCGCGGCGATGGTGGCGCTGGCGATCGGCAAGAAGATGCCGGAGCCGTCGCGCAGCGTGGCGTGGCAACTTGCGGCGCTGGGCGCGTTCGCTTTCGGCTGGTGGCGGCGGTTCGTCGATTTCCGCTTACAGGGGTATCTGCTGCTGGCGGTGGGTTTGGCGGGCACAGCCTTGGAAATGCGCGAACTACCGCTGGCGGCGGCCGCCGGGCTATGCTACGCGGCGGCGTTGTGCGCGCTGTGGTCCGGCGCCGATCGTTTTGGAGAAGACGAACGCGGCCTGTTGCGGTTGGGCGGCGCCGGTCTGGCGGTAATGGCGCTGATGGCGCTGGTGTGGCGGCTGGTGCCTGACCCATATCTGGGGATTGCCTGGATGGCGCTGGCGATCCCGATCCTGGAATTGGGGCTACGGCGGTTGCCGGGCGACTTTCGGCGGATGGCATACGCGGCCGCGGCGGCGGGCGCGTGCCTGGTGGGTTTACACACTATATTGGGGCTCGCGAACTCCGGTCCATGGGCTCCGCGCCTGATTCCCTTGTGGGCCGCGCTGTTGGCTTATGGCATCGCCGCGCGCGCACACCGGGAAGAAGAGGGGATGGTACTGACCGGAGCCTCGTCCTGCGGACTGGCGTTCGCCCTGGTAGCGCTGTGGGCGTTGGCGCCGGCGGAGATGGTGGCAGCATCGTGGGCGGCGGCGGCGCTGGCGCTGATCGTCGCGGGACGCGAGTGGAAGCGAGAAGTCTTCAAGTGGCAGGGAGGTGTCGCCGCCGCGCTGGCCTATCTCCTCTCCATCGCCAACTTGTCCGACATGGCTGCCGTGGCGTGGCCGGCCGCCGCTGCGATTGCCTGCTTTTACACCGCGCAACTGGCGTCGGAGCGGGACGGCCGGGAGCGCCTGTATTTCTCGCTGATGGCCACCACGCTGACGACCCTGCTGCTGTATTACCGGATCCAAGGCAGCTTGTTGACGATGGCTTGCGGGATCCAGGGCGTGATCCTGCTGGCGTCCGGCTTCCCCCTGCGCGACCGGGTATTCCGCATATCGGGGCTGGTGCTGCTGCTGGCCTGCATCGTGAAACTGTTCGCATGGGACCTGCGGCACCTGGAAACGCTGCCGCGCATCCTATCGCTCATCCTGCTGGGAGTCATCCTGCTGGCGGTTTCGTGGATTTACACACGATTCCGGGAACGGGTGGCGAAGCTGTTGTGAGCCGGCACCGGCGCGAAGGGGGAACTTCCAGGCATGCCGTGTTGTCGAATACAGCGTGCCAAGATGCATCGCCATCGGAGCGCTGATGGTCGCCGGCGCGCAGGCCGGGGTAATCCGGCCGCTCTCGATCGAAACCCTGGCCGGTGCGCCAGTTGTGGTGGCCGCCCGCGTGGAAGGGATCGCGCCCGGCGGCGCACGCCATTGCCTCGCAAGTCTGCGCGTCTTGCGAGCCGATCCGCCGTTCCCGGGCACACACATCTACCTGGACCACTATTGCCACGGGCCGGTCTACAGGATGGCGAACGGGCATCCGGCCTATGCGAATCTGGAACGCGGCCGGACCTATGTTTTTCCTCTGGCGCCGCGTGGAAACGGGTGGAAGCTGCTGGCCGAGGAGGGTTGGGGGCTGGTGGTGCCGGTGATTGAGGCTGGGCCTGGAGGCGAACCGCCCGCCTCAAAACGCGAGTTCATTTTTCGCGAAATCATGAACACGCTGCTGCACGGGACCTATCGGGACCTGTTCCGGTTCGGAGGCTACATGCAGTTCCGGCTCGCCAGGGAAATGAACGATGAGATCATGACGGGGCTGGTAACGGCGCTGCCGGCGGGCAATGCGCGCTGGCTGGACATCTCGACCGCGTGGATGGCGGCGTCACCGGGTGGGGCTCCATCGGACGCAGCGCCGGCGCTGGCTGCCCGCACACTACAGGAAGTTCCGGCGGAGCGCAGGAAGGAAGGCATCCTGCGCAACATGCTGCGGTACAGCGCCCTGCACCCGCGGGCATCGGAAATGAATTTATTGCCGGAGTTCAAGGACGATCCCATGTTGTTGGAACTTCTGCCGGGATATCTGGAACAGCGGCAGAAAGGAGCGGTAACCATTGCGTGCGGCCTGGCCGGCGACGGCCAGCTCGCTTTGGCGGCCGCAACGTTCGATGCCGCGCTGACGGTTCTACGCGACAGGCGCGCGGATGGCTCCGACGTAGACAGCGCTTGCAGGCTGCTGATCCGCCGCGGGAGCGACGCGCAGTTCGAACAGTACCTGGCGATCATGCGGGGAGCGGGGGTTCACGATCGCAGCCGGTATGCGCAGATGTGGCAGCCGGCATGGGAGGATAAATCGCCGCGTATCTTGCGGATTCTGGCTGTGATTCTGGAGGACCCGGGAAGGGACTCGCCGTGGTCCGACGTACGCACATGCGATTTTGGCGGCGCGTTGCTGGAGCGATATACAGGCCAGAAGTTCGGATATAAGGAGCGATTTTGGCGGCGCGTTGCTGGAGCGATATACAGGCCAGAAGTTCGGATATAAGGAGTGGGATCGGATGCCCCTTGCGGAGCGCGACGCGGCGGTGGCACGGGCGCGTGCGTGGATGCGGGGACGCGGCTGAGCTTTGGTTCGCCCGTTCTGTCGGCTAAAACCGACAGCGGCGGGACTTAAAAGTCCCGCCGGCACGCTGAAGCGTGCGCCACGCTATGCTAATGTTTGCCTATCAGTCAATTGACCGCGATCGCCGGAATCGTGTTATTGGCCGGCGCGTCCGCCACCGCCCAGAGCGAACTCAAGCCGTGGACCGGCTTACTACGAGACGACCATCGCCAGCCGATTTCCGGGGCCGTGGTGCGTCTGGAATCCGGCGGCCGGCGTGAAACCGCGACCACCGCGAAGGACGGCACTTTCACGTTTGCGGCGCTGGCCCCTGGGGAATACACGGTGGCCGTCGAATACCAGGGCGTGGCGGCCGTTAGCCCACAAAAAGTCCAACTGCCGCGCGATTCCGGAGCCATCCTGGAGTTATCGGCGGGCCACGCGCTCTCGCTGGCCGGCGAAGCACAGACGCGCGAGGGCACGGGGGGCGAAAAGCTATCCGCGAAAGCCGTCTCCGAGCTGCCGCTAAATAAGCGCGACTTCAGCCAACTGCTGTTGCTGGCCGCGGGCACCATGACCGATACGAACGGGGCCGCGAATTTCACGCAGCAATTTGCCGTCAACGGACAGCGCGGCACGGCGGCCGTTTTCGCCATGGACGGCGCGGATTCGAGCGATCCCGAGATCGGCGGCGCCACATTCACGAACTTCAACGTGGATGCGGTGGAAGAGATCCGGTCGAGCTCCGGCTGGATGCCCGCCGAGATCGGACGCGGCGCGGCCGGCTTCACCGATATCATCACACGGTCCGGAACCAACGAACTGCACGGCTCGGTGTTCGAGTTCCTGCGCAACGCGGCACTCGATGCGCGCAACTTCTTCGACCGGCAATCCCTGGCGCAGCCGGAACGTATTCCGCCTTTCATCCGCAACGAATTCGGATTGACCAACGGGGGGCCAGTCGTGATTCCGGGCTTATACAACGGCCGCAATCGAACGTTCTATTTCGCGGAATACCAGGGTTTCCGGCAAGTGCTGGGCGATACCGAGGTGATCCCGGTTCCCACGGCCGCGGAGCGCTCCGGCCTGGATACTACAGCATTCCCGGGCGATACGCTGATTGTGCCGGTGGATCCGCGCATCGCCAAGATTCTGGCGCGCTATCCGCTGCCAAACGATCCCACCGGCCCTTACGCCGCGCGCACTTACGCCACTTCTTCGAAAGTCACCACGGTTTCGGATCAGTTTTCGCTGCGCATCGATCACCAGATCTCCGATAAGTCGCGGCTGTTCGGACGTTTCACGATGGCTAACGTCACGGGCCCCACGACGAATCCCAGCCAGACGGCCATCGACCCGGAGTTCGCGGTAGGCTTCCTCGACCACCAGCGCAACGCGGCGATCTCCTATACGCGCGTGCCTTCACCCACCTTCACGATGGAATCCGGGATCAGTTTCACGCGCACCACGCCCTCGTTTCCCACGGTGGACCGCACCGATCCGGCGCTGACATTCGGCGACGGCTCCTACGAGGCCTTCAACGCCGCGGCCGGCTCCGTGATGGCGGCCTACGGCAACCTGTTTCAGATTCGCCAGAACTTCCAATGGATACGCGGCCGGCACACCATAAAGGCCGGCGGAGAGGTGCGCGGCAACCGCGACACCACGGTATTCGGCATCAGTCCCAACGGACAGTACCAGTTTGGCGGTGGACCTGCGTATGCCACAGTCCCCATCCGTTCCGCGAGCGGGACGCACGACATCGTGATTGGCGATCCGCTGCCCGACGCCCTCACCGGCCTGCTCGAGGCCAGCGCGTTTTCCTACCAGTCTGCCGTAGCGCCGTCCATCTTCGCACAGGGCGCCAGCATCGGCGATTCCGCCATCCATCGCGATTCCTACAACGTCTACGCGCAGGACGCCTGGAAAGTAGCGGATCGCCTCACCCTGAACTATGGCCTGCGCTATGAGATCACCAGCCCCATCCGCGAATCCGATAAGCGCACTTCGGCCCCGGTGCTCGATCCCGCCCCGGGCACCACGCCCGGTTCGGAATTGCTCATCAACCCGCAGCCGGGATACAAACTGGATCGCAACGGCTGGGGTCCGCGCCTCTCGGTCGACTGGCGGGCGGCCAGCAACACCACGGTCCACGTGGGCGGCGCGATCACCACGCTGCTGGTCAATTTGTGGCAGGATAACTTCCTTACCGGCGCCACACCCTTCGTCGTGTATCCGCATCTGAACGCCGTGCCGGGGCAGCCCATCAACTTCGGCACGGTCATCACACCGCAGCAGTTGCCCACGGTCTATACCACCGGCGGAGCGCCCGTGTTTGCCTCCGGCGATTCCAAGCAGGTGCCGGCCAACACCCTCATGGACCTGCTCCGCTACCAGCAGGACCTGGCCGCGCTATCGCCCGGACAGGGGGTCACGCCGTTTTTCATCCAAGGTATTTCGCCCGATTTCAAGAGCGGCTATATCGCCACCTGGACCGCCGGTATCGAACAGAAACTGGGCGGCGCAACCGTCAACGCGGGCTATGTGGGCACCGCCGGCATCAAGCTGCCCGCAGTGGATTTCCCCAACGGATTTTCCGGAGCCGGCGCAGCCTTCGCACCCTACACGCAATTCGATTCGGCGGGACACATCACAGGCGGATACGGGCCGGTGTCCGAGATTGACAACCGCTCGCATTCCTCGTATCACGCCCTGCAGGTATCCATGCAACAGAACCTCACGGCCTCGGGGCTCGGCGTGCAGGCCAGCTATACGTTTTCGAAGTCGATCGACGATTCGAGCGCGGTGATCGGCGGCTTCATCTCCGGGGCGTCCGGGGCGGTGGCGCAGACCGCGCCGGAAGACCCTTTGAACGCGCGCCTGGACAAAGGGCCCTCGAACTTCGATATCCGGAATGCCCTGGCGTTCAGCCTCTTCCAGGACCTGCACGCCGACCGCGTGCCATTCCTGCGGCCCTTAGGCCAGACGCTCACCAAGGGATGGCAGGTGTTGGGCATCGGAACCTTGCAGAGCGGCCCTCCCTTCACCATCTATTCCGGGATTCAACAGACCGGTGCAGGTTCGATGGGCACGGATCGGCCCGATCAGATAGGCACGCCGGTGCTCTCGACCAGCCGGACGGTGCGCGAGGACTACTTCGGACTGGGCGCTAATAATGCGTCGTTCTTTTCGATTCCCATCGATGTGCCGGGCGGGACCGGGCCGAACAGCGGCATATTCGGTACGCTGGGCCGCAATACGTTCCGCGGTCCGGGGATGCGCGACTTCGATCTGGCGTTGATCAAGGATACGCCTTTGCTGGAGCGGGCCGGCGCGGCGCGCGCGTCACTGCAATTCCGTGCCGAGTTCTTTAATGTGTTCAACATCGTGAACTTCGGCCTGCCTTCGAACACGGTGCTGGGACCGGGCTTCGGCGAAATCAGCCGCACGGCGAGCAACTCCAGGCAGATCCAGTTTTCGTTGAAGGTGATTTACTGATCGGGCGAAGGCTCGCGATGCACTAACCGCGGCGAGAAGGCGGGGAGGCATACGGCAATGTATTCCGCGCCGCCGGGCTCCGGCGTGCTGTAGCGAACCCACTCGCCGCGATGAGCGACGATCGCCTGGCCGGCCTGCACGTCGAAAGTCCCCGCAGTGGTCTCGACGCGTAGCGCGCCCCGCAATACTACGGTGTACTCGTCGAATTCGGGGGTTTGGCCGGGCTCGATCCAACCCTGGGGACTCTCCATGCGGGCGATGCTCAGCGCTTCAGTCGCGGAATTGACGAGCCCGATGTACTCCGCAATGCGCTTGGGAAGGTTGCCGGCCGACGCGATGATGGCCGGTTTCTGGATCAGTTCAGGCATGTGTATTTCCTTAGTTTATCCGCAAGCGCCACAGCGGGACTTAAGAGTATCGCCGGCACGCTGAAGCGTGTCAGGATGGCCCTGCGGGCCACCAAATGCGATGAAAACTCAATTTGGAGGGCGGCCAATCCTGGCATGATTGCCCGCCCCCCAATTGGGTTTTCAACGGTGCGCCACGGATTCCGAGGGTTCCGAGGGCTCATCGCTTTACAAGCGTCCCCGTCCTCTGTATGCTGAATGAACAAACGCATGAAGCTACTGGTAAAGTTCAGCCTGGTATTTATTCTGGTTTTTGGGGGGGGACTGGGGTGCGCGGCCTGGTTCGCGCATTCCTTCCTGCGCACAAACGCCACCGATCAGGTGCTGCAAAACGCGGAGCTGATGATGGAGACGGCGACCGCGATGCGCACTTACACGACCAAGCAGATCGCGCCGCAACTGACCCGCGATGAGCTGCGCAAGAGAATCTTCTTTCCGCAGACGGTGCCGGCTTACGCGGCAACGGAGAGCTTCAACTATTTGCGCGTCAACTTCCCGGATTACAGTTATAAAGAGGCTACGCTCAATCCCACGGACCTGCGGGACCGTCCCGCGGACTGGGAGTCCGACATCATCCGCACCTTTCGCGACGATCCCGGCAAGAAACGATTCATCGGCCATCGCGACACACCTACGGGAGTCTCCTGGTTTCTGGCGCGGCCGATTGTGGCCGGCCCGGCTTGCATGGAATGCCACTCCATTCCGGCGCGGGCGCCGGCGCCGATGCTGGCGGTGTACGGGAGCAACAACGGCTTCGGCTGGAAACTCAATGAGGTGGTCGGCGCGCAGATCGTATCCGTGCCGGCCGCCCTTCCCATCGCGGTGGCGGATCGCGCTTTCCGGGATATGCTGATCTATGTGGGAGCGACCGCCCTGCTTACCCTGGTGGCATTGGATCTGGCACTAATCCTAATCGTGATAAGGCCTGTCTCGAAGCTATCCGCAATGGCCGACCGGATCAGTAAAGGCGACACGAATGTGGAGGAATTGCCCGTCAAGGGCAGCGATGAGATTTCGATTCTGGCCGGTTCCTTCAACCGCATGCAACTAAGCCTGGCCAAAGCCATTAAGCTTCTGGAGTCGTAGTTACGGTCTCTTGGCCAAGAACTTGGCGCGGTCCGCGGCCGAGGGGATTTCAAGGGCGATTTCGTCGTATAACTGGCGCAAGGTTTGCACGCGTTTGGCTGCGCGCTGGACGATAATCTTAGCCAACGGTCCGATGTACTTGGCCAATTCTTTCGCCGCGCTTTCCAGCGCGCCGGCGTCCCAGGCCGCTCCTATTGCCGCTACCGGCGCGCTGGTGCGGGTAACCGCGTGCGACTGTGATTCGATAGATTCCAAAGCGGACCGGAAATCGGCAGCGGTCTGAAAGCGGTCCTCGGGCCGTTTCTCCAGAGCCCGCAGAATCATGGACGATAGCGCTGCCGGCAGTCGCGGATTGACCGCATCCGGCGGCGGCGGCGCCAGGCTCACGTGCGCCGTCATGATGGCGTACTCGCTGTCGCCCTCGATGGGACACCGGCCCGTCATCATCTCGTAAAGGGTCACACCCACCGAATAGAGGTCCGATCGGGCATCCGCCGGGGCCGATTTCACCTGTTCGGGCGACATGTAGTGCAGCGATCCCAGCGCCATGCCGGTCAGGGTCAGATGGCTGGCGCCCTTCACCGCCGCGATTCCGAAGTCCATTACTTTGACCTGCTTCTCCGGCCCAATCATGATGTTGGCCGGCTTGATATCGCGATGGACGATGCCGCGCTGGTGGGCGTAGCTCAAGGCCGAGAGTACCTGACAGCAGTAGTGCACCCCTTCGCGTACCTCGATGGGGCCGTGCTTCAACCGATCGCGGAGGGTGACGCCCTCCACCCATTCCATAATCATCAGTAACTGGCCATGGACCCGAACGGCCGTGTGTAGGGCGGCAATGTTCGGGTGCGCCAGGCTGGCGTGCACCTTGATCTCGCGGCTGAAGCGTTCCGCCAGGTCCGGGGCCGCTTCCAGATTGGGCAGCAGCACTTTCATGGCTTCCACCCGATCGGTAAGCACGTTCCGGACTTTGTAGACTACACCCATGCCGCCCGATCCGAGTTGTCCGACAACCTGGTAATCGCCCACGTTATCGCCGATCGCGTAAACCATCGTGACTCCAGTTTACATCCTGGGGCAGGCGTTCGTCTCCGGTCCGCGCCTGCCGCGGACGGAGTACCAGCTACTAGCGCGGCTGGCGGTACGATCCATGCCCCAGGTAGTACTTCGAAATCCTTGCCTTCCTTTTGGTAATGCTGCAAACTTCAATTTCAAACCACTTTGACGGAGGACACCAAGAGTATGACATTTGCAAGAAGTAAGACTGCCAACCGGGTTGTAGTGTTACTTTTCGCCGGCATGCTGAGCGCCTGTATCTCGCCGGCGACCAGCTTACCGGGACAAGTCTCGAAAACGACTGGGGACACGATGGATATCGCGCCAGCATCGCTGCTGCCGGGGATGATGGATGCTTCGGCCTCCTTTACCACAACCGGCGAAACCGCGACTACGATCTCGATTGGGCGCGAAACACCCACAGAACCCGCGCTCCCCGCGGCGCCCGTAGTCAGCGGCCCGGTGACATCCGGCGAGATTTCGACGACGGTCGCCCTCGATGGCGCGGACGGACCCGACCACAGAGGCTGCGTACCCGAACCCGTGTCACTCCTGCTGATGACCGGCGGCTTGCTGGGCCTGGCCGGCGTACGGCGGTTCAGAAGGCCGGTTTAAGCGGGACTTAAAAGTCCCGCCGGCACGCTAAAGCGTGCGCCACGAGCTACGATGAAAACTCACACTTAGCTCAGAATATAATTAGTTAGCGCTCGAGCGGCACGACCTTTGAGTCTACCTGGAACTTACGGTAGTTACTCCAAGTAATCTCCTGATCCAGGGCAATGCGCTTGACCAGGCCGAGCCTTCCGGAGCCGTTCATGTACAAGCGCTTCGGCAGCCACAAATCGGCCGCGACCATGGTCTGTTCGAATGTCACACTGGCGCCCGGATTCAAGCGCGCCAGGAACAAGCCGAATGAGATCGTGTCCGTGGTTCGGGCTTCCAGCCGGACCCACTGGTAATTCGACTTATCGATCCAGAGCTTGCCGCGTATCTTGAGCAACGATTTGGCGTCTCTGTCTTTGGGGCGGTATGCGGCTTTGGCCGTGCCGGCGATTACCCAGGTATCGCGGCCATCCACTTGTGCATCTCCTTCGAGGCGGAGGTCGTAAGCGTCGGGTATCTCGCGCAGAAACTCGCGCTCTTTCCGGCGGCGGGTTTCATAGTCCGCCAGCCGGCGCCGCTTTTCTTCTTCGGTTTCGTGCGCCAGCCGGGCCACAGTCTTATCCAGCTTATCCTGCTGCTTCTTGTCTTCGGCGGGCGGGAGGGGGTTTCCGTTGCGCTCCAGCATGCGGCGGTACGGCTCGCCATCCAACATCACGGTTTCCCAGGCGCTGCGCTCCGCCGATTTCACCTTGCCGTTCGAATCGAAATGCCGCTCGGTGGAGCGCGCCATCCAGGTGTAATCCTGCATGCGCAGCCAGTTTGTCTGGTCGAGTTCCACCGACTTGCGGACAATTTCGCGAGCATCTTCACCCGCGAGTCCACCAGCCAGGATGAAAGCTGCCGCAGCTATGACAATCGGTCGCAAGCTAGTGAGTCAGATCGTAGACAAAATAGTCCACCGCGATACGGTACGCGAGTGAGGCCCACTTCTCGAAGTAGCGGGCATCGTCGGACCACTCCCAGGCGTCGCCCAGGTCCATGTTGTGGCAGATGGCCACCATCACGCGGCCCTTGTCGTCGTAAATGGCGCGCCAACGCGGTTGGTACCCATCCTGCTCATACGTTTTTCCGCTATCGAAATACTGTGCGCCGGGCACTTGAAACCGTTCGTCCAGGTCATAGACCGTGTGAAAGATGGGATCGCTATTAGGGATCTCCACGATCGCCCGGTCGGGAAACACCTTGTGCATGCTCTCGACAAACGTATTCCACTCCTTGGTGCCGTGGAAATCGTCCACCATGAGGAATCCGCCGCGGAGCAGAAACTCGCGGAGTTGGGCGGCTTGGTCGTCGGGCAACCGCCAGTGCCCGACTTCGACCGCGTATAGCGTGGGCCAGTTGTAGACCTCGCCGGTCCCGTCCAGGCTTACGACCTCTTCGACGGAGCGCGTGTCGATGCGGGTGAGGCGGCGGATACCGGCCATCAGATGGCGATCGGAACGCGGATAGTCCATGGTCCAATATCCGGGAAACGGCTGGCCGTCGCGCATGCGGAGATCGACAAAAGGATAGCCGTAAATATCGGGATATCGCAGCCGCGCGCGGGTCCATTCGGTCCTCTGATTCCAATCCGGAGGAATCGGGAAGTTTTCGTATTCGAGCGCGGGATATTCTTTGAAAGGCGCCTGTGCCAGCAAAAAGCCCCAGGCGGCCAATCCCAGGAAAGCCACGCCAAGGGCAGTGCGAAGACGCATATACGGGTGCGATTTGAGAATAGCACAGGGGGAGCGGGGGGCGGCGGAACCGAAGGAGGGCCCCGACGAGGCGGTAGGCGATCCCAGATTATTCATTACCTTCGGTTATCTGATTGCGGTTAACCGAATACGGGGTACGCTCCGCGGCGCGGGTACTGTAATGTGGGATGTGGCGATTGGGCTACTGGAGGCGGCATGTCACAATGGAAGAAACTATGGCGGGATGAGGATGGCCAGGATCTGACCGAATACGTACTATTGCTGGCTTTCGTCGCACTGACGACTGCGGCGCTGGTAACCGGGCCGATGACCAGCGTCAGCGAAATCTGGGTTACCGGGAACAGCGAATTGAGCACAGCGGCGACCACCGCCACTTCCTAAGGAAGCCATCCAAAGCGGGCAGGCGCTTCGGCAAATATGTGCTGAAGAGTACTGCGATTAAACGACCCGCCCCCCAACTCTGCCACCTGCTATACTTAGTGACGGATGGTTTTTGACCACCCCGCACCGCGGACATCCGGTTTACCAACCGGCCGCCAGAACCGGCCGCTATCCCTCGTTTGCGCTTTAAATCTCTTGGAGGTATCCACACACTAACTAAATGAAATCCAGTGTGCAAATCAGCCGGGGCGTCGAGAGCCTCTTCGGCACCCGCGACGAAAACATCCGGTTAATCGAGTCGGGCCTGAAAGTGAACACGCACCTGACCGACAACCTGTTGGAGATTGAAGGCGACGCCGAAGCCGTATCGCGCGCCGAAACCATTCTCGAAGACTACGCGGCGCTGGTGCGCGAGGGGCACGTCTTCAATAATGGCGATTTGAACAGTTATCTACGCGTAGTTACCGAGGACCCCGAAGTCAGTTTTCGGGCGCTGGTGCAAAGCGGCCGGCAGCGCAATTTCGGCAAGAAAATGCTGGCGCCCAAGACGGTGAACCAGCGCCGCTATCTGGAGGCGATCGAGCGCAACGACCTGGTGCTGGGCGTGGGGCCGGCGGGCACCGGGAAGACGTACCTCGCCGTGGCCATGGCGGTTTCGGCGCTGCTCAGCAAGCGGGTTTCACGCATTATTCTCACACGTCCCGCGGTGGAAGCCGGCGAACGGCTGGGATTCCTCCCGGGCACGCTGCAGGAAAAGGTCGACCCTTACCTGCGCCCGCTCTACGATGCGCTCTTCGACATGATGGAATCCGAAAAAGTCGACAAGCTACTGGAACGAAACACCATCGAGGTGGCCCCCATCGCCTTCATGCGCGGGCGCACGCTGAACGACAGTTTCATCATCCTGGACGAAGCCCAGAACAGCACCACCGAACAGATGAAGATGGTGCTGACGCGCACCGGATTCAATTCAAAAATGGTGGTGAACGGCGACATTACGCAGATCGATCTGCCGCCCGGGAAGCGCAGCGGCCTGATCGACGCGCTCGAAGTGCTGCGCGGCGTGGAAGGCATCAGCATGGTGCAGTTCGACGACCGCGACGTGGTGCGCCACACGCTGGTGCAGCGCATCGTCAGGGCTTATGAGCGCTACAACGAAGCGGTCGGCGCCGGCCGGCAGCTTAGCCTGAAACTGACCGAACCCCCCGCCGAAACGGCTCCCGATACATGTCTGCCTCAGACGACCATATAGTTTTGTTCCGCCGCGCACCGGCGGAACTGGACCGCGTCGGTCTCGAACGCTTCGCGCGGACTCTGCGCGGCGAAGTCGCCAAGGGCGCGGGTTTCACCTGCCTGGTCACAGGCGATAGCGAGCTGCGGCGCCTGAACCGCGAGTTCCTGGGCAAAGATTACGCCACGGACGTGCTGTCGTTCCCCGGAACCGGGCAACTGGGAGAAATCGCCATCTCGGCGGCCCGGGCGCGCGCGCAAGCCGCCGAATTCGGGCACTCCCTGGAAAACGAGATCCGCATTTTGATGCTGCACGGTCTGCTTCACCTGTTGGGCATGGATCACGCAACCGACACGGGCCAGATGCGGCGCGCCGAAGGCCGCTGGCGCCGGCGCTTCTCGCTGCCAACCGCCCTGATCGAACGGGCAATGAAGGCCGCACGGCTCTCGCGATGACCGCAGCCCTCATCCTTCTCATCATGGCCCTCGCGCTGCTGCTGGGCCTGGTCACGTTCGTACAACTTCTGTACCTGGAGAGTCTGCGGCTGCGCACCCGCGATTTCCCCGCCATCAAGTTCTTTAAGGAAAGCCTGGAAGATAAAATCGGCTTCGAGACCGACGACGGCGCGGGTTCCTTCACCCTGGTCAAACACACCACCATCCTCCTGATCGGCATTCTCTACTTCCTGGTGTTCGCGGATGGCCAGGCCTGGACGTGGCCGGAAGTGCTGGAAACCGCCGTCTCTTCGTGGCTCACGATGATCGTGATGGCTTATGTGCTGCCCCAGGTGCTTTACCGCCGCACCGCGGCGCAATGGCTGGCGCCGCTTGCGGGCCTGATCCGCGCGGTGGGCATGCTCGCCAAACCGTGCGTGGCGGTGCTCGGATTTTTCCAGTCCCTGGTGGAGATCACCGACAACAGCAACGGCGGCGAGGAACCGCCCACGCAGGCGGAGAACATCGAGGCACTGATCTCCGCGGGCACCGAGGAAGGCCTGATCGAAGAGGAAGACCGCAAACTGATCCAATCGGTGGTGGAGTTCGGAGACAAAGTGGTACGCGAGGTGATGACGCCGCGCCCGAATATCGTCGCGATTTCGGCAGGCGCGACCCTCGAAGAGTTGCGCCAACTGGTCATTAACGAGCAGTATTCGCGCATTCCGGTGTACGAAGATACTATCGATCAGATCATCGGCTTCGTGCATGTGCGCGATATGTTTGAGCTGGACGAGGACGAGCGGGCCAACCGCACGGTGCGCGAGCTGATCCGTCCGATCCGTTTCGTGCCGGAAACCAAGGCGGTCAACGACCTGATGCGCGAGATGCAGCAGGACAATACACATATGGTCATCGTGGTGGACGAATACGGCAACACGGCGGGTCTCGCCAGCATGGAGGATCTGGTGGAAGTGATTCTGGGCGAAATCCGCGACGAGCACGAGCCTGACTCCGACGTGCAGGAAGACGGGCAGGGCGGATTTATCGTCTCCGGCAGCTTCGACGTGGCACGCCTTGGGGATCTGCTGGACTTCCACCCGGAGGAAGAGATCGAATCGACTACGGTGGGGGGGCTGGTCACCGAGTGGCTGGGCCGGGTGCCGCAAGCGGGCGAATCGGTGGAGCGCGAGGGCATCCACATCGACATTCTGGCCAGCGATGAATTGCGGGTAGCGCAAGTGCGAGTGCGCCGCTCGCAGCCGGTGACACAATGAAATCCGGCTTCGTCTCGATTCTCGGCCGGCCGAATGCCGGCAAGTCCACGCTCCTGAACCAGTTGATTGGGGCCAAGATCGCGATCGTCGCCAGCAAACCCCAAACCACCCGCACGTCCATACAGGGCGTGCTGACGCTGCCCGATGCGCAGATCGTTTTTCTCGATACGCCCGGCATTCACAGAGCCGAATCGCTTCTGGACAAGCGCATGATGGACGCCGTGCGCGCGGCGCTTAGCGAGCGCGACCTGCTGTTGCTGGTAGTGGACGTGTCGCGCAAATTCGGGATCGAGGACCGGCACGCGGTCGACCTGATCCGCAAGGCCGACAGCCCTACGCTGCTGATCTTGAACAAAGTCGACCTGCTGCACAAGGACAAGGGCGCGGTGCTGCCATTGATCGAGCAATACCGCGCGCTGTACGAATTCGCGGATTACGTTCCGGTGTCGGCGCGCAAGGGCGACGGCCTCGCCGAGCTGCGCCAGGGCATTGTCGACCGTCTTCCGGAAGGCCCCGCATATTTTCCGGCGGACCACATCACCGATCAGCCGGAGCGTTTCCTGGCGGCGGAACTGATTCGCGAAAAAATCCTGCAAGCCACGCGCGAGGAAGTGCCGCATTCCGTGGCGGTGTCCGTGGATTCCTGGGAAGACGGTGCGAAACTGATTCGCATCTACGCTACGATCTATGTAGAGCGCAATGGGCAGAAGGGCATTATCATCGGCGCCGGCGGCGGCATGCTGAAAAACATCGGCACGCTGGCGCGGCAGGACATGGAACGCCTCTTCGGCCGTCACGTTTATCTGGATCTTCACATCAAGGTACAGCCGAACTGGCGCGAGAAGCCGGCCTTCCTGTCGGCTCTCGACTGGCGTACAATGGCCGGAACAGATGAAAATTAAAACGTTAGTCTCTTTACTCGTCGTTTTAGCCCTGGCCGGGGGCGCGTGGGCGGCGGAAAAACATTATTCCGACGATCAAATTTACGACATTGTCAGGCGCAAACTGGCCGACGACCAGGTGGTTAAGGGCGGAGCGTTGGAGGTGGAGGTAAAGGACGGCGTCGTGACTTTGAAGGGCAAAGTAGAATACCCGCAGCAAAAGGAAAAAGCCGAAAAACTGGCGCACAAAGTTTCCGGTGTAAAACAGGTCGATAATCAACTGGTGGTGGTGGGTAAGGGCAATCCGCGATGACCTGTGGTGCAGACCTGCGGGTCTGCGCGGGTCCGCGGGGATCCGCTGTGGCGCTCTGGCTGCTTCTGTTTCCTCTGGCTGCCCAGGAACCTCCCGCAGCGCCGGGAGAGGCGCAAGTCGAAAAGGTGGCGCACGGCTTTCGCTTCACCGAAGGTCCGGCGTGGTCGCGGGAAGGTTACCTGTTATTCAGCGATGTCCCTAGCGGCAGGATCATGAAGTATGTGCCGGGCGGGGACGCCGAGGAGTACCGCGCGGAGTCCAATGGGGCCGCGGGCAACGCGTTCGATGCGCAGGGACGCCTGTATACCTGCGAGACGCACGCCCGCCGCGTGACGCGAACGGACAAAAAAGGCCACAACGAAGTTTTGGCGGATCAATGGGACGGTAAGCGGCTCAACGCGCCTCTGGGCATCGCGGTGAGCAAATCGGGCCACGTTTACTTTACCGATCCGGCATTCGGGAACCAGCAGGACCGGCGCGAGTTGGATTTCTATGGCGTCTACCACATCACGCCAAAGGGCCAATTGTCGGTGATCGCGAAGCCCAGCGGGCGCCCCAACGGAATCGCGCTTTCGCCGAACGGGCGCATCCTCTACGTCGCGAATTCCGACGAGCGCAACATCCGCGCCTACGATGTGGATCGCGAGGGCGAAGTCTCGGGCGAGCGGATGCTGGTCTCGAAGGTTGAAGGCATTCCCGGCGGCATGCGCGCCGCGGAGGACGGCAATCTGTACGTGGCCGCCAAGAGCATCGTGGTGTACAGCCCGGAAGGCAAGCTGCTGACGACGATCCCGGTCGCCGAGACGCCCTCGAACTGCACGTTCGGCGACGCCGATTTGCTGACACTGTATATCACGGCGAGAACGTCGGTTTATCGCGTGCGGGTGGCGGGGCGGGGCGCGACGTCGATTAGCCCCGCGCAGGCCAAATAATTGGAGGGCGGGCAATCCTAGCCGCAGCCGGGTTCTGGAGTTTGGACTATCTCATGATGACTGGCCGCAGCGCGTGGCGCACGCTTCAGCGTGCTGCGGCGGACTTCAGTCCGCCGTTTTGGGCCGCCTGAAAGGCGGCTTAGCGGGACTTAAAAGTCCCGCCGGCACGCTGAAGCGTGCGCCACGATAATAATGAAGACTGCATACAATGTCCGATAACCGGCGCTATCCGAAGCGCCCCATCCTGGGCGTCGGCGCGCTCATCTTTAATCGGGGCAGAATCCTGCTTATCGAGCGTGGTAAGGCACCGATGAAGGGTTACTGGTCACTCCCCGGCGGCGCGCTCGAAACCGGCGAGACACTGGAACAAGGCATCGTTCGCGAAGTGCGCGAGGAGACCGGACTGGAGGTCCAGCCGGTGAAGGTGCTCGAGATTTTCGAGCGCATCATCCGCGATGCGCAGGGCGTCCCGGAATATCACTATGTGCTCATCGACTATGTTTGCCGCGTCACCGGCGGATTTCTCAAGGCTGCCGACGATGCCAGCCGCGCCGCCTGGGTGGCACAAGGCAAGTTATGCACTTATCCGATTACGAAAGGCACCTTGCCCGTGATCGAGAAGGGCTTCCGCGAGCGCGCACGCACATAGCCGGGCAGTATCATGTAATAGGTCTTCGCGAAAGATGAAACACTTTCTGCCGATCGCATGCCTGCCGCTGGCCCTCTGCGCGCAGCATGTACCCGGAGCCTTCTCGCAGGGGCCCCGGGTGGCGCCGTCCAGCGAAAGGAATCGCCTGCCGCCGGGCTATGCCTCGAAACTCGAAGGTCCGATCGCGTGGGACCCCGGACGGCTCACCCCGGATGAAGCCGCGCCGCTGCCACGCTACGGCGTGCGGCAGATCGGTGTGCAGCGGGCAGTGGCGCCAGACAAGCTGTCCCGGGCGGTCAGCGCAACGCTGCCGGACGGCCGGCGGGTGTGGCGAGCCGCGCTCCGATCCACAGGCGCCGAGGCGCTGCGCGTACACTTCCAGGACTTTTCGGTAGCCGGCGGAGAGGTATGGCTTTACGATCCGCGGCATGCCAGCATGGCCGGCCCTTACACGGGACGAGGTTTGTTTGGAACGGGCGAGTTCTGGTCTTCGACGGTCGAGTCCGACGAAGCGATCGTGGAATTCGACGCGCCCGCGGGCGCACCCACGGCACTGCCGTTTCGCGTGGATGCGGTGATCCATCAATGGGCATCGATCCTCCCGGACGCCTCCGGACCGCGCACCACGCCAGACTCTCCGGCCGCCTGCGAACTGGACGTGAGTTGTTATCCCGAATGGGCGCAGTATGCAAGCGGAGTGGTAGAGTACGAGTTCGCCGGAGATAATGGCGGAGACTATACCTGCAGCGGGGCGCTGCTCAATCCCACAGGCCTGGCTTACGCGCCCTATATGCTGACGGCGAACCATTGCATCAGCAGCGCTTCGGAGGCGCGCAGCGCCAACCTGATCTTCGGCTATCAGTCGAGCGTATGCAACAACACCGGCGCCGACATCGGCATTATAGGAACCGAGACGGGAGCCACTTACCTGACCAGCGCACCGTTTGAGGAAGGCGACTATTCGCTGCTGGCCCTTACGGCGCCCGCGCCGGCGGGAGTGTACTTATTCGGCTGGACGACGACTCCGCCTAACATCGGCGATCCTGTGGTGGGCATTCATCATCCACAGGGATCCTGGGCGCGAATCAGTTTCGGAGAGCGCAGCGCCGACGAGCCCATCGATATCTCCGGCACCATGATTCCAGCGAATGTGGACTATCAGGTGAATTACGACAAGGGAGTGATCGAGCCGGGCTCCTCGGGCTCGCCTCTGCTGAACTCGAATGCGGAAGTGGTGGGGACGGCTTCGGGATCGGCGGACTCACCGGAATCCATTTGCACCGGATTCGAGCGCGCCGCTTACGGCAAGCTTTCGGTGGCCGATACGGCGCTCCAGCCCTATCTCACCGGCAATGTGAATACGGCGCCCCCGTTTTCGGTCACCCCTTCCGCGCTGGTTCTGGATACGTCGTTAGGCCAGCCATCCGGCGGGTCGAATTCCATGCAGGTGACCACCACGAGCCTGACGCCGGTTCCGTTTTCGATACAGGCGGCCGATCCCTGGCTGACCTATGGGATCCAGACGAGCGCTTTCAACACGCCCACACTGATCAATGCGGATACGCCGTTAACCATCATAGTGGGGGCCGGGAATCCGGCACTCTTCGTCAACGGAACCTACACATCCTCGTATACAGTCACTGTGGGAACGGGCACGCCGGTTACAATTCCCGTCACTCTCAACGTCGCCAATGCGCAGTCGCGAGTGATCGCCGCCGTAAACGCCGATCTCTTCCCTCCGAATGCCTACCCGATCGTTCCGCAAATCACGGTGGGTTCAACAACCCACTGGCGCTTTGTTTTGGGACTCACGGAAACGGCCGGAGTAGCCACCACCATCACGCAACTTACAGCGGCGGGACAAGATCTTTCCGGCCAAATCGGCGCTCTGTTTGGCAGCGCTACGATTCCTCCGGCGGGCTATGTCAGCGCGGTCATCGATCTGACCAACGTGGCTTACAGCCAGAGCAACAACGTGGGGATCGGCGGAGTCGATCCCGGCTCCGGCACGACCTGGACCCAATCGCTTTACGCGCAATTCGCGGACCCCGCCGGGTCAGCCTCGGGTTTGCTCGCTTATGGGCTCCCGGCGCTTATTTACGTGAATCCGGCGGCGCCGGCGTGCCCCATCCGGCAGCACGTGGTCTTGCAGTCGGCCGGTGATTCTCCGGTCACGCTGACTGCTCTAAGCATAGTTGACATCGGCCCCGATATATCATCCCTGCTCTCGTCCTTCGCATCCACATACATCCCGGCGGGGGGAACCGTGGAAGGAGATCTCTGCTGGCCCAATACAATCGATCCCTTCATTTATCCCTGGACCGGGCTGTTGATGGATCTCTCCGCTACCAATTCAAGCTCCGCTCAGATTTCGGATTATCCCGGCTTTGTGTTCTCGGTGCAGCCCAGTGCCGCCCCACTGAGCGTGAACACGCCTGCGCTTCAATTCACTTCCGCGCAGCCGGCGGCGGCCAGCGTAGCAGTCGATCCCGGAGCAAGCGGCCTCGCGTGGAGCGCGACTCTCGTCTACCAACAATCGCCCGCGGCGTGGCTGAGCATCACTCCAGCATCCGGCATGGGCGCCACCGCCATGCAGGTGTCCGTGAACCCGGCGGGTCTGGTTCCGGGTGGCCTGTATCGCGCCTCCCTGGTGATTCAGTCGCTGATGTCGACGCCCCAGTATCAAACTATCCCCATTACATATCAGGCGCCCGCAACCGGAATATCATACCTGAACAGCGCCTCGTTCGAAGCCGGAGCGGCGCCCGGCATGGTACTGAGCCTGTTCGATCCGGGCGTGAATCTGGCGGCCGGCACGGAGGCCGCCGGCGTTCTGCCATTGCCGCTGACGATGCAGGGAACCAGCGTGAAGATGAACGGCATTGCGGCGCCGCTTTATTACGTTTCGCCCACGCAGTTGAATGTACAGGTCCCTTATGAGGTTCCACCGGGGCCCGCGACACTTACGGTTTCGAATGCGGGCGGACAGATCGCCAACCAGTCCGTCTATGTGAACGCGGTCGCGCCCGGCATCTTTCTGGCTTCAGACCGGCGGCACATCGCGCCCAGCGCCGCCGCGACAGCCGGAGGCTATGTCACGCTGTACCTGACCGGCCAAGGTCCAGTGACGCCCGCGGTGGCTACCGGCGCCGCGCCGCCCAACCAGGCGCCCGTTTCGGGCCTGCCCGATCCGTATGCCAGGGTGCAAGTGTTAGTGAACGGCGTGCCCGCGCAGATCGCGTTTGCCGGAATTCCGTACTACCTGGTCGGAGTCGCACAAATCAACTTCATTGTGCCCCCTGAAACTCCGGCGGGCGATCAACCGGTAGTCGTCACGCTGGCCGGCGTGCCCAGCAACACCGGATACATCACGGTTGGGCAGTGACCCAGCCGGATGACCGACAATAGAAGAAATGAAGGCCACCAGCGCCGATATCCTCGAATACGAACCGCTTCGCGCCCTGCTCGGCCGCTATGTCTCGAGCCCGCCAGGCAAGGGGGAACTGGCCCGCATCGCGCCGCATAGCGATGCCGCGCGGCTTTCCGCCGATTTGGCCGACGCCGGGGAAGCGGTCGAATACCTACGGTCGGCCGCGCGCCCACAGACCGGAGGCCGCGGCGCATCCATCCGCATCGAATTCGGCGGCTTCCCGGACCTGACTGAGGCCGTGCATAAGCTGCGCATCGAAGGCGCCAGCCTGGAAGGCAAGGAAATCTTCGACCTCTTCGGCGTGCTGGATCGCGCGGCCGACGCCAAGAGCGTGCTCAACGCGGTCGCGGAGCGCTTTCCGCGGCTGGGTGCGCGCGCGCAGTTCATCGGCGATTTCCGCGCGCTGCTGAAGGACCTGGAAGGCAAGATCCAGCCGGATGGCTCGGTCGCGGATCATGCCAGCGTAGCGCTGGCGCGGCTGCGCCGCGATATCGAGCGGCAGCGCAAGTCCATCCAGGCATCGCTCGAGCGGTTCCTGAAAGCCCACCAGGAAGAAGGCGTGCTGCAGGAGGAATTCGTCACCATCCGCAACGAGCGCTTCGTAGTTCCCATCGTGGCGGGCCAGCGCCGCAAAATCGACGGTGTGATCCATGCGGCCAGCGCCAGCGGCCACACGCTGTTCGTGGAGCCGCTCGAAACCATCGATCTGAACAATGAACTGGTGCGGCTTACCGAGGAGGAAACGCAGGAAGTATACCGGATTCTGCGCGAGTTGACGGCGCGGCTGCGCGGTTATGCCGAGTCCATCCGGCAGACCATGGACACGCTTGGGGAACTGGAAATGATCTTCGGCAAGGCGCGCTTCGCCATCGACTTCGATTGCGCCATCCCCCGGTTTGGCGGCCGATTGCTGCTGCGCGAGGCGCGTCATCCGTTATTGCAGGATGTGCTGCGCCGGCAGCGCAAGCCGGTGGTGCCGATTACGCTGGAACTCGACAAAAGCACCCACACGCTGCTGATCAGCGGTCCGAATACCGGCGGCAAAACCGTCACATTGAAGACCGTCGGCCTGCTCACGCTGATGGCGCAGTCCGGATTGCCCGTGCCGGCGGCCGAAGCCGAGTTCCCCATTTTCGACCAGGTGCTCGCCGACATCGGCGACAACCAGTCGATACAGGAAAGCCTCAGCACGTTTTCCGCGCACATCTCCCACATCCGCGAGATGGCGCTCGACGTGACGCCCGATTCGCTGGTGCTGCTGGACGAGTTGGGCGCGGCCACGGATCCGGAGGAGGGCGGCGCGCTGGGCGTGGCCATCGTGGAGCACTTCCGCGCCGCGGGAGCGTACACGCTGGCATCCACGCATCTGCTGGCGCTGAAGATCTACGGGGCAAATACGAAGGGCGTGCTGAACGCATCCATGGGTTTCGACGAGCAGACGCTCGAACCGACCTACGTGCTGCACACGGGCATGCCGGGAAAGTCGGCCGGTCTCGAAATCGCCACACGCCTGGGCATGCCGGCAGACATCATGAATCGCGCGCGGGCGGCCCTGAGCGATCGGGAGCGCGACCTGGGTCGATTCCTCAGCGAGTTGCACCAACGCTTGAAAGACGTGCAAGGGCTGGAGGGGGAGCTGCGGCAGAAGCAGGCCGAACTGGCCGCGCGCGAAAAGGAAGTGGCGCGCGAATGGGAGAAGCGCGAATCTTCGAAGCTGAAAGAGCTGGAGCGCCGCACCGAGCAGATGCTGGCCAAATTTGAGGAGCAGGCCCAGCAGACCATCGATCAGATTGTGCACGGCGCGGAGCAGCGCAAGGCAGCCGAGCAGGCCCAACGGCGGGTGGCCAAGACCAAGCGCGAGTTCCGCCAGGAATTCCAGGCCACCGTGCTTTCCACGCAGGACGAATCGCGCCACGGCGATCTGCAGCGGCCCAAGATCGAGGAGGGCGTGCGCGTGCGTCTGCAGGGCATCCGCGAACCGGCGCGCGTGCGTCGCATACTCGCCGGAGACCGGTTGGAAGTGGAAGCCGGGTTCATGAAGATGCAGGTTTCCGTGGATGACGTCCTGGAGGTGCTGCCCGATACGGGCGGGAGCGCCCGGCTACCGAAGAACGTGACATACAAGCCGGCGCCGGAACTCACGCCGGTACACCAGGAGATCAACGTGATCGGCCAGCGCGCCGAAGAAGCCCGCGACAACGTGGATCAATTCCTGGACCGCGCCGTGATGGCCACGGCCAGCCGCGTACGGATCGTACACGGGCACGGCATGGGAATCCTGCGCAAAGTTCTATGGGAACTGCTGGAGCGGCATCCCCACGTGGAGAAACATTACGCGGCACCGCCGCAGGAGGGCGGGACCGGGGCCACCATTGTGGAGTTGAAAGAGTAGTGGGCCGGTGCATACACAGATGTGGGGCGGCCAATCCTGGCCGCAGCCGGCTTTCCAGCCGGCTTAGCGGGACCTAAGAGTCCCGCCGCCACGCTGAAGCGTGCGCCACGGGCCGCCCTACTTCTCCTTACTTAAGCGCCGGAAGTACTCGGCCACCGCGTCGGCGTAACCTTGCGGAACAGGGTCGGCCGCACCACTGCGGACGGCGCCATTCTGGCCGTCGAGCTGGCGGCGCAACTGCAGTTCGAGCTGCTCGACTCCGGAGAGCATCTGCGATTCGATCAGATTCATCAATTGCGCATTGCCGGGAGAGAGGCGGGGATCGAGCCGGTACAGATCGTGGATCGAATCGCGCAAATCTTTGCCAATTCGCGGGTTATTCTCCAAGTCGCGAAGCGTGGCGCGATAGTCCCGGAGGAAGTCGCCGGAATCGCCGGAAGCCGGTCCGGGTGTCGGCAAGAGGCCGCCGCCTTGCCGGCCGTTCAGTGGACCTAGCGAGCCAGGCTGGCCGCCGCCCACCTGCTGGCCCTCCTGCTGGCCCGTTTGCTGGCCCGGCTGCTGGCCCGGCTGCTGGCCCGGCTGCTGGCCGTCCTGTCCCTCCGCTTCCTGACCGGGTTGACCGGGTTGCCGGCCGGGCGCTTGACCTTTCTGCTGGCCCGGCTGCTGTCCGCGCATAGCGCGTTCCATCTCCTGGCGGAGGTGTTCGGTTTGCGCCAGAGCCTGGGCCAGAGCCTGTTGATCCTTGTCGCCGGCTCCCGGCTGGCCGTTGCCGGCCATCTTCTGCATTTCGTGCAACTGATCGCGCAGATTGTTCAGCGCCTGCGTGGTGACGGCGTCGCGCATGGTGGCCGC
Source organism: Bryobacteraceae bacterium (assembly GCA_050011755.1). Classification (GTDB taxonomy): domain Bacteria; phylum Acidobacteriota; class Terriglobia; order Bryobacterales; family Bryobacteraceae; genus Bog-159. The sequence continues at coordinate 30,276 of JBEKIM010000005.1, read as the reverse complement.
CGCGCCGTTGCCATGGCGCATGAAATCGGCACCCTGCCGCAGACGGTTGTTGATCTCGTTCTGCTGCACCTGGCCCAGGGCATCCCGCAGCTTGCTGGACAACTCACGATTCGTGGCCCGCGTATCCCGGGCAGTGGTCCCCATACCAGCTTCCAGGCGCTGATAATCGCTGGCCAATTGCTCTTTTTCGCGCGCCAGCTCTTCCGCCTGCTCGCGCGTGGCCCCTTGCGCCTGTTGCTGTCCGGGCATGCCGAACGCGCGGCGCATCCGGGCGTTGGATTCCTGCTGGCGCCCGGCAAGGGCGTCGGCCTGGCGCGCCAGATCGTCCACACCCGCGGCCGCCTGTTGCTGGCGAAGGCCCGACAGGAGATCGCGGGCCTGTTGCAAGCGCTCGGCGGCGCGCCGGGCATCGGCCTCACTCTGCGTGGAAGTCGATTGGCGCATATCCTGCTGCGCCTGCCGCAATTGATCGATGGCCCGCCGCAGTTGTTGCGACGACATTTGGCCGCCCTGGCTGGATGGCTGGCCGGATGACTGCCCCGACTGGGGTTGGCCGTTTTGCGGCTGTCCCGACTGCGGCTGCCCGGATTGCGGCTGGCCCTGCTGATTTCGCGAGAGCTGCTCCATCTGGCGCTGCAGTTCTTCGGCCTCGCGGCGCAGCATTTCCTGCTGCCAGCGCTGCTGCGAAACCTGCTGGTTACGGCGCTGCTGCCCGGCGAGTTCCTGCTGCCGGCGGGCGAGTTCTTCGAGCTTCTGCAGGGCCTCGTCGATCTTGCGCTGCTGTTGATCCTTGGAAGCCGAGGACTGCCCGCTCTCATACTGGTTCTTCTCGGTGTCGAGCTCCAGGTCGAAGAGGCTTTGCAGATCGCGCTCCGCGCCGCCGTTGGCGCCCGCGCCGCCGCCTCCGCGATTCCCGAAGGCCACTTTGATATCGCGCATCACGGCCTCCGCGCGCAACAGGTGCTGCAAGGCTTTCTGCTCAGGCGCGAGGGCATTCTCCCATTGCGAGCCGCGTAGTTTGTCCGCCGCCGGCCCCATGGCCTTCACGGCATCGTCCATATCGGCGGTGAAGGCTTTGAACTCTTCGCTCGATCCGGCCAATTGGCGCGCTTTCATGCGATCGGACAGCGAGTGCGCCTGGTCGCGCAATTTCGCTTGCACGCCCGAGAGGAAGCCCGCGTTTTCAGACGCCACAGCCTTATCCCCGGACTTGTCCTTGATCTGATTCCAGGTGGCCGCGATGATTTCCTTTTCGCGCTCGGAGATGCGGTTGTCATCCTGATCGCCGCCGGCGCCCATGCCGCCGGATTCCTGCGATTGCGAGTAGCGCCGTTCGAAGGGCTCGGCCTGCACGAACATCATATCGGTGCGCGCGATGGAGTGCGCGTCGTGCGAAGTGGCATACAGGCTGATCAGGTCGCCCGGCGAGAGCTTGAAATCCTCCAGAGCGATGGTGGTCGAGCCGGATGCGGTCTTTAGCCCCTTGCTCTTCAGCAGGGAGACGGTTTTTTCGGCATCGCCATTCACCGAGTAATGCAGGCTCAGCTCGTTCAACCCGAAATCGTCCTGGCCCTCCACCGTGACGGTCACTTCTTCGATAGGATTCACGCGCGCGTCGGCCTGCGGCCGGGTGATGCGCACGGTGGGCGGCTCGTCCTTTTGCGCTTCGATGAAATAGTCCGGGCTCAGGCGTACGTCTTCGCCCCGATCGACCGCGGCGATATGATACATGCCATCCTTGCGAATGGGCACGCTGGCGATGCGCAAGCCGTTCTCGCCGGAGCGCAGCAGCACTTTGGTGCCATCGTCGAAGAGCAGGGCGCCGTTCGCCAGCGGGCGGTCCGTTTCGATGGCCACTTCGGCATCCGTGCCTTCCACGGCACGCAGGTCGCCTCCGGGATCTTCGACCTTATCCTTCATCCCGGTCCAGCCGGGAAAATGGTAAGTGACTTTCAGCTTTTTTATGCCGGGCAGATCGACCACCTTCAGGTGGTATTGTTTCGAACGGACGCTGCCGGCCTCCACATAGTAATCGAGCGACTCAGGCACGCCGGCGATCAGAAATTCGTAGCCGGGGCCGTCGATTTGCGGGCGCATGTCCGCCTGCTCCCATTTCGACGAGCTGGCATAGCGCGCGAACATGCGCACGCGCTGCGCCTGAAAACCTTTCAGCTCCGCGCCGATCAATTGATCCGCCAGACGGCGCACGGTACGATTGCCGGGCTGCACGGCGATGTCGTAATACGGCGTGAGTTCACCTTTCGGCAGCCGGCCCCAAAGCAGAGAGGTTCCGTAACCCAGGAACCCGGGACCGGACGTGCCCAGCCACAGGAGCACGGCCAGCGATCCCGCCGCGCCGGCGATGAAGCTGAGAATGCGATTGCGTCCGGCAATGCGCGCCGGTTCAGCTTTGTGCGAGACTTCCAGGGTGTCGGCGGCCAGCAACGGCAGAAAGGGATCGTCCGGATTGGCGCGGGCGCGCTCGGTGAAAGTGAGCAGCCGCTCCTCGAACTCAGGAAACTTGCGTTCCGTTTCGCGCGCCGCATGGCGGCGGTTGAGGCGGAGCAACGGAACCACCAGCCCGATACCGAGGGCCAGAGCCAGCGCTACGAAGAGCACCACCCGCGCGCCGGTCACGCTGGGATTGGAGAATGCGAAAGCGTTGGCCAACAGCACCGCGAGCACCGTGAAGACCAGTGCCGCCGCGGCGGTAATCGCCACGCCCCTGGTGAAGGCCAGAACCCGCAAGCGCCGCTCGATGCGGCGAAGATAATCGGTTACGCCGGTCAATGGATTCATACGACACCTTTGGCGGAACTAAATCCCGCGCGGACCTAAGCCTGCCCTCCCGCGTCCGGATCGACCGTCAAGTGGTGGTTGCCCAACAACGATTCGGCTACCGCCAACGCCAGCACGGCCATCAGGACATACCACCAAAACTCCATGGGCTTGGGCGCTTCCGGTGCCCCTCCCACAGCCGCATCCCGCTGTCCCTGAGCCGTATTCTGCCATAGCGCCAGGGTATCCGCGGAGATTACATCCAGATCCGACTCGCGGCGATCCGCGTTCACCGCTACCAGTTCATGCCGTCCGTTGGGCCGCTTCACATCGTAAAAACCGGCCATCGTGAGGGGCATGTTCTGGGCACGCGTGGCTTCGTCCAGCGTCAGCGCGCGCTGGCCCTTAGGGTCGAGGACTTCTACCGCCTCACCCTTTTCCTTGGCCTGCCGCAAATCGAGATACGCGCCGACCAGATAGTTGCTGGGACGCTCTTCCTGCCGCGCCAGATAGTTCGCGGTGTGCTCGATGAACGGCACGAAGGAAGCGTGTAGCGGAAAATCGTTGGAGATGTTGTCGAAAGTGGAAGCAAACACCAGCACACGCCCTTCGCCAAAGTGCTTGTCGAGCAGCAGCGGCGTGTCGTCGCCGAGGCGCGCCGCCACCTGGGCCGAACCCGGATTCACACGCACCGCCTGGTAGAATTTCACGTCGTCCCAATGCTGGGCGTCGTGAATGGACGGGTGACCTTCATCCAACCACGCCGCGGTCTGGAAGAGCGCGCCATCGCGGCCGTAGTAGCGCGGCTCGACGACTTTCTCATCGAATACCGGCACATGGTTAGCTAAGGCCGACTCGCGCCCCAAAGCCACCAGCAGCGATCCACCCGCGCGCACGTAGCCGCGCAATGCGGTTTCGAAGGCGGCCGGCAGCGGCCCCACATCCGAGAGAATTACAAACGCATACTTGTGCGGATCGAGATTGGCGCTCTGCTCGAGCGGCACGGTATCCAGCGCATAAGCCGATTCAGCGGCAGCTTCGAGCGCGGTGCGGAAATAGAGCGCGTCGCGCTGATTGCGGCCTTCGTGTACGAAGAGCACGTGGCGGGCTTCGGCCCGCTCGACCGAAAAATAGAAACGATCGTCATCGGGCAGGCTGTCGGCGGAATCGATGCGGACCTCGCAGCGGTTCAAGCCATAAGGCATATCCACCTGCGGGAATTCGGCGGTGCCGCGCCCGCGGGCGGGGACGTCGATGGCCTTGGAGTCGATCTCGCGGCCATTCAGCACGAGGGCCACACGGCGTTTAGCTGGCTCGGTCCCGTAGCCGGCGATGGTGGCTTCCACGCGCGCTTTCCCGGAGCCATAGATGGTCGGCGGCGCGCTGACGCTTTCGACGGCGAAGTTAGCCGCACGGCGATCCGCCACGGGATGCGCGAACAACTGCACATTGTCGCCCAATCGCAGGTCGGAGAAGTTGGTGGGCAGCGACGATTTCTGCATGTCGGAGAAAAGGTGCGCCGCCACGGGCATGCGCGCAGATTGCGCGAGGGCCCGCAGCGCACGCGAAAGCTCCGCGTAGGAACTGCGCGTATCGGCCGGCTCGATCGTGCGGACGGCCGCGGCCGAGGCGCCCATCATATGCACCTGCGAGCCGAACGCCAGCACTTGCAGCTTGTCTCCGGCGCGCAATTTCGAGGCAGCCTCGCCGGCTTCCTGTTTGGCGCGCGCGAGACGATCGCCATCGCGCATGCTGAAGGAATTATCGATCGCCAGCACCGTCAGCCGGGGTCCCCCTGCCAAGGAGGCCAGGCGGGATTGCAGGAACGGGCGGGCGAAGGCAAAGGCTAACAGCGCAATCACCGCCGCGCGCAAAGCCAGCAGCAGCAAATATTGCAAGCGCCGGTGTTTGATGGAGCTTTGCGTGCGGCGTTCGAAAAACATCAGCGAGCTGAATGGCAGGGGCGTGGTTTTATGTTTCTTGAGCAGGTGCAGCCAAACGGGCAGGCCCACCGCCACTATTCCGGCCAAAGCCCAAGGCGCCAGGAATCCCATTTATAGCCTCCCCTGCCGCACGCCCAGGTACTCGCGCAAGCCTTCGTCGAGCGGGCGGCCCGTGTCCATCAGGAAATAATCCAGTCCCGCGCCTTTGGCCTGGTCGCGCAGGGCTTGTATATGGGCATCGATCTTGCGGCGGTATTCGCCACGCGCGTATTCGGGAGAGACTTCCAGAGTGCCGCTGGTTTCCATGTCGGTGAGCAAGACAGGCTCGCGGAATTTGGGTGCGATCTCCTGGGGATCGAGCACATGAAACAGAATCACTTCGTTGCCGCGGAAGCGTAGGGGTTCCACGGTTTTCACGATCACCTCGGGACGCTCGTAGAAATCCGAGATTACCACCGCGATACCCCGGCGGCGGGTGAAGTCCAGAAAGTGTACGAAGGGTTTCGCAAAGTCGGTACGCGTGCCTGGCTGCGCCTTCTCGATGGCATGCAGGAGGCGGAACAATTGCCCCTGGCGGGTGGAAGGAGCCACGTAGTTCTGGACATCTTCAGCGAAGACGATCAGGCCGGCGGCATCGCGCTGCGCATGCGACAGATAGCAGAGCGAAGCGGCCAGGAAGCGCGCGTAATCGAGCTTGTTCACGGCGTGCGAGCCGTAGGCCATGGAGGCGCTGGCATCCAGCAGAATGAGCAATTGCGTGTTGGTTTCGCCGCGATACCGCTTCAAGTAGACGCGCTCGCTGCGGGCGAAGACGTTCCAATCGACGTGCCGCAGATCGTCGCCCGGCGTGTAGGCGCGGTACTCGGCGAACTCCTGGCTGAAGCCGTAATCCGGCGAGCGATGCAGCCCCGCAATGAAGCCATCCACTACCGTCTTGGCCACTAAGTCGAGGCCGGAGATGGAAGCCAGGGTCGCCGGATCTAGGAAGCGCTGTAGCATGGGGTTGAGTTATAGGCTACGGGTTATGGGTTGCGGGTTGTGGGTGTCAGGTACGCCGATCGCCCACCACCTGCAACCCGTCACCTGTTTTATTCCTTCGGCGCTCCCTTGTGCTCGAGCAGCCGCTGCAGGATGTCGTCTTGTTTCAGCCGGTCCGATTCCGCGTGGAAGTTTAACAGAATGCGATGACGCAGAACCGGGATATAGAGGGCGCGGATGTCTTCGTAGGTCACGTGATAACGGCCCTTCATGAGCGCTCTGGCTTTGGCGGCCAGCACCAGGAACTGCGCGGCGCGCACGCTGGCCCCGTAGTTTACGTACTTCTTGACGAAGTCGGGGGCGCTTTCATCGCTGGCGCGGCTGGCGCGCACCAGGTCGATGGCATAGCGCGCAACGGACTCGCCGATGGGCACCATGCGCACCAGTTGCTGAAAGTCCAGGATCTCTTGCGCGTTGGTGACCGGATCGGCCTGCGCCACGTGGGTGGTGGTAGTCAGATCGACGACCTGAAGTTCTTCGCTCGCGCTGAGATAGCCGAGCACCGTGTTAAACAGGAAGCGATCCAACTGCGCTTCGGGCAGCGGATAAGTGCCTTCCAATTCGATGGGGTTCTGGGTGGCCAATACGAAGAACGGCCCCGGCAGCTTATAGTTATTGCCGCGCACCGTGCAGGCGAGTTCCTGCATGGCCTCCAGCAGCGCCGACTGCGTCTTGGGGGGCGTGCGGTTGATTTCGTCCGCCAGCAGCACGTTGGCGAAGATGGGACCCTTGACGAAGGTCCAGGTGCGATGGCCGGTGGTAGGATCTTCCTCAATGATGTCCGTGCCGGTGATGTCGGACGGCATCAGGTCCGGTGTGAACTGGATACGCTTGAACACCAGGCCGAGCGTCTGCGCCATGGTGCGGACCAGCAGCGTTTTGGCGGTGCCGGGCAGGCCGGTGATGAGGCAATGACCGCCCACAAACAGGGCGATCATCACCTGCTCCAATACCTCTTCCTGCCCGACGATCACGCGCCGTACCTGACGCACAATTTCGCCCTGCACCTCGCGGAACCGGCCGATACGGCCGCGCAAGACGTCTGGTTCTAACTGGGGAGTGACGGTGGTGGACATATAGTTTTGTCTGGCCTATTTGGAAAACTCCAGCAACATCTTCTGCGCGGGCCGGAACCCTGGCGCGGCTTCGAGCGACAGCAACAATTCATCTTTAGCCGCGTCCGGACGATTTGCGGTGCGGTAAGCTTTCGCCAGGTTGAAGTGTGACGCGGCGGGGTCGGTAGGCGCCTTGGCCAGCACCGCCTGGTATTCGCGGATGGCGCCCGCGGTATTCCCGAGGCCGAGCCACAAGTCACCCAACCGGCGATGCAAATCCTCGTCGATGGGCTGGATATAGTTGAGCCGGTCGAGCACTTCGGCCGCTTCCTTCCGATTGCCGGCCTCTTCGAGGAGGGTGGCCAATTGTTTCAGTGTATCAGGGCTCCGGCCGCCTACCTTGGCATAGCGTTCCAGTTCGGCGATGGCCGCTTTCTTGTCGCCCTTGGCCACGTAAGCGTCGGCCAGAAACTGGTAGACGTTCCCGGCCTCCACGTAGTCGGGATAGATATCGCGAATGGCGCAGGCGTCGGGAATCATGGCGTCGTAATCGTGCGCTTTAGCCTCGGCCGCGACTTTCTTGATATCTTTGCTCCACTGTTCGAAGCCATCCACGGTGGTCTTGGTTTCGGCGGTAAGCGCGGCCATGAAGCGTTTGTCGAATTCCTCGGGTGAGACGCCGAGTTCCTTCTGGATGACTTCGGAGGTGGAGGCGCCGCCGCCAAAATCGTGAATCATGGCCAACAGTTTCGGCCAGCCCCACTCGCGGTTGATGTAGTCGCAGATTTGCCCCGCCTCGAAGTACGACACCACGACCTGGGCCGGGTAAGTGGGACGCACAAACCCGCGGTCCAGCTCCGCCACCGGGAGGAGCTTCTTATCCTTGATGGCCATGATGACGTGCGGATCGAGGCGGTCGCCCCATTCGGGCGATGTGGCCGTCTCCTCGTGCACGGCGAGACCCTCGGTAAACCAGCGCGGCACGCGGAAATTGGTCATATTCAAAACATACACGTGGCTGAGTTCGTGCCACATGGTGCTGGCCCAATGAAACGTTCCGGGAGGGCGGCCCGACGGGCTGTCCATGGCCACTACATATCCGAATGTCACGCCCAGCGCGCCCAAGCCGGGCATGCCCATGGTGCGCACCGCGAAATCTTCATGATCGGGATAGACCTCGACTTGCACCGGACGTTCCAGCTTGAAGCCATATTTCCGGTCATAGGTGCGTAGCGCGCGAAGCATCTCTTCTTCGAAGTAAGGATGCAGCAACTCGGCTTCTTTCTTCTGCAAGCGCAGGACAGTCCGGTCCGTTTTATAAGTGACGAAGTTCTTGTAGCTATCCATTAGCCGGAGCGTATTCACGGTCGGCTTATCTTTGTAGTCGTTCTGGTAACACAATTCCAGTTCGACGCGGGCTTCCTGTTCGAGACCCAGCCGCATCAGGTTGATGCCCAATTGCGAATGGGCGCTCCACAGGTCCGGCTGCACGGCGATAGCTTTGCGGAAGAACTTGATGCCTTCCTCGTACCGGCGATTCAGGACGAAGATACGCGCCGCGGTTTCATATGCCGCGCCATCGTGCGGGTCCCAGGGCGAGTCCGGTTTGTCGTTCAGCCAATCGATGGTGGCGAGGATGGCTCGGGCCTGGACGGCATTCGCCGACATACTGAGGGCCTTATGCGCCTCGGCCGCCGCCTTGGCTGGGTCGTTGTCTTCAAGCGCCAGGCGCGCGAGCAATTCCTGCGCTTCCAAAAGGTGCGGATCGGCTTCCACCGCGCGGCGCGCGAAGTCGACGGCCCGCGCCTCGTAGCCATCCGCCGCTACCAGCGCCAATCCAAGCAGAGCCCCGGCCTGCTTCGGCTCAATCTCCAGGGCTTCGCTAAAGAGCTTGGCGGCTTCCGGAGCGTTAAATCGTTCCAGAAACAGGCGGCCCATGCGGACGCGGTATTCGGCGTTGCGCGGGTGCGCCGCCAGGAGCGCTTCAAAGACGTCCTTCGATTCGACGTAGCGGTGTTGTTTCCAGAGCGATTCGGCCTGTTGCAGAGTGGGCGCCCCCTGCGCGAAAAGACCGGCGGCGGCACACAAGAACACCAGCGTGAGCCTCACCTGTCGATCGCCTCCTGGGTGCGCGCGAGCTCCAGCAAAAGTGCGCCGAGCTGCTTCTTATAGTCGTCTGGTGGAATGGCCGCTTTGTCGTATTTGAGCTTATCGATCTGCTGTTCCAACTCCTCTTTCCTGGCGATGAGTGGGAGCTTGGCGGGATCTTTGGCGGCGTTGGCCGTGGCGCCGATGCGCAGCAGAGGGAACTGCGCCGCCAGCATCCCTTCGCCATTTTCGGGCGACGGCGCGCGAACGCCTTCGCCTTTGCCGGTGTCTTCGAGGACGGCGTGCTCGGTGGCCAGGCGGTTTTGCGATTCGTAGAACGCGGCGGTCTTTTTGTCCGCGAAGCGGAAAGCTTCCAGGGCGGAGACGACGTCGTTCTTATCGCTGTCGGCGGCCGGATCGTTCAAGGCCTCCACCCAATAGCGCGCGAAAACGGTGGCGTTCTTTTCCGTACCGGTCTTGGTGGCGGTAATGACCACGCGATTCGACTTGCGCAGGGATTCGATGGCGCCTCCGCTGGCGCTGGTCATATCGACGACGAGCTGCCGCGTGGCCGGGATGCGGTCCAGCAACGTGGCCAACTCGGATGCAGCCAGGTCGGGGCCGGGCAGATTGATTTTGTATTCATAACCATCGAAGCTGCCATGGCCGATGAGCATGAGTACCACGGCATCCTGTGGTTTCGATTCGCGCGCGACGCGATCGAGCGCGCCGCGGACCTGTTCGCGCGTGGCGTTAATGAGTGTGTCCACTTTGGAGTCGGGAGCGGTCTTGATGGCCTTCTCGATGTCTTTGGCCCACATGGCGAAGTGTTGTTCGTAGTCGGGCTCGCCGCCCAGGCCGGAGACAGTGACATAGTAAGTGGTGGCGGGGAGGGCGGATGCGGTCAGGAAGAAGGCCAGCAATAAGAGAATTCCTGATGAAAACCCACTTGAAAAGCCGGCTGAAAGCCGGCTGCGGGCACGATTGCCCGCCCCACAATTCCGCGCGGCCTGGCTCATACTACACCCCATCTGCGCCGCAGGACCCATTCCGAGCCGCGCAAGAGCAGCGCCAACAAGAAGACGGCAGGCATGTCCCAGAGATCCTTGGTTTCGCGGGTTGTGATGCCGGCTTCCGAATAGGAAATTTCATTCGCCAGCTTGCCCGCGTTCGACGCGCTGTAGTATCGGCCGCCGGTCTCTTCGGCGAGCTTTTGCAGCAACTCGCGATTCTGCGCCGTGTGGAAGTTTTCGGCGGCCCCATCCTCGCGGCGGAAGACAACGACATCGCGGCCGAGTTCCTCCTTTTCGCGCCCGGCTACGATCTCGGCCACATACGAGCCGGGTTTCTCCGCGCTCCACTCCGCCGAGTACGCGCCTTCTTCGGTGGGAACAGGGGTCAGCTCCACGCTGGTGGAGGCGCCGTCCGGCCCTACGATGTGGGCCTCGACCACGGCGTTCGGCACCCGCTTGAAGGCCTTGTCGCGGACATCCGCGCGCAGCGTCACCTTGGTTTCGTCCGCCAGGACCGCGCGCGGCGTGGAAGCGGAGACGCGGCCCGGGCTATCGGAAACCAAATAGCGCATCAACTGCTGCCAGAAGGTAGCGTGGGTGAGGTCGGTATGGTCCTGCCACATTTTCCAGCGCCAGCTCCCGGATGTGGCGAAGACCGCCGTGCGGCCGCGCCCGTAATTCTCGGTGACCAGTAGCGGCATCGGGCGGCGGCCGGCGGGGGCCACGTCCATCAACGTGACGGCGCCAGGCTTGGCGTCGCCGACATCGTTATAGTTGGCTAGCTGCGGCATGCTGGTCCAGCGGGCGGCATTGCGTTCGGGATCCTCCACCAGGCGGCAGATCAGGCTGGCGCGGCCCTGGGCGGTCAACTGCTGGCTGGAAAAATCGCGGTGGAAAGTGCCTTTTGCCTCGGGAACCTGTACCGGCAGCAACTCGGCCAGGGGCGAGTGCGCATAGCCGCCTTCGGCCAGGGCGAAGCGACCGCCGAGAAAGAGGATGCCGCCGCCCCGGCGATTGGCGAATTCGCGAATCAGGTCCTGCTGGGTTTGGGTGAAGTAGTTGGCCTCCACACTGCCGACGATCAGGCCATCGAAGGCGAACAGTTCTTCGGCCTTGCCCGGAAATCCTTCTTCCAACTCATGCGGATCGTCGAAGCCTTGCCGGTAAATCTTGTTCTGCGTGGTGCGCAGCATGGACGCAAGCTGCAAGCTGCGATCGTCTTCCGCGGCGCGGCGGATGAATTTGAATTCCCAGCGCGGCTCGCCTTCCATATAAAGGATGCGCGGCTTACGCGTCTCCACGTTCACCAGCCGCCGCAGCGAGTTGTTGCCGCGGTTCTCCTCGCCCGGCAGCGGATCGATGGAGATCTCCAGTGTCTTGGGACCTGCCAGGCCGGCGTTGAACAGCAGCGGTTCGCTTTGCGGGACACCGTCGGATTTCAACTGCACCTCGCGCGAAGCCACTACCTTGCCCGCATCGCGTACCGAGACCAGCGCTTTCTGGCCGGCGTAACCGTATTGGCGGAAGGTGACCAGCGCGCTCAAACGCGAATCGGCCAACGCATGGGAGGGCAGGACGGCGTCGGTGATTTCAACATCTTTCTGCGCTTTCTCGCGTCCGAAGCCGATGGTGTGCACCGGGATGCGCCGCTGGCGAATCTGCGAGATGGCGTCCAGATCGATGCCGCCGGAATTATCCGCGCCATCGGAAAGCAGCACCACGGCGCCCAGCGGCAAGGTGGACGATTCCGCGAGCACCTGCTGCAGGCTATCGCCCAGGCGCGTGGCCGGCTCCGCTGCCGTAAGCTGGCCGGTTTTCTGAATGCGCTGCGCTTCCTTGCCGAAGCGATACAGGCGCACCTGAAACTTCTGGCCCAGCGCGGCCAGCAATTTGCCATCGAGCACGGCGGAGGCCTGCGCGCTACGCGTTTGGGATCCCTCCTGGATGGCCATGCTGCGGGAATCGTCGACCATGACGGCGACCACGTTCTGCTGCGGCCGCAGGGTGGCGATCGAGATGGCCGGATGCCACAGCAGAAACAACAGCAGCGCGATCATGGCGGTTTCCAGCATCCAGATGACGAACGGCCGCGCACCGGTAAGCGAGCCGCGATTGCGGCGCACGTGCCATAGCAGCAGCCCGCCGGCTGCGAGCACGCTCAGCGCCAGGATCCACAACGGCCAGGAGGCCAGTAGGACAAACTGCCCCTTCTCGAAAACCGCGCCGGGATATTTGAAGAGAAACTCGAACATGATGGCCTTGGGTTCTAATGCGTCCTCAGTGTGTCATGGCGTAAATGATGTAGTCGATCCCCATGCGGTAGGCTTGCGAAGTGTATCGCTCGGGGTAGCGCGGATGGTCGGCCCATTCCCAGGCGTCGCCATTGTCCTGATTGAAGCAAATGGCCACCATCACGCGGCCGGAGTCGTCGCGGATGGCGCGCCAGTGCGGCGTTTTGCCGTCTTTTTCCCAGATGCGGCCGGTGTACCAATATTGTATACCTGGCACTTGAACGCGCTCGCCTATGTCGTATAGGACGTGGAAGATGGGATCCTGGTTATCGATTTCGACAATGGGGCGGTCGGGGAACACACGCTGGATGCTCTCCAGGAAGACGTTCCACTCGTCCGTGCCGTGGAAATCGTCGCACATGAAGAAGCCGCCGCGCAGCAGATATTCGCGCAGTTTGGCGCATTGGGCATCGGTCAGGTTGGAGTGGCCCATTTCGACCGCGTACAGCCAGGGCCAGTTGAAGACTTCATCGCCGTCGAGATCCACTACCTGTTCAGACGAACGAGTGTGGATGCGGGTGAGGCGGCGGACGCCCTGGACGAACTGGCGGTCGGCCTTAGGGTAATCCGTAGGCCAACTGCCGATCTGGCCAAACACGCTGGCATGCCGGCCGGACGGATACATAAGGCGCGTGAAGGCCCATTCGGTCTTCTCGTACGCGTCGGGCGGCACAGGGATGTGGTCGTCTTCCAAGGCGGGAAACTCGCGAAACGTAGCCTGGAGGGCGAACAACGCCGTCACCGAAATCGCCACAAGACTACCGCAGATGAGGAAGCGGCGGCGCATTTGGACGAGGCCCTCGTATGATTTCCAGGATAGCATGCGGGGGATGGGCTGCTGGAGTTCGCGAGTTCGAGCGCGGAGGGCTGCGCCGTACTCTATAATAGGGTGTTAAATTCCCACCCTGAAGGAGCATTAATGCCTGCGAAGCGGATCGGTATACTCACCGGCGGCGGAGACGTGCCGGGCCTGAATTCCGTCATCAAGACCGTAGTTTATAGAGGAAGCGAAATCGATTGCGAAGTCATCGGTATTCGGCGTGGCTGGGAAGGCCTGACGCATGTCAACCTGGACGATCCAGCGAGCCGGGCGCGCTATATTTTGCCGCTCAATCGCGAGAACACGCGCACGATCGACCGCACGGGCGGTACTTACCTGCATAGTTCCCGCACCAACCCGGCCAAGATGAAGGCCTTGCCGCCAGTGGTGAAGGGCGTGGAATTCCCCAAGGCCGAGATGACCAAGAAGGGTGTCACATCTACGGTCTACGATATGACCACCCGCGTGCTGAAGAACGTGGAAACGCTGGGCCTGGATTACCTGATCGCCATCGGCGGCGACGATACACTGAGCTACGCGGCGCGCCTGGACACGGAGGGTTTCAAGGTCATCGCGATCCCGAAAACGATGGACAACGACGTGCGCAATACCGAGTATTGCATCGGGTTTTCAACGGCCATCACGCGCGCGACCGAGGCCATCGAGCGGCAGCGCACTACGGTCGGCTCGCACGAGCGCATCGGCGTGTTCCGCATCTTCGGACGGGACGCCGGATATACGGCACTGTACACGGCCTATGTCACGTCGATGCGATGCTGCATCCCCGAATACAAGTTCAATCTGCAGCACCTTATCGAGCTGTTGATTACCGACAAACAGTACAACCCGAGCAACTATGCCCTGATTATCCTTTCCGAAGGCGCGGAGTGGGAGGGTTACCAGGTAAAGGAAGTCGGCGAGGCGGACGCCTTTGGCCATAAGAAGAAGATGAATGTGGGCGAGGATCTGGCCGAAGAGATTAAGAAGACGACCGGCGAAGAGACTATCGTCAGCGATCTGACTTACGACCTGCGCAGCGGCAGTCCGGATTTCGTGGATAAGATGGTGGCGTCCACGTTTGCCAGCATGGCGATGGATTGCATCCAGCAGGGCCAACACGGGGTGATGATGGCCATTTCCGCCGGTTGTTATGCGGCGGTGCCGATACCGGACCCGAAGCTGGGATCGCGCCGGGTCGACCTGGAGACCATGTACAACACCCGGCGGTACCGGCCTAATTACGCGAACAAGCTGGGACTGCCGATTTTCCTTACCCGGGCGTAACGGGCGGGGCCAAGCTTGAGCGGGACCTAAAAAGTCCCGCTCTGGCGAGTTACGCTCGCCAGAGATCGGGTCTGGAGACCCTCTGCAGGCGTAGACGCCTGCCCCACCAAAAAGTCCCGCCGGCACGCTATCCTCGGGTGATCTCCCTAATCTTGGAACAGGAACACTAGTACCGGTTCTGTTACTCCTATAACTCAAGCTAGCCGGGGAAAGGCCCACATAGGTATGTGGATTTACTTCCGTGGCTGTACACGAAATGGTATACTTCATCGTCACTTGGCTTCGGCCAGGGGGAGGATACATATGAATATCATTCGCACGAAGGCCGCGCCACGTATCGCAGCGGCCGTTCTATTGTCTCTCGCCGCGGCGATTCCGGCATTGGCCCAGACGGGCGCCGGGACGCCTCTCGCGGGGATCACCCCGCCCGCCGTCGTGAATGGCACGGCGGTCGCGGCCGGGCATTACAATCCCGGCCAAATGCTGCGGTTGGTCTTCGGCATGCAAAGGCCGCACGTCGCGGAGGAGGAACAGTTCCTGGCCGCCCTGCAGACGAAGGGGTCGCCGGAGTTTCAACATTTCCTGACGGCGGACGAGTGGATCGCACGATTCTCTCCGTCGCAGCAGAACGAGCAGGCCTTGTTGAATTGGGCGCAAGCCAACGGCTTGACCGTCACCGAGCGCTATCCCAACCGCCTCCTGGTCGACGTGCAGGCCCCCGTCTCGGTGATCGAGCGTGCGCTGGCCGTGACCATCAATAGCTACCAGTGGCAAGGCGCCACCTACTTTTCCAACGATCGCGATCCGGTGCTTCCGGCCAGTTTGACAGGCGTCATACAGTCGGTGGCGGGCCTGAATAATCTGCAGTTTCTGACGCCCGCGAATCATGGCTTGGCGCAGCCCGCCTTTCCCGTCTACTCGCCCGGTCCGGTGGTTACCGAAGGACAGCCCTGGGGCCAGGACGGAGACGGCAGCCGGCTGAAGGGCGCGTTGCCTAGTATTACGAACGGGGCGTACGATCCTACCGATGTCTACAGTTCACAGGCTTACGACACCAACGCGCTGGAGGCCCTGGGCCACTGCTGCAATCCGTTGAACAATGCCAGCACCACGCCGCCCGCGTCGTCGATCGCGATCGCTACGGCGGGCACGCAGAGTCAAAGCGATATCTCCGGCTTTCTGGGCACCTACCCCTACCTGGCCGGCCATTACGAGCAGATCTCGGTCGACGGTACGCCGGCCTGCTGCGACGGCGAGGGAACCATGGATCTGGAATGGTCCACCGCGATGTCCAACAGTTTCGGAAGCTATGTCGATACCGCCATGGTTTATATGTACAACGGAGCTAATGCCAATCTCGGGACGTTTGAGGACGTTTACAACCAGATGTTGAGCAACGGCTACGCACGCGTTTTCAGCACCAGTTATGGTTGCGCCGAAATCTCCTGCGAGTCCGAAGCGGTCATGAATACGGACCACGGTATTTTCAACTCCATGATCGGCCAGGGCTGGACGATGGTTTCGGCCGCCGGCGATAACGGCGCCGTGACGGGCTGCGGGAAATCCGACGCGGTGACTTATCCCGCCTCGGACCCCAATCTGGTTTCGGCGGGCGGACTTACACTGTCGCTGTTTACAGGTCCCGTATTCAACTACGAAGTCACCTGGAGCGGAGGTCCGGAGGGTTGCTCGACCAACGATGGCGGCGGCGGCGGCGGCGTCAGCGCCTACTGGCAAGCGCAGCCGTATCAGGGCCTGCCCAACGGCGCGCTGCGAAAGGTCCCCGATATCGCGCTCAATGCCGATTGGTATAACACCCCGCAGAATATGTACTACGAAGGTAAACTGCAGGGTAATGGCGGCACCAGCATCGTGGCGCCCCAGACCGCCGGCTTCTTCGCCCAGGTGAACGCTTACTTACTCTATGTCGGGAGTCTTACGGGCGGATGTTATTCGGGCGAGCCCTGCGCGCCGATCGGCAACGGGAACCAGTATATTTATTACTTCGGACTGAACCCGACCTACGCGCCGCACTATCCGTTCTATGACGTCACTTCCGGCTGTAACAGCAACAACATTACCGCCGAGTACCACCTGCCTTACTTTTGCGCCGGCACAGGCTACGACCAGGCCACCGGGTGGGGATCGTTTAATATGCTGCAACTGGCTTGGGCGATCAACACTTACCGCGCAGGCGACTTCGGCGCGCCTACCGTTAAATTCACCGGCCCGACCGCGGGCCATTGGTATAACACCAACCAAACCGTGAACTGGACGATTAGCGATACCAGCGAGAATGGCAATCCGGCGACGGGCGTGGCGGGCTTCAGCGCGGCTTGGGATACAGATCCGGGCGACGTGACTGCCGAAGCTACACCGGGCGCGGGAAACTCATTCTATAGTGGGCCGCTAGCCCCCAACGCCACCAGCGGCTGCGCGGATTTCACGGGCGCCTCCCCGTGCGCGGGGAGCCTGGTGAGCCAGGGAATGCACACGATCAACGTGCGGGCTTGGGACAACACGGGCGTGGGCGCGCTCTCTACGTTTGGTCCGGTGGGCTACGACACCATCGCACCGCATACCACGGCCAGCGTGAACGGCAGCGCGGCTCCTGTCCAGGTAACACTCACCGCGACTGACAATGCCAGCGGTGTCGCCAGCACCGTCTATCAACTCGATGGCGGCGCGGTCCAGACCTATACGGCGCCATTCTCCGTTTCGGCCGCGGGCAGCCATTCGTTGCTCTACCACAGCACGGACAAGGCAGGCAACGTCGAGGGTAATGAATCGGGCACTTTCACCGTCACGGCAAGCACGACGACCGCGGTGACTTCCTCCGTGAACCCCTCCCAATACAACCAGAGTGTGACTTTCACCGCGACTGTGACTTCGATCGGCGGCACACCCACGGGGACCGTGACCTTCAAGAGCGGCACTACGGCGCTGGGCACCGGTACACTCAGTGGCGGAAAAGCCACGCTGACCACCACCAAGCTGGCGGTGGGCTCTCATTCCATCACTGCGTCTTATGCAGGCGCCACTTACTTCACCGCGAGCGTTTCGGCGCCGCTGACGCAGACGGTTGACAAGGCGAGCACCACGACAACGCTTATATCTTCCCCGAACCCCTCGAACCAGGGCCAAGCGGTTACGTTTACGGCAACGGTAACGCCCGCGCATGGGGGCAGCCCCGCGGGTACGGTGACCTTTAAGAGAGGCACCACCGCGATCGGCACGGGTACCGTAAATGCCACAACCCATAAGGCCACATTCACTACGTCTACGCTGCCCGCCGGCACGTTGTCTATCCAGGCGACTTACGCCGGCAATGCGGATTTCAGCGCGTCCGCATCCGCGGTTTTGAAACAGACGGTGAAATAGCGATCCGGCTTTTTGGGTCCGATAGACCAGGCCAGGCGGGCGCCGTAAGGGGCTCTCCTGGCCTTTATTTTTGATATCCACACACACGGAGGACTACCGAGGAGCGCAATCACTTGCATCCTTTTCATATTCATGCTAATCTCTATAGGCAATAGGGAGATTCTCTATGGCCGCCCTGATCGAAGACAATCTCAGTGTCCGCGAGGACTTTGAACACCAGCACGACCGGCTGGTCCGCGAAGAAATCGAAACCTTCCGCCGCAAGGCCAGCGCCTTTCTGGCGGGGGAAATCCCGGAAGACGAATTCCGCCCGTTCCGCCTGAAGCACGGCATCTACGGTCAGCGGCAACCCGGGGTCCAGATGGTGCGCTGCAAGATTCCCGGCGGGCTGTTGACCGCCGCGCAGATGGAACAACTGGCGCACATCAGCGACACTTTCGCGGGCGGCAAGGGCCACATCACGACTCGCCAGAACTTGCAATATCATTTCGTGCCGCTGGCGCAGACTGCCGATGTCATGCACCTGTTGGCGGACGTGGGCCTCACCAATCGGGAGGCCTGCTACAACACCGTGCGCAACGTGACCACGTGCGCATTGGCGGGCCTGAGCCGCAACGAAGTCTTCGACGTGCGCCCCTACGCCCAGCGTATCGCCTATGCGTTCCTGCGCAAGGACCTCACCGGCAACCTTCCGCGCAAGTTCAAGATCGCATTCGACGGGTGCCGCGACAACGATTGCATTGCCGGCGCGATCAACGATATTGGCTTACGCGCGCAAATCCGCGATGGCCGGCGCGGGTTCCGGGTGTTGATCGGCGGCGGGCTTGGGCCGCTGCCCACCGAGGCGCAATTGCTCGACGAGTTCCTGCCCGAGGATCGTCTGATGAACCGTTGCGAGGCTGTAGTCCGCGTGTTCAACAAATTCGGCAACCGCCAGAACCGCAACAAGGCGCGCATGAAATTCGTGTTGCGCGAGCGGGGCATCGACTGGCTGCGCGAGCAGATCGAGCGCGAGTATGCCGATATTCTGGAAAACGGCGGTATCGCCTGGCCCGCATGGGTGCCCGAAGGATTCGGCGGATACGAGTCGCACCCTCAGCCACTCGGCCAGGGCGCGCTCCTGCCGGTTATACGGACCAATGGCACCGGCGATCCGCAATACGACCAGTGGCTCGAGACCAATGCGATCGAGCAGAAGCACAGCGGCTACGCGACTGTAGTGGTGCGCGTGGATCAGGGCAATTTGAGCAGCGCACAGATGCGCGGCCTGGCGTCCTTGGCGGCGGATGCGGGCGACGGCCTGCTGCGCATCGGGATCGACCAGAATATCCTGCTGGGATTCATTCCGCTCGGCAAGCTGCGCGGACTGCATGCGGCGTTGCGCGGCATGGGCCTGGGCGAAGCCGGCGCGCGGGAGATTGGCGATGTTACAACTTGCCCGGGAGCCTACTCTTGCAACCTGGCGCTGACCAAGTCCATGAACCTGGGCGCGGCACTGCAGGACGTGGTGCGCCACTACGACGACCCGTTGGTGCGCAAGCTTTCCATCAAGGTCAGCGGCTGTCCGAATTCCTGCGGCCAGCATTGGATCGCGGACTTCGGCTTCTACGGAAACGCGCGCAAAATCGACGGCCGCGAAGTTCCGTACTACCAGATGTTGCTGGGTGGCGGCTTCGACGAAGAAGGCGTGATGCGCTTCGGAATGGCCGTGCAGAGCGTGCCCGCGCGGCTGGCGCCCGAGGCCGTTTCGCGCGTGCTGGAACATTATCGAGCGCATCGCGCGCCAGGCGAGACCTTCCGGCAGTATGTCATGCGCTTCAAAGTGGAGACTTTCCGCGGTCTTACCAACGACCTCGCCAAGCCGCCGGAATTGCATCCGGAGATCTATCGGGATTGGGGCGACGATACGGCGTTCTCGCTGCAACTCGGCCGCGGCGAATGCGCGGTTTAGCAGGCCCCCGTAGGGCGGCCACCGCAGGATATACCGCCATCTTTTCTGGCGCTGCGCTACGAATAGCGCCGCGTGGCACCATATATGTCGATGGCAAACCCGATCCCACTGCCCGCTCGCGACGTAAGAAGAGCTTGAGACCCGGATAGCCTGAGCTTCGAGACTTCGACCGATCTGCCGATGCTGGCGAAGTGCTGGGGCAGCCGCGCGCCGTTGCCGCATTCGCATTTGGCACCAGCATCGCGGGTCCCGGCTTCAACCTGTTCGCCCTGGGCCAGCCCGGCTCGGGAAAGACCACGCTGATTCGCGACTACCTGGAACACGCGCCATCGCGACAAAGTGATGGAGGAGCTCGATACCCGGCGCGGCGAGGAACTCGCCCGCATGAACCAACATCTAACCGGCGCGGGTTTTCAGCTCCTGAAGTACCCGGCGGTCTGTTGCTGGTTCCGGCCACCGGTGGCAAGCGACTCAACAAACAGAAACTGAAGCGGCTCACGCCGGAAGAACGCGAAGAGCTTTGCGCGCGCGATGCGCGGGCTTGAGACGGGCACAGCCGCCTACGCCACACGCCACTTGATGGACGACCTGCACGCGCGCTACCGGGATCTGCCCGCGGTGCTCGCATCCTCGAAGCGCTGCAATCCGACGTCACGGCGCACCTGGATGATTTCCGAAAGGGCAAGGAAGGCGAAGCGCTCGCCGCGCCAGCGCCAGGCAGCCGATGAAACGCATCGCGCCGGCGCCGCGCGCCTGCCGGAATACGCGGAAACTCTGAAAGCTCTGACGGGCAACGACGAAAAGAAAGACGAGGCAAGATAGATGGAAAAGGCGTTGGCATGAGGCGGCTGGGAGCCGTGGAATTTCCTTCGCGATCTTCGGCTATACTATGCGCATGTATACTCATCTTTTTTCTTATAAATCTCTCGCTATAACACTCTTCTTAACGCTGTCCGTACAGATGTACGGACAAACACCAACCACCTGTGCCGTTTCCGCCGCGCCTTTGGTCGTCGATTCCGAAGGCCTGGCGGAGAGGCTGGGCGATATTATTCTGCAATGTACCGGAACTCCGGGTACGGCGGTCACCGCAGAGATCAACGTGAACCTTCCCATCACGATCACTAACCGGGTGAACGCCAGCGGTTACTCCACCGACGCGAACTTGAGCATTAATATGGGCAACGGTAACGTGCCGTCCGGGGTCTCCGGGCGTGTCACCAACCAGACGATTTCATTCGACGGCATCCAATTTACATTTCCCGCGAGTGGCACGGCTTCGATCGTCATTGACGACCTGCGCGCAAACGTGAACCAACTGGGCCTGCAGCAGCAGTCCCTGATCATGGCGTATCTCGGGGGATCGCTGGCACTGCAGAACAATCCGGTCGAAGTGGGGATTGGGCAACAGGGCCTGTTGGCGACCATGATGGATTCGGCCGCGACCTGCACCGGCTCACCCACGCCTTCCTCGGCCAGTTTGAGCAGCCTTTTCTCAACCGGGACCGCGGAACAGACAACCCGTGTGACGGAAGGTTTTGCATCCTCTTTCCAGCCGAAAGACCCCACTAGCGATACCGGCACCCGCTTCCTGCTTTCCTACTCGAACCTCCCTGCCGGAGCCGCCATCTATCTGCCCGATGCGGTAGCGGGCTCCAGCGCCGCGGTGCCTACGTCAGGCGGCGATCTGGGCAGCAAAGCCGCGGTCGGCCAGTACGTACCCGGCAGCCATACCCTGCTGCTGGTGCGCGTTCTGAATGCGGACGCCAGCGGCGCAGGCGGTACGTTCGCGGCTCTTCCAGCGCCTGGCAACACGGGAGTGCTGGTGCTCAACGGAGCGACTGCCGTACCGATCACGAACGGCTCAGGCTATGCCGTGTATGAAGTGGTGGATGCCAATCCGTCTGCCATCGAGAGCGCGCAGATTCCGAATTTCTTCGGCATCCAGCCCAATACCCCGGCATCCTCATCGAGCAGCAGCGTCTCGCTGGCTCCCGTCTCCACGGTGGGTACGGCTTCCACCACCGCTCCGATCCCGCGCTTCGTGGCCGTGGCGCCGCCCTCGGACTGCACGTCCGAAGGGGATTGCAACGCCGCCTATTATCCGCTGTTGCATGTGACGGCGACCACACTGCAGATCACGGCCGTGTCCGGATCGAAGCAGACCGCGGTAGCCAACCTGACGATTCAGAATGCCCGCGGCGGGGTGCTGGACTGGACGGCCAGTGTCGCCTATACCAACGGTTCCGGATGGGTCTCGTTCACGCAGTCTATCGGAGTTGACGATGGGTTGACGCAAGTGTCGATCGATCCCAGCCAGCTCGCACCGGGCACCTACCAGGCCACCATAACGATCGATGCCGGGCCGATCGCCGGCAGCCAGAGCTTTCCGCTTACCTTGACGGTGACCCCTGCCGGATCTTCGGTCTCGGTCACGGGCATCACCAACGCCGCAGATTTCCATCCCGGACCTGTAGCGCCCGGCCAACTGGCTTCCGTTTGGGGGAGTCACATGGCCGGACAAAATGTGTCGGTCACTTTCAATGGAATCAAGGCCAACCTGCTCTACAGCGGCGCGCAACAGATCAACCTGGTGGTCCCGCCGGCTCTGAGCGGTCAAACATCGGCGAAGCTGGTGGTCACCGCCGGTGGCGTCAGCAGCGCCCCATTCACCGTGCCGCTGACCTCCATTGCGCCCGCTATCTTCACGCCGGGCGTATTGAATCAGGACAACACCATCAATTCAACCACTAACCCAGCGCCGATGGGTACGGTCCTCCAGGTATTCCTCACCGGCATGCCGGATAGCGGCGCCGTGGCCAGCGTCACCATTCAGAATCGGAGCAATCTGGTTCCGTTGTACGCCGGCGCCGCACCCGGACTCGTGGGTCTCGAACAACTGAACGTCGCGGTACCGGCAGACCTCGTGGGAGGCGCTTCCACCCTGACCATTTGCGTCACTGGGACCGCCAACCAGCAATACTGTAGTCAACCCGAGTCGATCGTCTTGAAACCATGAATCAGAAGCCGCGCTTTCGCGCGTTAGCGGGCATGGCCGCACCCCTACTGTTGTTGTGGGGGTGCGGCTATATTGGGGAGCCGCTGCCTCCCCTGATGAAGATCCCCGGGCGCGGCGAGAACGTGACCGCGGTCGAACGCGGTTCGAACATCGTCGTGCACGTCACTTTGCCGGCCTTGACCACCGAAGGTATGGTGATCAAGCAAGCCTTGCATCTGGACCTGCGGATCGGTCCGAAGCCCGCGGGCGCCTTTAATGCGACGGCGTGGGCCGCCACCGCCAAGGCCGCCGGCGGAGCCGTCACCGCGAACGGCATCGCGGAGTATCGTATTCCGGCGGACGGTTGGATCGGCAAGCAGGTAGCGATCGCGATCAAGGTTGTCGGCGGGAACGGACGCGACGCAGGCTGGTCGAATCCGGCGGACCTTACGGTAATCGCCCCGCTCGAGCAGCCCCGCGATTTAGCGGCCGAAGCCGTGCCTCAAGGCGTGCATTTGGCATGGCAAGGCGCGGGAAACAACTTCTCCATTCTGCGCCGCGGCCCCGATGAGCATGACTACCAGTTACTAGGCCAGGCGGCCAAGCCCGAATATATCGACGCAACCGCCGAATTCGGCAAGCCCTACTCCTATCTGGTGCAGGCCGTCGCCAAGGCTGGAGAAGGGGAAGCACAAAGCGACCTGTCGAATGAAGCCGCCATCACGCCGGTGGATACATTCCCGCCCGCCACTCCCGCCGGACTCGCCGCGGTGCCCTCCACAGCCACCATCGAGCTCGTATGGGAGCGCAACAGCGAACCCACCGTGGTTGGATATCGGGTCTATCGCGCGCTGGGCAGTGGACCTTTGGAACTACTGGCAGATGGAGTGGCACTACCCGCATACAGCGACCGTAAGATCGAATCGGGCAAGACTTATCGCTATGCGGTGACCGCGGTCAAGCGAAACCACAAAGAGAGCAAGCAATCGGAACCGGTGGAGGCGGCCGCACCGTAGACTGGGCGCGCTGACGCTTCACGCGGGAAGCTCCGCGCTCGAAGGGAACCCGTGCAACTGGCGTCCAGATCTCCGTCATATTTCTTAGTGGTCTTGAATAACTCCAGGTGTCCGTCGGCCGCGTCCAAACGGCCGGCTTCGCGCACGGCCTGCATTTCCAGGGCCGCGATGCCGCGACGGTTCACCTCCGGCAGCACCTGGGTTTCAAAGCCGCGGAAAGTGGCGTCCAGGCAATTCAGAGGCATCTGCACGGTGTCGAACGGATTCTCGTAGGTCACCTCGTGGATCTGCCACACGTCCAGACGATCGGTCTGCAAGCGGGTGAGCGATTCCTCCAATTGGCGCATGGCCACATTTTTGTCGCGCCCGTGCGTGCCCACCTTGGTCATCAAGATGGCGCGGTCGCGCTTGCCCTTCAGGGCGCGGCCCAGGCGTTGCTGCGGCCCAAAGGGCACCTCGCCGCCCGATTGTCCCCGAGCGGACAGGGATGTGGTTCCCAACATAAGCGTCTCCACAAACATTCTTCTAGTCACATTCAATCGACGTGGCATGTTATTTCGCCGAAGGATAAGGATGTCCGCTGTTGTCCGTCATCTGAAGCATTTCTTTCACCTCGACCGACTGTTTGTCGAGGGGGAAGCGATGCGCGAGGCGAGCTTCCGGGTTATCGAATTTGAGCGACAGCTTATATAACTCGAATCGGCCGTCGGCAGCATACTCCTGGCAGCGGTCGCGCAAAGCCTGCATTTCCGCCGGTGTCATAGGTTGAAAACCTAGCGCAACTTTGAGGGCCTGCTGCAGGATTTCGGGCTTATCGATTCCTGTAATCGTAGTCGTCACGGGCAGGCTCATCGCGTATCTCAGCGCTTCCTCGCCTGTCAGGACGCCCTTTTGTACCGGGTCGGCATGGCCGCAGATGGGCTTCATCCCCAGCGCGGCGATCCCCCGGCGGCGCAACTCGGGCAGCACCTGGCGTTCAAAACTATGGAAGTGCGAGTCGAACGCATTCAGCGGCATTTGTACCGAGTCGAACGGAAAGCCGGTGGCCGGCATCTTCAAATGAATGGATGGGTCCTTGTGGCCGGTAAACCCGACAAAGCGCACCTTGCCTTGCTTTCCGGCCTGCTCCAGAGCCTCTGCGGCTCCATTCTTCCGGATGAATAAAGCCGGATCGTTTTCGAAGCTGACACCGTGGATCTGCCAAAGGTCCAAACGATCGGTCCGCAGCCGGCGCCGCGATTCCTCGAGCATGCGCAGTGATGCCCTCCAAAACAGCCTTTCATTCGCCCGCGGAGTGCGGATATTCACGGCCGTCGTGCGGAGCGTTAAAATCAACGCATGCGTGCATTCCTCCTCTGTGTGCTGGCCCTGGCGGGCGCAGCCCTCCTGCCAGCCGCCAAGAATCTCGAGATCTACTTCATCGATGTGGAAGGCGGACAAGCCACTTTGTTCGTAGCGCCTTCGGGCCAGTCCATGCTGATCGATACCGGGTGGTCCGGCAACAACAGCCGGGACGCGAACCGCATCGCCGCGGCCGCCAAACATGCCGGAGTAAAGGCCATCGACTACCTGCTGATCACGCATTTCCACGAGGACCATGTGGGCGGTGTCCCGCAACTCGCCGGCAAGATCCCCATCCGTACGTTCATCGACCATGGCGAGGATGTCGAGCAGGACCAGCGCGGCAAGGAACTGTACGCGGCTTACACGGAGTACCGGGCGAAAGGCAACCATATCCTGGCGAAGGCGGGCGTCAGCATTCCGGTGAAAGGCCTCGACGTGCAGGTGCTCACGGCGGACGGCGACGAAATCGGGAGCCCGCTGCCGGGCGCGGGGCAGCCCAATCCGCTGTGCGCGGCGGACAGCCTGAAGGCGCCCGATCCCACCGAAAATGCGCGCTCGGTGGGCACCCTGATCACCTTCGAGAAGTTTCGTATTCTGGACATGGGCGACCTGACCTGGAACAAAGAGCACGAACTGGTGTGCCCGAATAACAAAGTCGGCACGGTGGATCTTTACATCGTTTCGCATCACGGCTCGGACCTGTCGGGTTCGCCCGCGTTCGTACAAGGCATCCATCCGCGCGTCGCGATTATGGACAACGGCGCGCGCAAAGGCGGATCGGCGTCCACCTGGCAGATTATCCACGCTTCGCCCGGGCTGGAGGATATCTGGCAGTTGCACTTTGCGATCTCCGGCGGCAAGGACAACAACACCCCCGATATGTTCATCGCCAACACCGACGAGGTGGGCGACCAGGGAAACTCGATACACGTCACGGTGCATCCCGATGGCAGTTTCATCGTGACGAACCCGCGCAACAAGTATTCGAAGACGTACCCGCCCAAAGGATAACGGCCGGCATGAAGATCGCGGTTTTAGGCCTGGGATTCATGGGGAGCACGCACGCGAATATCTGGCTGCAAATTTCCGGCGCGGAGTTGGCCGCGGTAGCCAGCCGCGACACGCGCCGACTCGGCGGGGACTTTACCGGCATTCAGGGCAATCTCGGGGGCGAAGGCGGGAAGCTCGATTTCTCCGCGGTGGCCAAATATACGCGCGCGGAAGAGGCGGTGCTGGATCCGGCGATCGAAGCCGTCGATATTTGCCTGCCCACGCATCTGCACGAGCCGATCGCGCTGCTGGCGCTCGCGGCGGGCAAACATGTGCTGGTCGAAAAACCCATGGCGCTCGATGCCGCCGCCGCCGAGCGAATGATCGCCGCGGCCGCGCGCCACGAGCGGGTGCTGATGGCCGCGCAGGTGGTGCGGTTCATGCCACCCTACCGGACGGCAACCGATATCCTGCGCTCCGGACGGCTGGGCAGACCGCGGGCCGCCATGTTTCGCCGGCGATGCGCCGCGCCGGCCTGGAGCGCCTGGCTGACCGACCCCGCGCGGAGCGGAGGCGGCGTGTTCGACCTGCTGATTCACGATATCGACTTCTGTTTGCATGTCTTCGGCAAGCCGGAAGCCGTCACTGCCTCCGGATACGAAGATCTGGGGCATGGCATCGACTGGATTCTGGCGCAGTTCTGGTATCGGGAGATCGGCGCGGTAGCGATCTCCGGCGGCTGGCATCATCCGGCAGCCTATCCTTTTTCGATGGAGTTCACGGTGGTATCGGAGCATGGCACGCTCGAGTTCAATTCCGCCGGAGGCGTGCTCGCCGAATACGGCGCGGATGGCCTGCAACACGCAGTTGAAGTGCCCGCAACGGATGGCTACCGCGGCGAACTCGAATACTTCCTGGGCTGCGCCACGCGCGGCGAGAAACCGCTCGAGTGCCCGCCCGAAGAATCCGCGGCGGCGCTGCGGTTGGCGCACCTGATGCTCGAATCCCGCAAGCGGAATGGAGAGAAGATGGCATGCGACATTTAGACGATTTGGAGATCGGCGCGATGTTCTGGGCCGGGCGGGATCCGCATGAAACGCTGCGCGAGCTGAAATCGTTGGGCGTGCGCTGCGGACAACTGGGCATTGCCGGAGACATGCCGCTCGAAGGCGCGGCGGCGCGCTGGAAGCAGGCGCTCGACGATGAAGACTTTGCCGTGGCCACTGTGTTTGCCGCCTATGACGGCGAGAGCTACGCGGATATTCCGACGGTGCAGCGGACGGTAGGATTCGTGCCGCCGGCCACGCGTGCCGAACGCGAGGCGCGGACTCTGGCCGTGAGCGATTTCGCCGCCCAACTGGGCGTGCCCGGTATCGCCACGCACATCGGATTTGTGCCGGACGATCCGGCTGCGGAAGATTATGTAGCCGTGCTTGAAATGGTGCGCAGGGTGTGCGATCGGGCCGCGGCGCACGGCCAGACATTTGCGCTGGAGACCGGGCAGGAGCCGGCACCGGTTTTGAGCGCGTTCCTGTTGGCTGCGAATCGGAGCAACCTGCGCATCAACTTCGACCCGGCCAACATGATTCTGTACGGCACGGGCGATCCCATTGCCGCGCTGGGCATCCTGGCGCCGCACGTTGCGACGGTGCACTGCAAGGATGGGGATTGGCCGCCGGCAAATGTCCCCGGCGCACTGGGCTGCGAGAGCGCGCTGGGCCAAGGCTCCGTGGGAATGGAGCGTTTCATTGCGAAGTTGAAGGAGATCGGCTACCACGGCCCACTCACGATCGAGCGGGAAGCCAGCGATCCGGTACAGCGGAAGACGGATATCGCGATGGGGGCGGCTTTGCTGCGCGGCCTGACAGCCGCAGAGCGGGTGCGCCACGTCACGGTTTTTCGGGTTCATCAATCTCGGAGGGGGACGGGAAAACATAGTTGGGGTCGCTCCAGTTATCTACGCCGACTCCATTTTCCGAACGGAATAGGACTTGACCCTGCCAGCTGACCTGGCGGTGGATGATCTCTTCCTTGGGCGGCTCAGCGGCGGGTGTCTCTGGCGCGGGTTGTGGCGCGGCTTTGGCGCGGGCGGCCTTGATGCGCTCCAACTCTTTGTAGGCCTTGAAGTAAGAGCGCTCGAGACGGGTTTGAATCTGGGTCATCCGGTTTTGAATGATGGAGCGGTGGTCGGCGTCTTTCGCTTCGTGGTAGCAATCGGTTTCGAATTTTTCGGCGCGTACCAGCTTCCACTTGGAGAGGACGGCCTGCTCGACCAGGTCCTGCTCGGCGACGGTTTGCGGCTGGTATAAATCCTGGAGCCCGGCGTGGACCTGGTTGAACTCTTCCCGATTTTCGTCGGGTAAGACGGCTTTTTGCGAGCGAAGGCCGTGACGGAGGGCGTTCATGGACGATTTAGCCTTACCTTCCTCGGTTTTGGGGCCGGTAGACTTCTTCGCATTGCGGCGGCTGGCCGCGATTCGTGCCTTTGTTGCCATCGAGTTACACCTTTTTGAACAAACGAAGCTAGTTGCGGATTAGAGGCGCCCTGCAAGAGCGGGCTGCCTTCCGGTTTCACGCTAGCACAGCGGGTTTGAGGGACAGGGGGTATTGGGGCTGTATGCGATTGATTCGTTAGGGGGCGGGTGGGTGAGACCGGCGTGTGAACGAGGAGCGGGACTTAAAAGTAAAATGATTCAACTCACCGGGGCCGCTAAGCGCTTCGGCCCTAAGACACTTTTCGAAAACCTGGATTGGCTGGTTACGCCCAACGAACGGGCCGGCATCGTGGGCGCGAACGGAACCGGCAAGTCCACACTGCTGAAAATCCTGGCCGGCATGGATGGCCTGGACGCCGGCACGATGGTCACCATGAAGGGAGCCAGCGTGGGGTACCTGCCGCAGGAGGGGCTGTCGCTTTCCGGATGCACTGTTTTTGCGGAGTGCATGACCGTCTTCGCGGATTTGATGGCGCTCGAGCAGGAGCAGGAAACCCTCGCGCACAAGATGTCGGAACTGGACCCCGCCAGCCCCGATTATGCGCAAGTGGCGAACCGATTCCACCAGGCCGAAGGGGAATTCCGGGCGCGCGACGGCTTTGCCATCGAGGCGCAGGTCGGCATGGTGCTGTCCGGCCTGGGATTTCCGCAGCGGCAGTGGACCAAGCGCACGGAGGAGTTTTCGGGCGGCTGGCAGATGCGCATCGCGCTGGCCAAGCTGCTGCTCGAGAAGCCCAACCTGCTGCTGCTGGACGAGCCCACCAATCACCTGGACCTGGAAGCGCGCAACTGGCTGGAAGGCTATCTGGAGAGCTACCCGCACGCCTTTGTGCTGGTGTCGCACGACCGCTATTTCCTGGATGTGACGGTGCGCAAGCTGCTGGAGCTGTGGAACAAGGGCGTACACTTCTATACCGGCGGCTATTCCCGCTACGAGCAGCAGAAAGCGGAACGGCGCGCACAATTGGAAGCCGCTTACGCCAACCAGCGCGACCGCATCACGCAACTGGAAGCGTTCATCACGCGCTTTCGTTATCAGGCCACCAAGGCGAAGCAGGTGCAGAGCCGCATCAAGGAGCTGGAACGGATCGAACGGATCGAGATTCCACCCGAAGAGAAGACCATCCATTTCCGGTTTCCGCAGCCCAAGCCAAGCGGGCGCATCGTGGCGGAATTCAAGAACGTGGCGAAGAGCTACGGCGACCAGCCGGTTTTCGCGGGGGCGAACTTCACCATCGAGCGCGGCGACCGGGTGGCGCTAGTGGGGGTGAACGGGGCAGGCAAGTCGACGCTGATCAAGATCCTGGCGGGCGCGGAGCCGCTGACTTCCGGGGAATACATCCTGGGCCACAATGCCCAGCCGGATTACTTCGCGCAGGACCAGTATAAGGAGCTGGATGTGAACGCGCGGATGATCGACGATTTGGGCAACGTGGCGCCGCGCGCGAGCAACACCGAACTGCGCTCGATTCTGGGAAGCTTCCTGTTTTCCGAAGACGATGTGTTCAAGACGATCGGCGTGCTTTCGGGCGGCGAGCGCAACCGGTACGCGCTGGCGCGCATGCTGATGATGCCTTCGAATTTCCTGCTGCTGGACGAGCCGACGAACCACCTGGACCTGCGGGCGAAGGACGTGCTGTTGAATGCGCTGCAGGAATTCACGGGCACGGTGCTGTTCGTGTCGCACGATCGCTACTTCATCGACAAGCTGGCGACGCGGGTTTTCGAGGTTGCCGATGGGGCGGTACAGGTCTTCCCTGGAAATTACGAGGATTACGTCTGGCGCAAGGA
>JBEKIM010000004.1:0-50855 GCA_050011755.1 Bryobacteraceae bacterium | reverse complement strand
TGCGCATCGACAATGCCGATGAGCGCTTGACTCCTCTTGGGAGGCGCGTGGGTCTCGTGACGGACGAAAGGTGGAAGTTGTTTTCGCGAAAACAACTTCAGAAAGAACGCCTCATGGAGACGTTGCAGAGTCACAGGCATGGGCAGTGGCTCAAGCGGCCCGAGGCTTCGATCCGCGAATTACGTGAATGGGTATGGGAGACCCTGGGAGAGGATCCGGTGCGCGGTGTGCTCACCACGGTTGAAACCGAGGTCAAATACAGCGGGTACATCGCCCAGCAGGAACGGCAGATCGAACGTCTGAAAGGCGCGGAGCGCCGGCAGATACCGGAATCCTTCGGTTTTGGGGGAATCCCTGGGCTGTCGCGCGAGGTTTGTGAGAAGCTGGAGCGAGTGCGTCCGGAGACCTTGGGCCAAGCGGCGCGTGTTCCGGGCGTTACGCCGGCCGCTATTGCCATTCTCGATGTTTACTTGAGTCTCGGCCATGTTCGCTGAATTGCTGCGGGCTAAGCTGGCAGGCACCTGCCAACCGTCCGAGGCGCAGATCGAACGACTGTTGGCGCATTACGAGCTGCTGGTGCGCTGGAACCAGGTTCTGAACTTAACGAGTGTGCGATCCATAGAGGATGCGGTCGAGCGGCACTACTGTGAATCGGTATTTGCGGCTTGCCACCTGCCTGCCGAACCCGTTCTGATTGCCGACATCGGTTCGGGCGCCGGTTTTCCGGGAATCCCCATCGCGATCATGCGGCCACTTTGTTCAATGGTCTTGATCGAATCGCACCAGCGGAAGGCGGCATTCTTGAAGGAGGCGGCTCGCAGTATTGCCAATGTCCGGGTAGCCGCCAAGCGAGCCGCGGACGTACGGGAGAGTTTCGACTGGGTTGTGTCGCGGGCCGTTCGGTATTCTGAAATCGCAGCCGATCTGAAGCGTCTGGGCCGAAATGCCGAGCTACTTACGGGCGAGGTTGGCATCTCCGATCTTGCCGGGTTTCGATGGCGGGAACCCGTCCGGCTCCCCTGGGGCGAGCGACGTTACCTCCGGCTTGGGACGAATCTCTCTGACTGTTTCACGTGAAACAATCGGGATCAAGTCGGGATGTTCCACGTGAAACAATCGATGTTTGGTCCGGGAGCAGATAGCGGAAGTCCCGGCATGGTAATCGTGCTAGCATGGCCCCTTGGGGAAGATCCTCGCCATCACAAACCAAAAGGGCGGCGTCGGTAAAACGACAACCGCTATCAACGTGGCCGCTGCGCTGGCAGCCAACGACCTGCGCGTCCTGGTCATTGACTCCGACCCGCAAGGTAACGCCACGACGGGGTTAGGCGCCACCAAGGATCCCGAACGCGCCAGTCTATACCAGGTGCTCTTGGGCGCGGCCGAGATCGCCGACGCTACCATCCACACTGGTTTTGAGGGACTGGACCTCGTGCCCAGCGATAAGAACCTGGTCGGCGCCAACCTGGAACTGGTGGACACACCTCGCCGCGAATTCCGTCTCCACGATAAGGTGAGCGTCGCGCGGACTCACTATGATTTCATCCTCATTGATTGTCCGCCGGCCCTGGATCTGCTGACTCTTAACGCCCTCATCGCCGCCGATTCCGTCCTGGTGCCGATACAATGTGAGTTCTTCGCCTTGGAAGGGATCTCCGAACTGATGGATACAATAGAGCGTATCCGCAATTCCTTCGAACACCCTATCGAAATCGAAGGTATTCTGCTCACTATGTTCGACGACCGCACGAACCTCACCCGCCAGGTGGCAAACGATCTCCGGGACTTCTTTCGCGACAAGGTTTTTGAAACCGTAATTCCGCGCAGCATACGTCTGGCAGAAGCGCCCAGCCACGGCCAAACGATCCTGGCCTACGACGTGCGCTCGAGGGGCGCGGAGAGCTATATCCGCCTCGCCAAGGAGATTCTCGACAATGAACAAAAACGTGGACAATCCGCGCAGGGCGCTCGGTAAGGGACTTAGCGCGCTGCTGCCCACGCGGCCCACGGCACAACCTCCGCAGGAAACGGCGCATCGCGGGGAGGAGGTTGCGCAGCTCCCGATCGATCTCATTGAGCCCAACCCGCTCCAGCCCCGCCGCGTCTTCCAGCATGACCGTATCGAGGAACTGGCGCAGTCGATACGGGCAAACGGCATTATTCAGCCTTTAGTTGTCCGGCGGAGGGCCGAAAAATACCAACTCGTCGCCGGAGAGCGCCGCTGGCGGGCTGCAAAGATAGCCGGCATCGCCACCGTGCCCGTAGTCATTCAGGAAATCCCGGACGACCGGTTGCTCGAGATTACCCTGATCGAGAATATCCAACGGGAGGATCTAAATGCGATTGAAACTGCCCAGGCCTTTGATCGGCTCTGCCGCGAACTGCAGTTGAATCATGAAGAGATCGGCCGCAGGACAGGCAAAGATCGATCGACGATCGCAAACCTCATCCGGTTACTGCAACTACCCACCGACATACAACAACTTATCGCCGAGAAAAGACTATCCATCGGGCACGCCCGCTGTCTTCTTACCCTACCTACCGCCGAGTTGCAGCGGGAAGTCGCCGAGAAATCCGTCGCGCAGGGCTGGTCGGTACGGCAGGTCGAGCGGATTACCCAGAAAATGGTGGAAGACCGCAAGCCAAAAGCCGTCGATGAGGTGCAGTCCGATCCCAATGTAAAGGCCGCGATTGACGAATTGGAACGAGTGCTCGGAACTAAGGTGCGCATCACTGAGCGCGCCCGCCAGAAGGGCCGCATCGAAATCGAATATTACTCTGCTGACGACTTGGACCGGATTTACGCAGCGATTGTTGGCGACCATAGATAACTATTTTAGAATCTGTAATATAGAAGCTAATTCGGTGCGGATTCCGGCTAATGGGTCGGGCGCAAACAGATCCCGCTGTTTCTTGTCGGGGACCCTTGGCTTGATCCCCTTAGAGTCGTTATGGAGGGCCTGCCGGGCCCCTTCAATCGTAAATCGCTTTTCGTACAACAGATGCTTGATCTTCAGGAGGAGCTCGACGTCTTTGCGCCTGTAAAGACGGTGTCCGGTACCGGACTTCTTCGGCGCAAGGCTAGGAAACTCGCTTTCCCAATACCGCAGCACATAAGGTTCGACGGCTAGCAAACTGGCCACTTCGCCGATCCTGAAGTACAACTTGTCCGGAATCTCGGGGGTGTCGCTGGGCAACGCCGGATCTGTCATCGGTCTTTCGTCATCCTACTCCACTGCGCCGGGATTGTCACGATGCGACGGCTGGTTAACCGGTGCCTGGTTACGCGATTATGGGGTTTGGTAACATTAATGAATAGCAACGAGTGGCGGCCGGGCCCTTAGCTCAGCGGTTAGAGCAGCGGACTCATAATCCGTTGGTCGTAGGTTCAAATCCTACAGGGCCCACCAGTTCAGACGATTGAACGCCCCACCACGGATGGAAATCTCTTCATTTTTGGTCGGGGCGGTCAGATTTGAACTGACGACCCCCTGCGCCCAAGGCAGGTGCGCTACCGGGCTGCGCTACGCCCCGACATTTGCCAGCCTTTTGATTTTAAATTACTTCTCCAAATCGCGCAACGACCAGTCTGGACTGACCGTGTCAAAACCGTGCCAAAACCCCGCTGCGGAGCGTGGGCCCTGCCAAAATCGAGAAGTCGTAGTTTCAATAGGTTAGCCGTCCAGGTTTGGCTGCTACTCGGCTGGAGGGACGTTAGTTCGAAGCTCGAAGCCAAGTTGCTCTGGTCCTGTCAGTTTGCAATCTATTGGTTCTGTTGTCCGGGTGGCGTTCTGAGCGCACCTGCTTTTCAAGCAGGGGCTGAGGCGACCGAAAACTAAGAGTTGGTCTGAAGCGATACGATTTCTGAGATAATCCTTACGAAGAAGAGAACGGAAGCTGGCCGCAGCTTGATCGCCGTGGAATCGGGTCTTTTTCTGGAGGAAGCATAAGTCAGAACATCACGCTCAATGAACTCAGTAAACACCACATAGAAGCCGGCGCACGCGATCCGAGGCCGCGCCGTGCTGGAGCCGGCGGGGGGCTCCGGCGACAAGGTGTTTCCACCGTCGCATAAGGTGGGCGACAACGAGAAGCGTGCAGGCGCAAAGTATGCCTTCGAGACCCGGCGCAGCGGGGGGAAGGACGTTGCTTGCGTGCTCATCGATTCGGTGCAGAGTCAGGCGAACCGGATGGAGGAGGCGCTGCAGGCGCTGTGGGACGAGAAGAAGCTCACGCTGCCGGTAATTGAGGTCGATTTTTCCAAGGTTGCGCCGGACGTCGGCAGAGTAACCTCCCTCACCGCCCCACATCGCGTGGCCGACGCGCTTTTGCGCGACAGCTTCATTGCCGAGGATGGCAAAGAAAAGCTGTTTCGATCATCCACGTTCGGGAAGTCGTTCACCGACGCCAGTCTGCGCAACGCAGGGCCACTGTTCAGGGTGTGCCCGACGGCGCTCGTTTTCGGCATCTGGGACAGCACCGGGCCAAAGGGAGGGCTGGGCGCGAAGTTCGACCGTTCGCTCCTTGCTGCTTCTGACTGCGAGTTGGATTGAGAAAGAAGAAAAGACCAGGCGCAAGATCGAGGCGGCAGGCAGCAGTGGGAGACGGTATCGACTTCAAGGTGATCTCGAGAGAGCGATCGACGAGCGGCGCCGTCGTGGCGTTTTCGCCATCTGTACATCCGGGATTCGCCGAACGGCGCAAGGTTTCGGCAATTTTGGTCCAGCTCGTGTTCAGGGCTGAGCTGAACTCGCTGGCCTGCATCCACGCCGGGTCTCGCGAAGCCTCGTTCATTTATGTCATATTAGACATAAGGAATCGTGGCTCGTACGCTGAATAAACCGCTGGTTTGGTTGAGAGGCGAGGTGAAGACGCCGCCTTTCAGTGCTGAAGCTCGGGTCGAAGCCGGATTCCTGCTGCGCAGATTGCAGAAAGGTGAGATTCTCGGTCTGCCGCATTCGCGGCCAATGCCATCAATTGGCTCGCAATGCCATGAGATCCGTGTCAACGACGAGAACCAAACTTGGCGGATTGTCTACCACGTTGCTACTGACGCCGTCGTGATCCTCGATGTGTTCAGCAAGAAGACTGCTGCGACACCAAACGAAGTCTTGACGAATTGCAGAAGACGCCTTGCAGCCTACATCCGCGTAGCTTCGGGCGGGGAAAGGAAGCGAAAATGAACAGCTTAAAGAAGGCACGGTTGCAGCAGAAAGGGTGGACTGTTGGGGACGCGGCTGAGTTCCTCAAGCTCAACCTGCAGGAAGCACAGTTCGTTGAATTGAAGCTGGCACTTGCCGCTGGGGTCCGGCAACTGCGGGAGCAACATGGAATGACTCAAGCCGCTCTGGCGGAGCAACTGGGCTCCAGCCAATCGCGTGTTGCCAAGATGGAAGCGGCGGACCGGTCAGTGACCGTCGACTTGATGATGCGGTCGCTGTTAGCTATTGGAGCGACTCCTGGCGAGATCGCGAAGCTGATCAAGCGAGTGGAACCCGGTCGGGCTGCATGACCCGCTACGACCGTGTCAAAACCGTGTCAAAACCATTCTCGTGGGAGCCCTTGGGGTTAGCTTCGAGCGAAAAGCAGATTCCCCAAATTGTTGAAAACATTAAAAGTGTGGAGGATTAAAAGAACCGTTGGAAGCCGACCGTAATGCGCCCAAGGCAGGTGCGCTACCGGGCTGCGCTACGCCCCGACTCTTAAAATGCACTGCGGCTCCTCCCATTCTAGCCCAGACTAGCCTCGGCCGGGAATCAGCCAACGAAGCCCGACACCAAACACTCGAAAAAACCAGAGTTGCGTGTTACGCATTGATGTGCTAATCTTTCAGATGTCCCTCAAAGACGCTCAATGGGAGGTTTGTGCTTCTAGGCCAGACCGCTTGCACCAGTGAGGAGTTATGGCACATCAACCAGGAAAACAATATCAGGCTGCGGCCAAACAGGTCCAAGCGCGCGAATACCCGCTTGAAGAGGCCGTGCCTTTGCTTCAAAAGATCAAGTACGCGAAGTTCGACGAAACCGTCGAAGTCCACCTGCGGCTGGGTGTGGATCCCAAACACGCCGACCAGATGGTGCGCGGCACGGTCGTGATGCCCAACGGCTTGGGCAAGTCCAAGAAAGTTTTGGTGATCGCCGGCGGCGACAAGCAAAAAGAAGCCGAGGAAGCGGGCGCCGATTTCGTGGGCGGCGATAATATGGTCAACAAAATCCAGTCCGAGAGCTGGACGGATTACGATGCCGTGATTGCGACCCCGGACATGATGCGCTCGGTCGGCAAACTCGGCAAGATCCTCGGCCCGCGCGGCCTCATGCCCAACCCGAAAACCGGAACGGTCACGCAGGACGTGGCGAAAGCCGTCAAGGAGATCAAGGCCGGCAAGGTGGAGTTCCGCGTCGACAAAACCGGAATCATTCACGCGCCTGTCGGCAAGATCAGTTTCTCTTCGGAGAAGCTGGTTGAAAACGCTTCCAGTCTCATCAGCGCCGTAGTCAAGGCTAAGCCCGCCGCGGCCAAAGGAAAGTACGTCAAGAGCGCTACCCTCTGCTCGACTATGGGGCCGGGCGTATCGCTGGATGTGACGGTATTCAGCGCCAAGGCGGCCATCTAGTTCCTCTCGGGTGTCGAAATGAAGAAGAAAGCAGATAAGAAAAAGGATCTCGAAGCCCTGCGCCAGGATTTGCAGGCGTCCCGGAACCTGTTTGTCACCGGTTACGAAAAATTGCGCGTGGCGCAGGATTTCGAATTACGAAAAACAATTCGCGCCGCGGGCGGCAAGTACCGCGTAATCAAGAACAACATCGCCGAGAAAGCCTCCGAGGGCACCGCCGCCGAAGAGTTGATGAAGAACCTGCGCGGCATGACCTCGCTGGCCTACACCACCTCCGATCCGGTGGCGCTGGCCAAGGCTCTGACTGCCTATGCCAAGACGAATCCGGCGTTCACGTTCAAGGCGGGTTTGGTCGAGGGCCGGGTGATCGACGTCAAAGCGATCGGCGACCTGGCAAGCATGCCCCCGAAAGAGGAGATCTTCGCCAAGCTGCTGTTCCTCATCAATTCTCCGGCGCAGCGGCTGGTGTCGGCATTGGGCGCGGTCGGCCGGAATATAGCCGTGGCGATCGATCAAGGTTGCAAGGAGAACAAGTTTAAGGCCGAAGGCTGATCGCTCAAGGCTGCAAGCTCGATTTTTTTGAAAAGATAGGAGTACTCTAGGACAAATGGCGGACATCAATACAATCGCGGATCAAATTCAAGGTTTGACACTGCTCGAAGCTTCCCAGCTCGTCAAGCTGCTGGAAGAAAAGTTAGGCGTATCTGCTGCAGCGGCAGCTCCGGTCATGGTGGCCGGCGGTCCGGCCGCGGCGGCTGCGCCCGCTGCCGAAGAGAAGACCGAGTTCTCTGTCGTTCTCACGGTGGTCGGCGCCAACAAAATCAACGTCATCAAGGCGGTTCGCGAAGTCACCAGCCTGGGCTTGAAAGAAGCCAAGGATCTGGTCGACGGCGCGCCTAAGCCGATCAAGGAAGGCGTCAGCAAGGACGAAGCCGAAACCATCAAAAAGAAATTCACGGATGCCGGCGCGACCGTTGAAGTAAAGTAAGGCGAGCGGGCCATTGCCTGCAAGTTGCTGGAACTGAACGCATTAGCATCGGTTCCAAGGTTGCTGTTGACGACCGGGGTGAGACTCTGGTAGGATTATCGGTTGGGATCTCCTTCTTTCAACCGAACTTGATCCCATTGGTGACTGTGAATTTTGGATCCTGGTATCTAAATTGCAGTTGGATCGCGACTGCAACCCGTGGATTTGCGTGCCATTTTGCGCCTGCAATTCCTTTACAGGATTTGTGTGCCCTTCCGGGCCTGCTCCCCCCGCTTTCTCAGCAGCTCTCGCTGAAGACTTCGACCCGGCTCTCGCAGCCACTACCGTTCCGGCTCCGGTTCGGTCCCTGCTTCTCGACTAAATTTTGGCCACTCCCAGGAGCGATGCTCCTCCGGCTTGGCCGGTGCTTTTGCGGTTCTTAGCCTTTTTTGCTTAGGTTGTTCGGCCCTCAGGAGTTTAAAGAAGACATGGATATTCAAAACAGCGGTGCCGCCCCCGAGCGAGTTGATTTTTCTAAAATCAAAACTTCGATCCCCATTCCGAACCTCATTGAGGTTCAGAAGAATTCCTACGAGCGGTTCTTGCAGATGGACCTGCTTCCCAACGAGCGGGAAGACACGGGTCTGCAAACGGTTTTCAGTTCGGTATTCCCCATTTCCGATTTTCGCGGTGTCAGTGAACTGGAGTTTGTCGATTACTCCATTGGTAACTGGGAATGCAAGTGCGGCAACCTGAAAGGCCTGCATCACCTGCGGTCCACTTGCCGGAACTGCGGCGCCACAATCCGCACCGATCCCTTCCACGCGGGCGATGTGCTTTGCCATCATTGCGGAACGTTCAACAAGAACGTAGTCACATTCTGCAACAAGTGCGGCGACCCGGTCGGATTGCAATTGAAATACGACATGGTCGAGTGTCAGGAACGCGGCATGACCTACGCCGCGCCCCTGAAAGTCACCATCCGGCTCACGGTCTACGCCAAGGATCCCACTACTGGAGTCAAAAGCGTCCGCGATATCAAGGAGCAGGAAGTCTTCTTCGGCGAAATCCCGCTGATGACGGACAATGGCACCTTCATCATCAACGGCACCGAGCGCGTCATTGTCTCTCAGTTGCATCGCTCCCCCGGTGTGTTCTTCGAGCGTGTCCCGGCGCAGGGCTACTTCCTGGGTAAGATCATTCCCTACCGCGGAAGCTGGGTCGAGTTCGAGTACGACACCAAAAACCTGCTGTACGTACGTATCGACCGGAAGCGAAAATTCTACGGTTCCGTCTTTCTGCGGGCACTGGGCTTCAAGAGCGATGAACAGGTCCTGCATGCGTTCTACACCGTAGACCGCATCTCCATTAAGGACAATAAACTTTACTGGAACCTCTACACGAAGGATGGTGAGTTTACCCACGGCGTCAAAGGGCTGAAGCTCTCCCACGCCATCAACGGCAAGGGTGGCGAGACCATCGTCGGCCAAGGTAAGAAGATCACCGATTCTCTGATCAAGGCCATTCAGGCGTCCAAGATTCAGCAGACCGAGATCGCACCTAACGATTTGGAAGGCGCCTACATCGCCGCGGACGTGGTGGACATGGCCACCGGCGAAGTCCTCATCGACGCGAACAATGAGCTGACCACCACGGGCGTCCAGAAGCTGATGGAAGCCGGCATCGAGGAATTCGAGGTCTTCTTTCCGGAACGCGACGACGTGGGTACCGTGATTTCGGCGACTCTGCGCAAAGACAGCGTCAAAGCCCAGAACGAAGCGCTCATCGAAATCTACCGCAAGCTGCGTCCGGGCGATCCGCCCACTCTCGATACCGCCACGCAGTTGTTCCAGGGCATGTTCTTCGACCCGCGGAAGTACGATTTCTCGCGCGTGGGCCGCATGAAGTTCAACATCAAACTCTTTGATCGGGCGGACGCCACGCCGCTCGACAAGCGCACCCTCGATCCTGAGGATTTTCGCGCCACCATCAAGTACCTGCTCAAACTGCGTAAAGGCATCGGCGCGGTGGACGATATCGATCACCTCGGCAATCGCCGCGTGCGCGCCGTGGGCGAATTGTTGGAAAACCAGTTCCGTATCGGCTTGGTGCGCATGGAGCGCGCCATCAAAGAGAAGATGTCCGTCTACCAGGAAATGTCTACGGCCATGCCGCACGACCTGGTGAATGCCAAGCCCGTTATGGCGGCCATCCGTGAGTTCTTTGGATCCAGCCAACTCTCCCAGTTCATGGATCAAACCAATCCGCTTTCGGAGATTACGCACAAACGGCGTCTTTCCGCGCTCGGTCCGGGTGGTCTTTCTCGCGAGCGCGCCGGCTTCGAAGTCCGCGACGTGCACCCCACACATTACGGCCGCATCTGCCCGATTGAGACGCCTGAAGGTCCCAACATCGGTTTGATCTCGTCGCTATCGTGCTTCGCCTGTATTAATGAATACGGCTTCATCGAGAGCCCCTACCGGAAAGTGCAAAAAGGCGTCGTCGTGGATGAGATCAAAATCCTCAATCCGGGCGACACGCCATACAAGGTGGGCGACATCGTCCGCCGCGCCGATATCGAAAAAGCCAACGCCGGTCTGGCCGCCAAGAAACAGCCGGCTGAGTACGAAGCGCACTGCGAATACCTCTCCGCGTGGGAGGAAGACAAGTGGACCATCGCCCAGGCCAACGTCGACCTGGATGAGAACGGCCGCATTGTGCCGGATCTCTGCAACACTCGCCAGGCCGGCAATTTCGTCTTGAAGCACCGCGACGAAATCGAGTACATCGACGTCAGCCCCAAGCAGCTCGTCTCGGTGGCCGCCAGCTTGATTCCGTTCCTCGAGAACGACGACGCCAACCGTGCCTTGATGGGTTCCAACATGCAACGCCAGGCCGTGCCGCTATTGCGCGCCGACGCGCCTTACGTGGGTACGGGCATGGAGCGGGTCACCGCCCGCGATTCGGGCGCGGTGGTGTTGTGCAAACGCGCGGGTATTGTCGATTCCGTCGATTCCGAGCGCATCATCGTACGCGTGGAAGGCGGCGCGGCGCATGAAGGGCAGCTCTCCCGCGAAGTCGGCGCGGACATTTACCAGCTCACCAAGTTCAAGCGCTCTAACCAGAACACCTGCATCAACCAGAAGCCCATCGTGGCCATGGGGCAGCGAGTCACCAAGGGACAGGTGCTGGCCGACGGTCCTTGCACCGATATGGGCGAGTTGGCTCTCGGCCGCAACGTGCTGGTGGCCTTCATGCCTTGGCGCGGCTGCAACTTTGAAGACGCCATCCTGGTCAGCGAGAAGCTGGTCAAGGAAGATTATTACACCTCCATCCACATCGAAGAATTCGAAATCGAGGGCCGCGACACCAAGCTGGGCCCGGAAGAAATCACGCGCGACATCCCCAATATCGCGGATTCGTTCCTGCGCAATCTGGATGAGAGTGGCGTGATCCGCATCGGCGCCACGGTGAAGCCCGGCGACATTCTGGTGGGCAAGGTCACTCCCAAGGGAGAAACCCAGCTCACTCCCGAAGAGAAGCTGCTGCGCGCGATCTTCGGCGAAAAGGCCGGCGACGTGAAGGATGCTTCACTTTACTGCCCGCCAGGAATCGAGGGCACCGTGGTCGACTGCAAGATTTTCTCGCGCAAGGGGCAGGAGAAGGATGAGCGGTCCCGGGCCATCGAAGAATCCCAGATCGCGCGCCTGCAGCGCAACCTGCAGGACGAAATCCGTATCCTGACCGACGAACGCGCCAAGCGCCTGGGCAACCTTCTCGAAGGCAAACGGCTCCTGGCCGATCTGCACGACGAGAAGACCAACAAGCGCCTGCTGGCCAAAGATACGGATCTGAGCCGCGACCTCATTGAGAAGATGAAATCGCGCGACTTGAAGCGTATGCGCTTCAAGGACAAGGATCCCCGCGTTAACGAACAGATCGACGAAATCGAAGAGATGACCTCGCGGCAGATCGCGGTGCTCGAGAAGATCACCGACGAAAAGGTCGCCAAGCTGCGCAAGGGCGACGAGCTGCCGCCCGGAGTGATCAAGCTGGTAAAGGTCTACATCGCCATGAAGCGCAAGCTTTCCGTGGGCGATAAGATGGCCGGCCGCCACGGAAACAAGGGCGTGATCGCGCGCATTCTTCCGGATGAGGACATGCCTTACCTCCCGGATGGAACGCCGGTCGAGATCGTCCTGAATCCATTGGGCGTGCCTTCCCGCATGAACGTCGGCCAGATCCTGGAGACCCACCTCGGGTGGGCCGCCAAAGCACTCGGCCTCCACTACGCCACGCCGGTATTCGACGGAGCTACGGAGCGCGAAATCAAGAAGGCTCTCACCGACGCGAATCTGCCCAAGGACGGTAAGACCGCGCTCTACGACGGCCTTACCGGACAGCCGTTCGAGCAGCCGGTGACGGTTGGCTACATTTACATGCTGAAGCTTTCACACCTGGTGGACGACAAGATTCACGCGCGTTCCATCGGACCCTATTCGCTGATCACGCAGCAGCCCCTGGGCGGCAAGGCGCAGTTCGGCGGACAGCGCTTCGGCGAAATGGAAGTGTGGGCGCTCGAAGCATACGGCGCCGCATACATTCTGCAGGAGTTGCTGACCGCCAAGTCCGACGACGTATACGGCCGCGCCAAGATTTACGAGGCCATCGTCAAGGGCGAAGCGGCCATCGAGCCGGGTGTGCCGGAATCCTTCAACGTGCTCATCCGCGAGTTGCAGTCCTTGTGCCTGGATGTGGAGTTAATGAAGAAGGCGCCGCACGAAGTGCTGGATATGGCGCCTGCAGCAGACTAAGAGCGGTGGCCGGTGCGCTGTGCCTGGTGCCCCTGTAGATAGAGCTAAACACCAGCCACTAACCACCAGCCACTAACCGTCAGCCACGTTGTATAGGAGGCATAAATGAGATCTTCACCTTACGACCGCGCAAACTTGATCGCTGATTTCGATTCCATCCGGATCAGCTTGGCATCTCCCGAAAAGATTCGGAGCTGGTCCCACGGAGAAGTTACCAAGCCGGAGACCATCAACTACCGGACCTTCAAGCCGGAGCGCGACGGTCTGTTCTGCGCGCGTATTTTCGGGCCTACCCAGGATTGGGAATGCTTGTGCGGCAAGTACAAACGCATGAAGCATCGCGGCGTGATCTGCGACAAGTGCGGCGTGGAAGTTACCCTCGCCCGCGTCCGCCGCGAACGGTTGGGACATATCGAATTGGCCAGCCCCTGCTCGCATGTCTGGTTCTTCAAGGGCCTCCCGAGCCGTATCGGCCACCTGTTGGATATCACCCTCCGCGAATTGGAGCGCGTGCTTTATTTCGAAGCGTTTGTAGTGGTAGACCCCGGCGAAGTGCCCGAACTGACGCGCGGCGAGGTCATCACCGACGAGCGTAAGCGCCAGCTCGATCAGGATCACCCCGGCAAGTTCGTCGCCATGATGGGCGCCGAAGGTATCAAAGAGTTGCTCAAGAAGGTCGACGTCGAATTCCTCAGCGAAGATATTCGCACGAAGATGAAGACCGAAACCTCCCAGCAGAAAAAACTGAAATTCGCCAAGCGTCTGCGCGTGGTGGAATCCTTCCGCAAATCCGGCAACAAGCCTGAGTGGATGATTCTCGACGTGATCCCCGTTATTCCGCCGGAATTGCGCCCGCTGGTGCCATTGGATGGCGGCCGCTTCGCCACTTCCGATCTGAACGACCTGTACCGGCGCGTCATCAATCGTAACAACCGCCTGAAGAAGCTGATCGAGCTGCATGCACCCGATGTGATCGTCCGCAACGAAAAACGCATGCTGCAGGAGGCCGTGGACGCGCTGTTCGATAACGGCCGCCGCGGCCGTGTGCTGCGCGGCGCCAACAACCGCCCGCTGAAATCGCTCTCCGATACTCTGAAAGGCAAGCAAGGCCGCTTCCGCCAGAACCTGCTTGGCAAACGCGTCGACTACTCCGGCCGCTCCGTCATCGTAGTCGGCCCCGAACTGAAGCTGAACCAATGCGGTTTGCCGAAGAAGATGGCGCTCGAGCTATTCAAGCCCTTCATCTATCACCGCCTCGAGCAGCGCGGCCATTGCACCACCATCAAGCAAGCTAAGGAACTCGTCGAGCAGCAGGACCCGGTGGTTTGGGACATTCTCGAAGAAGTCATCAAAGACCACCCAATTCTTTTGAACCGCGCTCCCACGTTGCACCGCCTGGGTATCCAGGCTTTTGAGCCGGTCCTGGTGGAAGGCAAGGCCATCAAGATCCATCCGCTGGTTTGCACCGCGTTCAACGCGGATTTCGATGGCGACCAGATGGCCGTCCATATCCCGCTGTCTCCGGAAGCGCAGATCGAGGCGTCCACGCTGATGCTGTCTTCCAACAATATTCTTTCGCCGGCGCACGGCGGCCCCATTGCCGTGCCCACCCAGGACATGGTGCTGGGTTGTTACTACCTCACCAAGGCGCGTCCCGGCACTAAGGGAGAAGGGCGCACCTTCGCCTCGGTTGAAGATGTGCTGATCGCGCTCGAAATGGGTGAAGTTGAGACCCTCACGCCGATCAAGCTGCGCTATACCGGCAAGGTCATCGATCTGGTGCATGCTTTCGACAACCAGAACATGCTGCATACCGAGCCCATTGAGTTCGTTAAGCAGTACATGGAGACCACCGTCGGCCGCGTGATCCTGAACGACCAACTGCCGCAGGACATGCCCTTCATCAACGGCTTGTTGAAGAAGAAGGGCCTCGCTCAACTCGTGCAGTATTGCTACCTGAAGTTCGGTTTGGTGGTGACGGTCCAGATGCTCGACCAGGTGAAATCTCTGGGCTTCCTGTATGCCACCCGCGCCGGC
Source organism: Bryobacteraceae bacterium (assembly GCA_050011755.1). Lineage (GTDB taxonomy): Bacteria > Acidobacteriota > Terriglobia > Bryobacterales > Bryobacteraceae > Bog-159. Next base: position 36,424 of record JBEKIM010000004.1, on the reverse strand, counting down.
ATTTCCATCGGCATCGACGACATGGTTGTACCTTCCGAAAAGGCCGGCCTGGTGAGCGAGGCGGAAAAAGAAGTGGTGGCCGTCGAAAACCAATATCAGGACGGCGCCATTACCCACGGCGAACGCTACAACAAGATCATCGAAATCTGGTCGAAGGTCACCGAGAAGGTTTCCGATGAAATGTTCCACGCCATGGAAGAGGACGACCGCACCGGCCGCTACCTCAACCCGATTTACATCATGGCGGACTCTGGCGCGCGCGGTTCCAAACAGCAGATCCGCCAGCTTTCCGGTATGCGCGGATTGATGGCCAAGCCCTCCGGCGAGATCATCGAGACGCCGATCACCGCCAACTTCCGCGAAGGCCTCAACGTATTGCAGTACTTCATCTCCACGCACGGCGCCCGCAAGGGTTTGGCCGATACGGCTTTGAAGACGGCCGATTCCGGCTATCTCACTCGCCGCCTGGTGGACGTCTCCCAGGATGTCATCATCGCCGAAACCGACTGCGGCACCACCGAAGGAATCTATGTGGAGCCCATTATCGAATCCGGCGAAATCATCGAGCCTTTGCGCGACCGCATCGTCGGGCGCGTGGCGCTCGAAGATCAGAAGGACTACGAAGGCAATGTGATCGTGGCCGTGAACCAGGAGATCACCGAAGACCTGGCCGCCGCCATCCAGGCTGCCGGCATCGAGCGCGTCAAGATCCGTTCGGTGCTCACTTGCGAATCGAAGCGCGGTGTCTGTGTCATGTGCTACGGCCGCAACCTGGCTTCCGGACGGCTGGTCGAGCGTGGCGAAGCAGTGGGCGTCATTGCCGCCCAGTCCATCGGCGAGCCCGGCACGCAGCTCACCATGCGCACCTTCCACATCGGCGGCACGGCTTCCCGTATTTCGGAGCAGTCCACGCAGGACTCCAAGTCCGATGGTTTTGCCCGCTACATCGGGGTGCAGTCCGTGCGCAGCAAGACCGGTGAACTGATCGCCATGAACCGGAACGGCATTATGGCGGTAGTCGACGACAAAGGCCGCGAAAAAGAGCGCTATCAAATGGTGTACGGCGCCAAGATCCTGGTGGAGGACGGCGGCCCCGTCAAGGCTAACCAGATCCTGTTGGAGTGGGATCCCTATACGTTCTCGATCCTCACGGAAGTCACCGGCACCGTGCACTTCAAAGACCTGCTGGAAGGCATGACCATGCAGGAACAGTTGGATGAAGTCACCGGCATGTCGCAGCTCGTGGTGATCGATTCCCCGGATGAGAAGCGCCAGCCAACCGTGATCGTGCGGCCCGACAGCGCCCTGGGCAGCAAGTCCGAAGCCAAGAAGTACCTGATGCCTACCCACGCCCACTTGATGGCGCGCGACGGCGAGGAAGTTCACGCCGGCGACGTGCTGGCCAAGATCCCGCGTGAGACCACCAAGACCAAAGACATCACCGGCGGTCTGCCGCGCGTCGTGGAACTGTTCGAAGCCCGCAAGCCGCGCGAAACCGCGATCATGGCGGAAATCAACGGCAACGTGAAATACGGCGAAGTGACCAAGGGGCAGCGCAAGATTTATGTGGTCGGCGAAGATGGCGAGCAGCGCGAATACTCGTTGCCTCGCGGCGTTCACATCAACGTGCAGGAAGGTGAGAAAGTAAAAGCCGGCGAGCCGCTCATGGACGGCCCTCGCAATCCGCACGACATCCTGGACGTCCTCGGCGAGAAAGAACTGCAGAAGTATCTGGTCAACGAGATCCAGGAAGTCTACCGGCTGCAGGGTGTCAACATCAACGACAAGCACCTGGAAGTGGTCGTCCGCCAGATGATGCGCTGGGTGAAGGTCGAAGATATCGGCGATACGGAGTTTCTGCCGGAAGAAGTAGTCGACAAGTTCCGCTTCCGCGCCATCAATCAGCTCACGATCGAGTCCGGGGGCCGTCCGGCGAAAGGCCGGGCCGTGTTGTTGGGAATCACCAAGGCATCGCTTTCCACGGATTCGTTCATCTCCGCGGCCTCCTTCCAGGAGACCACTCGCGTGCTTACCGAAGCTGCCATCAACGGCAAGGTGGATTACTTGCGCGGCCTGAAGGAAAACGTGATCATGGGCCGCCTGGTGCCCGCGGGAACCGGCATGGAGTACTACCGGCGCGTCAAGATCGCCGGCGAAGACGTAGTGGAAGAGCCGGTGGTGGAGCCCACGCTCGAATCCATCCCCGGCTACGACGAAGAGGCCCGTATTCAGTACGCGGGCGGATTGACCGAGAATACCGGCGACGATTCGCTGGCGGAATAGCGGTACTGGATTTTGATTCTACTGAGGTAGCGGCGCGGAAGCGCGCCGCGTCCAATCATATATATGCTTGACATTACTTTTTGTCCGACTTGTGGCAGCGATGAGATCAAAAAGGTGCGCCGGAATTGGACCGGCGAATTTCAAGGCAAGACCTACACCATCCCCGACCTTGAATTCCACCAATGCCCGGCGTGCTGGGAACGCGTTCTCGACCGCGAGGCTTTGCGGCGAATCAAAGCCACCGTTCCGGCGGTGGCTCCTTCGCAGCTCATGGCGCGATCCGCGTGAGCGGGTTCGGCACATGCCTTCGGGCGCCTGTCCGCCAAGTTAACTAGCGGCGCCGTCACGCCATTGGTGCGCCTCAATCTCCCAGGAACTTTCCGATGGGCCGTAGTCCCTTCACGTTGTCGCAGACTGCCTTGAAGGCCGCCGTCATCGGAATCGCCAACAGCAGCCCGGCTGCGTCCCATAGAAATCCCCACAGCATCAGCGAAAAAGTGACGGCCAGGGGGTTCAAATGCACGCGCGACCCCACCACCTTCGGATACAACAGGTTCAGCGCCAGGATATGGAAGGCCGCCACGATCGCCACCACCAGCAGGTAGCCTGAGATGGTGTCGTACGCCGTGAGCGCGACAAATAACGGTGGCAACGCGGCCAGCGGGAGTCCCACATACGGCACCAGGCTCAAGAAACCGCTCAACGGACCGACCAGCAGGGCGTAGGGCAGGTGAATCACATAAAATGCCAGGGAGCTGACTGCCGCCAGCAGCAGTCCCAGCACCGAATTCCCCACCACGAACGCGCGCACCATGTCGGCGATGCCTTGCAGGCTGCGCGCCGCCGCCGCGCGGTCTTCGCCATGGAAGAACTGCAGGAAACTGCGGTGGATGTGATCGTGCCAGCTCAGCATGAAGTACACTAGAAACGGCACAAACGAAGCCATCAGCATGATCTGATAGAAGGACCCCAGCCGCACCGAAATAAAGTCTTTGATGGGCGATGAATCCGCGTGAATGCGCACCTCCGGAATGGCTCCGGGGATCGCCGGCGCCGCCACATCCGCCGTGCGTTTTTTCTTCCGCGCGGGCTCCGGCGGAGGCGCCACCGGTTTGTGGGCCGGCATCACTAACTGGTAACTCCGCTGTTCCAGGTTTTCCACCTTCTGCGACACGTTCTCTACCAGGTCGCCGATGCGCTGGCTGTACCGCGGCAGTTCCTCGGCCAGACCGGAGAACTCAGAGTAGGCTCCCATTCCCAACAGATACAGCATGGAAAGCGCGGCCGCGCACACCACGAAACTGGCCAGCGACCGCGGAAAACGAATGCGCACCAGGAGAGTGACGAAAGGTTCCAGGATGAAAGCCAGCATAACCGCCGCCAGCGACGTGATAAAGAAGACCCTGCCGAAATATAGGATCGCGATCACCACGCCCAGCGCGATCAGCGGCAGGGCGATATTTCGTACTTCCTGCTCGGCGGCGCGCAGGGGATTGGACAAAATGGCCACTAAGCGAGAGATCCCTGTCTCGAATCTACCATGCCCGCGTTTATAATGAAATGAGTCTTACGCGGCATGCCGTCCTCGAAACCACGCATCCTGGCACTCGATCTGGGAAAGAAGCGCATCGGCATGGCCATCAGCGACCCCCTGGGTATCACCGCGCAAGGGCTTCCCAACCTGGAGCGCACCACCAAGCGGGCCGATCTGGCCGAACTCACTCGCCAGGTCGAGGAGCGCGACGTCTCCCTGATCCTGATCGGAAATCCGCTGCACATGAGCGGTGACGAAGGCCGCCAGTCAGCCTGGGTGCGGGAGTTCGCCGACGCGTTGACCGCGCGCGCCGGCCGTCCCGTGCGCCTTTGGGACGAGCGCCTGACCACCGTGGAAGCTTCGCGCGTCTTACGCGCCAGCGGCATCAGCATTGAAAAACGCGCCCGCGCCGTCGACCGGCTTTCCGCTGTCATCCTGCTGCAGAGCTATCTGGACTCCCTGTGAAGATCTTCAGTTGGCTCGCCGTGGCGCTCCTGTTTGTGATCGCAGTCGTCATTTATGTCGGCGTGAACCTGAACACACGCTATATCGCTTTCAATCAAGAAGTGTTCGTGGATGTGCCCCGGGGAACCAGTGCTCGCCAGATCGCCGCCATGCTCCAGAACGCCGGCGTCATCGAGCATTCCTGGACCTTCGCCGTGGCCCGCGCCCTTCGCCGGGGCGCCGCGCTGCAGGCTGGTGAATACCGGTTTACGCAGGCGGCATCCGTGCTCGAAGTCTTCGACCGCATCCGCCACGGAGACGTCTTTTACTATGAGCTGGTGGTGCCCGAAGGGAAGAACATGTTCGATATCGCGGCCGCGGTCCAGAAAATCGACGTGTTTTCGGCGGAGCGCTTCCTGGATGCGGCGCGCCGTCCGGACCTCATCCGCGATATCGATCCCGAAGCGCCTACGCTCGAAGGCTACCTCTTCCCCAGCACCTACCGGCTGAACCGGACGACCACCCCCGATCAGCTCTGCCTGATGATGACCGGCAAGTTTCGCGAAGTCTGGCGCAGCCTGGGAACCAGCGCTCCCATACACCGCACCATCACGCTGGCGTCGCTGGTGGAGAAGGAAGGCAAACTTCCGGCCGAGCGGCCCGTGATCGCCTCCGTTTTCGAACGCCGCCTGGGCATCGGAATGAAACTGGACTGCGACCCCACCACCATTTACGCGGCTCTATTGGCCGGCAGCTACAACGGCGCCATTCACAAATCCGACCTGGCCAGCGACGACCCTTACAATACCTACCAGCATGCCGGTCTGCCCCCTGGGCCGATCGCCAATCCAGGAGTCGCGTCCATCGACGCCGTCTTGCACCCCGCCGGCACCGACTATCTCTACTTCGTGGCTCGCGCGGACGGCTCCGGCGGACACAACTTCGCTTCCGACCTGGCTTCGCAAGAAGCCAACATCGCCAAGTACCGCAAAGCGCTCGCGCGGCGTCCGTGAACGGCGAAAGCGCCTCCTGAGACAATACCAGTATGTCGATCTTGACTCAAACCCTTACGCTGGCGTGCTGCGCCGCCGCCCTTCGCGCGGAGGTCCACACCATGACTCTGCGGCAGGCGGTGGAGCGGGCTTTGCAACAAAACCCCGAGATCGCCATGGCGCGGCTGGATGAGCTGAAAGCCCGTGAAGCTGTGCGTATTCAGAAGGACCCCTTCGCGCCGCACGTCTATCTGGGCAGCGGTTTGGCGTATACCAATGGATTTCCGATGAGTATCGATGGCGCGGCTCCCTCCATCGTGCAAGGGCGCGTCTCGGAGTCGCTGTTCAACCGCCAGCAGAGCTACGCGGTGGCCCGCTCCCGGGAAGAAGCCCATGGGGCAGGCATCGCCGCAGCCGCCAAGAAAGACGACGTCGCCTACCGGACGGCGACGCTCTTTGTGGAAGCCGAGCGCGCGGCGCGTGCCGGCCAGACCGCACGGCAGGAAATCGAGAGTTCTCAGAAGGTGCTCGCGACCGTCGAGCAGCGCGTGAAGGACGGGCGCGAATTGCCCCTCGAGTCCAAGCGCGCGGCCTTCAACCTGGCACGCGCGCGGCAGATCGCCGATTCGCTGGATGGGGACCGCGAAACCGCTGAAACCTCACTGGCCATCGTGTTGGGCTACGGCGCGGAAGATCGTGTACAGCCCGCCGCCGAAGAGCGGCCATCGCCTGCCATGCCGCCTTCCGAGGAAGCCGCCGTAGAAAGCGCATTACGGTCGAGCCCGGAGCTCCGCCGCCTGGAGTCCGGGATTGCCGCAAAAGGCCTGGAAGCCCGCGGCGCCAAAGCGGCGCGGCTGCCGCATGCCGATCTGGTGGCGCAGTATGGTCTGTTCGCCACATTTAACCATTACCAGAATTACTTCCTGAAATATCAGCCCAACAACGGCGAGATCGGCGTTTCGTTCGTGCTGCCATTGTTGCTGGGGCCCGCCGTGAGCGCGGCCGCCGCCGACGCCGACGCCGACGCATCTAAACTGCGTATCCAACTGGCCAACACACGCAACCAGATTACCGCGGATACGCGCCAGACCTATCGCGAGGTGCGCAAGGCGGAGGCGCAACGGGATGTTGCGCGTCTCGACCTGGATCTCGCGCGCGAACAGCTTTCGGTGAACTTGGCGCTCTTGCAGGAGGGCAAAATCTTGCTTAGCCAGGTCGAAGAATCCCGGATTGCCGAGAGCGGCAAGTGGATCGCGTTCTACGACTCCCAGTACGCAGTCGAGCGGGCTCGCTGGAATCTGGCGAGGCAGACCGGAGACCTGGTGGCTGCTTTGCGGTAAGGCGTCTTTACCCGGCTATGGAAGCCGGCCGGAAGCCGCCGCCCACGATGTCGCTATTGCTACGGCCGTGGCGGCTGTCCTCCGAACTGGTTGCCACACCCATCTTGATGCGGTAGAACGCCAATAATTCGGCTTCGTCGAAATCGATGGCTTTGGCGTATTGACGAATATAGCTGGTGTTGTAAACCCCGCCCGGAAGTTTCTTGAAATCGCCGCCTTCGATAGCCCGCAAACTGCGAATATTGATTTTGGTGGATTCCGCAATCTGCTCCAGCGAAATCCCCCGGTTACGCCTTATGGTAGCCAAGCCCAAGACGCTGCCATCTTCTTCCTCTCGCATCGGCCCGTTCTCCCTAAGAGTGCTGTGTACACCCATTCCTTTATGAAAATGAAAAGTTATTAAGGAAAACAAGGTACCATATTTCAGGCAGGATTGCTAAACTCTAACCCGATGGACATTTCCCGTAGGCGATTCGCCGCGGGCGCCCTCGCCGGGCTGGCAGCCGCTGTTCCCGGCCGCCCGCAGGCGCTGCGTCCCCGCCCAAGACTGTTCGTGTTCCTGATCGCGGAGCAGTTCCGGCAGCTCTACCTGGACCGGGCCGCGAGCTTCCTTGCGTCCGGCGGTTTCCGCGAGCTGATGACGAAAGGCGTCTATTATCCGGATTGCCGGCTGTCCGCCAGCGGCTTCACGGCCACCGGGCTGGCAACGCTTGCCACCGGGGCTTATCCTGGCGTTCACGGCATTGTGGCTGAGCAGTGGTACGACCGCAAGACACACTTGTTAACCCAGGCCCGCGCCGACATTCTGGAAGCGGCCACGCTGGCCGACGAGGTCGCGCGCGCCGGACGCAGCCGCATCTTCAGTCTGGGTTTGAACGAAGGTCCGGCCTCGCTGCTGGCCGGCCGTTCCGCCGCGCAAGTGTTCTGGATGGATACGCAAGGCCGGTTCAATACCCGCGGCAACGCCCCGGAATGGCTGGCGGCATACAATAGCGCCCGGCCCCTGGACCAACTGCACGACAAGAAATGGACCGCGGTAGGAACGCGCGGGGACCTCCCACCCTTGCGTACCTTGACCTACGATCCCCGTCATCCCGAAGATTTCTTCGCCCTCTACCAGTCGTCGTACTTTTGCCAGGATGCGCAATTTGAGTTGCTGCGCGCCATGGTCGCCGCGGAGCAACTGGGCCAGGGTCAGACATTGGATTTCGTTTTTGTGTCGCTGGGTTCCATCGCGCTCCTGGGCTACGAAACCGGCTCGTCCTCTCCCTTAGCGGCTCTGATGGACCAGATGGCCCTGCGTCTCGACTTGCAGATTCAGAGCACTCTGGACCTGCTGAACCGGGCGCTGGGGAAGAATCGTTACAACCTGATTTTTGCCGGCGCGCACGGGGCGCCCCCCGAGCCGGATCCGGCAGTGCGGTCGCAATTTGCGATTTCAGGCGAGAGCCTCGCGCACGCCATCAACAAGGCGCTTTCCGACGCGCTCGATAAAGGCGCGGTGAAGAACGGTTATGTGGAGAAGTACGTCTATCCTTTCCTCTACCTGAAACTGGACGCGCTCCAGAAGCAAAACACGCCCGCGCACGCCGCGCGGAAGATGGCGGCAGAGGCGGCCTTGCGTCTCCCGGGCGTAGCCGGCTACTACACGGCGGATGGCGATTGTTCGCACACCGGCGAGTGGCGGCGGAGGTTCGAAAACAGTTTTCACGAATTGCGTTCCGGCGATGTCATGCTCAGCTACGAGCCCGGCGCCATGGAAGATTCTGGGGCCGGCCGCGGCGTATCGTATGGCTCGCTCTACAACTACGATACGAGTGTCCCCGTCTTTCTGTACGGGCAGCAGTTCGCCAGGCAGCCCATCGAGCGCGCCATCAACATGGTTGACATCGCGCCTACCGTCGCGCGTGCCGCGGGGGTTCCCGCGCCTTCATCGGCGATTGGCGAGGTACTGGCGGAGGCCTACGCCGATACCGAAGACGAGCGCGCGAAATGAGCCGGGAGGACGCGCGGCTGGCCACTTCATTGTGCGGCATCGCGCTCCGCAATCCCGTCCTCGCAGCCTCGGGAACATTCGGATACGGCGTCGAATTCGACAAGCTCGTAGATTTGAACGCGCTCGGCGGCTTCGTGGTGAAGGGATTATCGCGCGAGCCGATCGACGGCAATCCGCCGCCACGCCTCTGGGAAGCGCGGGCCGGCATGATGAATTCGATCGGCCTGCAAAACGTCGGCGTGCGCGCATTCGTGCGCGACAAGCTACCGCAATTGGCGCGTTTGCGGACGGCCATCTTCGCGAACGTGTTCGGCAACACCGCCGAAGATTACGTGGAAGTGGTGCGCATCCTGGAGTCGGCCGAGGGCTTGGCTGGCTACGAACTCAATGTTTCCTGCCCGAATACGAAACATGGCGGCCTCTTCTTTTCCAGCGATCCGGCCCTGTTGGCGGAAGTCGTTTCCACCGTGAAACGCGTGGCCCGGCGGCCGGTGATCGTAAAGCTATCGCCGAATGTGGCGGCCATCGAGCCACTGGCGCGCGCCGCCGAAGATAGTGGCGCCGACGCCGTCTCGCTGGTGAATACGTTTGTGGCTCTGGCGATCGATGCGCGCACACGCCGTCCGCGGCTGGGTGCGGGATTCGGAGGGCTATCCGGACCGGCCATCAAGCCGCTCGCGCTGCGCCTGGTATATCAGGCGGCACAGGCAGTGAAAATCCCGGTGATTGGATTGGGCGGCATCGCCACCGGCGAGGACGCCGCCGAATTCCTGGTGGCCGGCGCCACCGCCGTCGAAGTCGGAACGGCTACGTTTTGGGATCCCCAGTCGCCCGCGCGCGTGGCGCGCGAACTACAACGTTTCCTCGAAGACGAAGGCGTCGCCGACGTGAAGCAGATTGTAGGAACGCTGAAGTGGCCCGGGCGCTGATCAGACGTCTCGCTGCAAATCGTCAAGGTATTCGGGTGGCACGTCGTCCTCCCGGACTTGCTTCGTATGCACTTCGGCGACATCCGGATCCGGCGCATTCTCCACACCGCTGATCACTTCGGCCTCGTAGGCTTGCCCTTCCTCTACGAGTTCCACGACGCTCTCCGGCCCGGCCTCGGCAATGCTTGGCAATCCCTGGGTGTCGCCGGATTGGCCGGCTGAATCGGAGAGCGGCTCCGGATCTGTATTCGCGATCACTGTTTCGTTCCTCGTCTTCTTCATGCGTTGTCTCGAAGCACGCGGCGTGCCAATTGAAAGGAACCTCTAATAGCTGGACTGATAAATCTCCAGCGCAGCGGCGGAATCGAATGCGCGGGGATTGAAGCGGCCGGTCCATTGAGTGGCGGCTTCTTCTGCCAGCGATGGCAGTGCGTCTTGAGAAATGCCGAGTTCCCGCAAGCGGCCAGGCAAGCCCGCGCCTGCGGCCATTTCCGCCAGACGGTCGGCGAGACCCGGGCCGCCAAGTTCGCCATAGAGCCCTTCCGCCGCAGTCCAATTCCAGCGCACCACGTGCGGCAGCAGCGCGGCAATCGCCACGCCGTGCGTGGTGCCGAAATGTGCCGTCAGCGGATTGGCGCAGGCATGCGTGGCGCCCAGCATGGAGTTCTCGATGGCGATGCCGGCGTAGTGCGCGCCGAGCAGCATCGCGCCGCGCGCTTCCACATCGCCCGGGTCGCGGAGCACCTGCGCGAAGTTCGCCGCCAACAGCAGCCATGCCTCCCGCGCGAACGCCATGGAGGCCGATGTTCGCCGCGTGGTCACGTAGCTCTCGACCGCGTGCGAGATGGCGTCGTACCCGGCCGCCGCGGTCACCTCGCGCGGCTGCGAGCGCGTCAGCAGCGGATCGAGAATCGCCGCGCGAAAAGCGGCTTTCGGATCGCCGCAGGCCATCTTCACGTGCGTAGCCGCGTCGGAAATCAGGGCATAGCTTTGCGCTTCGCTGCCGGTGCCGGCGGTGGTGGGTATGGCGATCATGGGCAGCATGGGCCGCGAGGCTTTGCCGAAACCCCAATACTCGCGCATGCCGCCGCCGTTAGTCAGGACGAAGTTGATACCCTTGGCGCAATCGAGCGAACTGCCGCCTCCCAGCGCGATCAGCGAGTCGATGCCATCTGCCGCCGCGGCGATGCGCCCGGCCTCCACCATTTCGGTATCGGGGTTCGGCGAGAAATCGTGGAAAGCGAAAAGTGCGATGCCGGCTCCCGATAGCATCGCCACCGCCTGATCCACGTAGCCGGCCGGCCGCAGGCCGGGATCGGAAACCAGCAACGTGCGCGTGAATCCCAGGGAATTGGCCAGCGCCCCGAGTTCGGTGAAGCGATTTTCGCCGAAGAGAACTTGCGTGCGAAGGTCGAACGTCACTTCTCGCTCAGCGCCCAAAGCTCGTTGCGGTTCATCACGAAAAGCGCCCCGTTGGCGGGCACCACCGTCGCGTACACCGAACTGCCCATGTTTATCGTCGAGATCAGCTTCTTTTCCTTGGCCGCTTCGAGCACATACACATCGCCGTCTTCGTCGCCCAGATAGACCTTGCCGTTGATCACCATCGGCGATCCCCACACGGCCGACAGCAGATCGTGCGTCCAGTACGGCTTGCCCGTATTTACGTCCAGGCAATGCAGAAACCCGCTGAAATCTGCATAGAACAGCAGCCCGTTGTAGATCGCGCCCGTTGAAATGGAGCGGCGGATCTTATCGTAATGCCAGATGCGGCCGGTCTCCGTGATATCGCCGCGCTTGGTGGCGTCGATGGCATAGAGGTGGCCCACGCCTTCACCATGCTCCGGGTCCTGGCCATTGGCAATGAAGACTTTGTTTTCCCAGATCACGGGCGTGGCGATCACTTCATTGCGCGTCTTGGGCCATACGGAATCCTTGGGGTTCAGGTCGAACTCCCACAGTTTCTTGCCGGTCTCCGCTTCATAACCGCGCACGCGCCCATCGCCCTCGCCCATCACCACCTGCACCGTGTCGCCGATCTTGCCCACCGCGGGCGACGACCACTGCCCGTGCAGGATGCGCTCGCCCACGTTGTTTACTTCCCAAACCTTCTTTCCTGTGTTCTTGTCCAAAGCGATCATCGAAGGCGCGCGCGGCGACGGAATGTGAACATGGCTCTCATCCTGGCCGTTGGCGGTGCCCGCGAACAACAGATTGCCATACGAAACCGGCGACGAGTTCGACATGTTGTGCGGCGACGACCCCACTTCCTCGATCATGTCGTATTTCCAGATTACTTTCGGTCCGACGTTGCCATCGCCGTGCGTGTCCAGGCACATCACTTCGCACCGGTTGGTCACGTAGTAAAGGCGATCGCCTTCCACCAGCGGCGACGAGCAGACTCCCTGGAACGGCCAATCCAACGCGCGGCCGGCGGCCAGTTTCACGTTGGCCTGCTGCCAGAGGAATTTGCCGTCCGATTCGCGAAAGCACATCAGTACGCCGCGGTCGCCAGGCTCTTTGGGATTGCGCACCAGTTCGTTATTGGTGCCGACGTAAACCTGGCCGCCGGCGACCACCGGGTTGCCGTAGCTCTGCGAGCCGAGCTGCGCCATCCACTTCACATTCTTCCCGGTCTTGATGTCCCACGTGGTGGGAATGCCCTTCATGACGGGCACCATCATGTTGCGGTCGGGCGTACCGCCCCACATGGGCCAGTCTCCCGTGCCTGGATCGGACGCGAGCAACAGCCAAAGCGAAATCGGGAGACAGATCAGAGCGAGCAGGATGGCGCGTTTCATTGATTTGGGGTCACTTTAAGGTTGTCGAAGTACACTCCAAACTGGGCGTCGGCGAAGATGCCGGGACTGCCCTGTTTGTTGGGAATGGGATCGGTGCGATCGATGAGCCAGGCATCCGGCTCGGGGTCGGCGGCCGCCCAGGCTTTTCCGCGAATGCGCGTTTTGCCGTCGCTGGTATTTTCCACGCGCAGCTTCAATCGATACCAGGTGTCCGGCTTCCACGCGAACGGCGCGGATACGGCGCGCGCCACTTCCGGCTGCCAGGAGTTCATCTCCAGCCGTTGGTTGTTGCCAAAAGCCACCAGCGTATACCGCTGGGCCACTATGCCCGCATCGCCCATCTGGCGCCGCTTTTCGGGGATGCGGATGTCGGCCTGTACCGTGTAGTTCGACCAATCCGACGGTCCCATGAAGACGCGCATGCGCTTGAACAGCGTGTCGGTGGGTTTCTTCTCGAGTACCTTTTGCCCATCCAACTCGGTCACCTGGAACTGGCCGGCCTGCGCGCTCACCCACTGCGGCGGCAGGCTGCCCACCGCGTAAGAATCGAATGTTTCGTTCCAGGGCAGCGGCGGAATCACGCGCGCGCGCGCCTCGCCGGTAAGGCCGCCGGCCGCGGCCTTGATCAATCCCGCCTGGCCCACGGGATCTCCCGCGACTTGGAATTTGCCATCGGCCACGGTCCCCCGCAAGTGATCGAGCGACCAGGTGGCCGACTTGTCTTCGCGCAGGAAGCGGCCCGCTGCGTCAAACAAGCGCGCATGCAATTCCACTGTCTGGCCGGGCTTTAGCACCAATTCGGTGGGCTCCACTTGCACCCAGGCCGGGTCGCCCTGCCCAGGCTCCATGGTCTGCTTAACGGGAGTCCACGGATGCCCCGCGGTCTTCTTCGGGCCGATGGCGTACAACGTATCGCTCGAAACGAAATAGACACGGCCGCGTGCCACGGCCGCGGCGGCCACTACCGGTTCGGGAATCTTCTGTGACACCAGCCCGGAGTCGCTGAGGGGTAACTCGACTTCGCTCAAGACCTCCACGCGGTCGGCGTGCGGACGAAGAATGAAGAACTTCCCGCTCTCGGTACCGATATAAATCTTGCCATCCCCAAACACGGTGGACGCTTTCTGAACGGTGCCCAAGCTCTGCTTCCAGAGTTGCCGGCCCGTCTCCACGTCAAAGGCGAAAAGATTGCCGGCGTTGTCCGCCTGGTAAATGCGGTCTCCATCGATCACGGGCGAGGAGAAGCCGCCGACGAATCCGGGCACCGACCACTTGATGGCGTCTTTGCCGAGCTTGCCCTTGCGTGTAGCGTCGAAGGCCAGGATCATCCCCATTTCATTGCTGTCCAGGTTTTCGTCGCCGTGCGACGCAATGGCATATTTGCCGTTCAATACGATGCCGGTGTTGAGCCCGCGCTTGGCGATGACCAGATTGAATACCGGCTCGCCGGTTTGCGGTTTCATGGCCAGCACGGCGCCATCCGATCCACCCGCCAAAAGCAGGCGCATCCCTTCAACGGTGGCGACGTTCATCGGACCATAACTCGTATCGTATGGACGTCCCCCGGGCGTGCTGATCCATACGATGTCGCCGCTGCGCTTATCGAGCGCGATAAAGCGCTGCGCCCGGTTGGCCTGCGTGCCCCAGGTGGACGTAGGCGTGCTGACGATCACCAGGTTGCCGTCGATCATCGGCGAAATCGTTCGCCCGCCATGCGTGGTGAATGGCGAAAACTCTTCGGTGATGGAGCGCTCCCATAGTTTCTGGCCATCCTTGGTGAGCGCGGTTACCAGGTTGTTGACGGCGAAGCTATAAACGTTGCCGGTTTCGGGGTCGGCCACGGGCGACGCCCAACCCACACGGTGCGCGGGCACATCGCTTTGATACAGCGTGAATTTGTGCTCCCAGAGCAGTTTGCCGGTGTCCGCATTGAAACACATCAGGCGCTCCTGCTCGGTCTCACGCGCGCCGGCGGTATTCTCTAGGTACAGGTGATCGCCCAACACGACGGGAGTGGAACGGCCGCCGTAGGGCGCCTTCCAGGCCAGACCCTGGCCGTCGAGCGACCATTTATCAGGCAGGCCTTTCTCGCGGGAGATCCCGTTGCGATCCGGCCCGCGCCAGTCCGGCCAGTCGCCGACCGCGCCGGTTTCCTGGGCCATCGACAGTGATGAAAAGCAGAGGAGAAAAACTGCGCAGCATCTCATGGGTGTTTCCTATTAGGATACCCGCATTTGGACCCGTCGGCGTCGCTACGGCGCACCAAACAGCGGATACGGAGTGGATGCGTGGGAATGGCGGGCGTTAGTCGTTGGTCATCGTCTTGAGCCAGGAGCGCCCGCCAAACTGCGAGTCGGCGGTCACCAATGTCATTCGGAACGCTGCCGCCGTCGCAGCCAGAAATATATCCCCCGGATCGGACTCCGGCAGTTCAATACCGGCTGCCTCGGCCGCCACCGCAAAGTTGAACGGAGCTTCCCGGAGCGGCACCCGCGCAAACACCAACTCCAGCCAGTCGGGAAAGCTCTGCTTGATGTGCAGCCGTTTTCGGCGCACGAGGTGGTGTGCTTCCCAGATCGAAACGGGGGACAAGAAGAGCTCGTTTTTCGGATTCTCAAGATGCCGCCGGACCGCTTGTCCCAGTTTCTCCGGCGAATGCACGGCCCAAATCCAAATATGCGTATCCAGGAGCAGTTGCATATTCAGCGGACATTCCACCGTTCAAACGCACGCACCGGGCCGACGATATCGCCGCGGATTTCGAGCGAATCCCTCATACAGCCCAGCCACGACTCTTTGGGCGCTACGCCCGGCGGGACCACGTCTGCGACGGGCTTGCCAAAGCGAGTCACCCGCACCGGTCTCCGGGTCCGCCGAACGTCCTCCAGAACCGCCAGGCAGGTGGCTTTAAATTGGGAAATCGCGATTTCACGCATATTTGATTTGTACCATAGACGATGACCATAGTCAGGCTCACCTCAGGGCGAACGAAAACCGTGCTCACCGTATCCGGCAGCCCCACCGCCCCCACCGTATCCCGTCGTGGTAACCTTTCCACATGCTGGGATCGAGAATCGCGGCTCTGTTTTGCTGCTTCCTGAGTACATCCCTTTGGGCCGCCGATTGGCCCCAATGGCGCGGGCCGAATCGCGACGGAATCTCTTCTGAAACCGGGCTGCTCGATGCCTGGCCCAAAGGCGGGCCGCCGCTGGTATGGAAAATCCAAGGATTGGGTGAGGGCTACTCGTCCGCGGCAATCGCGGAGGGACGCCTTTTCATCCAGGGCCAACAAGGCAACGAAGAATACGTGCTGGCCTACGATGCCAACACGGGCAAACAACTGTGGCGGGTCCACACCGGCATCGCCTTTAACGAATCGCGCGGACATGGCCCGCGCAGCACTCCTACCGTGGATGGCGATCGCCTGTATGCGCTGGCCGCCGACGGCATGCTGGTCTGTCTGGAGACGGCTACCGGCAAGACCATCTGGGGCTACAATATCGTAGACCACTTTCACGGTCAGGTCCCGCATTGGGGCATCAGCGAGTCCCCGCTGGTGGATGGCGGCCACGTCATCGTGACACCGGGCGGACGTGGCGCGGCGGTCGTGGCTCTCGATAAGATGAGCGGCAAGCTGGTGTGGCAGTCGCAAAGCGGTACGGCCGGCTATTCGTCGCCGATGATCTACAGCGCGGGTGGCTCCCGCGGAGTGGTTGTTTTTACGGCCGACGCCGCCATGGGCCTGGACCTGGCCACCGGCGCGCTCCAATGGCGATACGAGCGGGTGGCCAATGGCACCGCAAACATCGCCACGCCCATCGTACACGGCGGCGAGATCTTCCTTTCGTCGGACTATGGCACCGGCTGCGTGCTGCTGAAAACCAGCGCCGCCGGCGACGCCTCGGAAGTGTATTTCAATCGCGATATGCGGAACCACTACAGCACTTCCGTGTTGGTCGGCGATTACTTATACGGATTCTCGGGCAGCATTCTGACGGCCATGAAATTCGAGACCGGCGAAGTGGCGTGGCGCGATCGCAGCGTCGGGAAAGGGTCGTTGATTTATGCGGACCGGCACCTGTACGCGCTGGGCGAGGACGGCGTCGTAGGGCTGGTGGATGCCACCCCGGCGGGCTACCACGAAATCTCGAGATTCGAGATTCCCAAAGGCGGGTATCCCACCTGGAGCCAGCCGGTGATCGCGAATGGGAAGCTGTATTTAAGAGACCAGGACAATCTGTTTTGCTACAACGTAAAGAAGTAAACATGGGTTTTTCAGCCCGATGGCCGGCATGCGCGGCTCGCTGCGCAGCGCTGGTGTGCTTCTGCCTAGGCCTTACCGCCGCCGATGACGGCTGGCCGCAATTCCGCGGACCCGCCGCGGGAGTCGCCGAAGACACGGCATTGCCCGAAACCTGGAGCACCACCACCGGCATCGCATGGAAACTGGATATCCCGGGCCGCGGATGGTCCTCGCCCGTCGTCGCCGGCGACCGTGTCTTCCTCACCTCAGTCATCGCCACACAGCCCGAGGAACCGCCTAAGAAAGGTCTCTACTTCGGCGGAAATCGCGAGGCGGCGCCTCCCGACGAGCATCGCTGGATGGTCTACTGCGTCGACTGGAAGACGGGCAAGCTCCTTTGGGAGCGTGAAGTGTATCGGGGCAAAGCTCCGGCGCGCCATCTGAAGAACAGCTACGCTTCCGAGACTCCGGTGACCGATGGCGAGCGCGTCTACGCCTATTTCGGCAGCGTGGGAGTGTTCTGCCTCGACCGCGACGGCAAGCCGCTTTGGTCCCAGCCGCTGGGATCTTTCCGTATGCGTTTCGGCTGGGGCGCCGCGGCCTCCCCAGTGCTGTATCACGGACGTATCTATATCGTCAACGACAACGAGGAGCAGTCCTTCCTGGAAGCTCTGGACGCCAAGACCGGCAAACAGATCTGGCGCGTGGCGCGCGACGAAGGCAGCAACTGGTCCACGCCGTTCGTATGGGAGAGCGGCAAGCGCACCGAAATCGTCACCGCGGGCACTCGCCGCATCCGGGCGTACGATCTCGACGGCAAGCTGCTTTGGGAGCTCGGCGGGATGTCGTCGATCGCCATCCCCACGCCGTTCGCGAAATTCGGTCTGCTGTATGTCACATCCGGCTACGTGGGCGACCAGGTGCGGCCGGTATACGCCGTGCGGCCCGGCGCATCCGGCGACATCAGCCTGAAAGGCGACGAAACCAGCAACGAGTTCGTGGCCTGGTATCAGCGTCAGGGCGGCCCATACAACCCGTCGCCGCTGGTTTACGGCGATTACTATTACACCCTGATGGATTTTGGTTTCCTCACCTGCCGCGATGCGCGCACCGGCAAGGAAATCTACGGCAAGCAGCGAATCAATGCGCAGGGTGCCGCGTTTACGGCGTCGCCGTGGGCCTACAATGGCAAGATCTTCGCGCTCAGCGAGGACGGGGATACCTATGTGATCCAAGCCGGGCCCGAGTTCAAGGTGCTGGGCAAGAATCCGCTGGACGAGATGTGCATGGCGACGCCCGCCGTTTACCGGTCGAGCCTGATCCTGCGCACCGCGTCGAAGTTGTACCGTATCGAGAAAGCGAAGTAACTGTGCGACTGCTCGCTGTCATTCTCCTGGCTGGATGCTTGCACGCGGCGGACGAATGGCCGCAGTTCCGCGGCAATCCCCAATTGACCGGTGTGGCCACGAGCGCGGTTCCCGCGACACTGAAGCTCCTGTGGACCTACGACGCCGGCGACGGAATTCAATCTTCGGCGGCCATCGCCGATGGTGTCGTTTATGTGGGCGCGGAATCCGCCGACCTTCTGGCGATCGATCTCGCCACCGGCAAGCTGCGCTGGAAATACCATGCGGCCGATGGTATCGACGAATCGTCGCCGCTGGTGCACGATGGCGTCGTTTATGTGGGCGATATCGCGGGTACGCTGCACGCGGTGCGCGCGGCGGACGGCAAGGCGGTCTGGACGTTTAAGACCGAAAGTGAAATCCGTTCCTCGCCGGTTGCCGAAGGCGATCGCTTGTTCATTGGCTCGTACGACGGTAACCTGTATTGCCTGTCGGTGAAGGACGGTAAGGTGCTCTGGAAGTTCACCACCAGCAGCTATGTGCATGCGACTCCGGCTATCGCCGGGGGCCTGGTCTACATCGCCGGTTGCGACGAAATCTTTCGCGGGCTGCGGATCGCCGACGGCAAGGAGATGTTCCAGTTCAATTCCGGCGGGTATACCGGCGCGTCGCCCGCCATGTTGGGCCAGTGGGCATATTTCGGCACATTCAACAACGATGTGGTGGGCGCGGATCTCACCCGCAAACGTATCGCATGGCGCTACGAAAATCCCACACGGCAGTTTCCGTTCTACTCGTCGGCGGCCGCGGCAGGCGACCGCGTGGTGATCGGCGGGCGCGACAAACTCGTGCACTGTCTCAACGCCAGGACGGGTAAACCGATTTGGACCTTCACCACCCGCGCGCGTGTGGATTCGTCGCCGGCGGTTGCCGGGGCACGTGTCTACGTGGGATCTAACGACGGGCATTTCTACGTGCTGGATCTTGCCACGGGCAAGAAGGTCTGGGACTTCGAAGCCGGCGCGCCGCTATCCGCTTCACCCGCGATTGCCGCGGGGCGAATCGTGATCGGCTCCCAGGATGGCAAACTGTACTGCTTCGGAGCGTGACCGCATGACCAGGACCGCTACAGCCGCTAAAGAAGATCCCCGCTTGAAGCGCCTGACAAAGATCTGTGTTTCCCTGCCGGAAGCGACCACTTACCGTCAGGGGTCGCACGCGGGATTCCTGGTGCGTAAGCGGACCTTCGCTTATTTCTTGAACGATCACCACGGGGACGGTATCGTCGCCGTCGCTTGCAAGGTATTACCCGGCGACAACAAGGCGCTCGCCGCCGCGCAGCCCGAGAGGTTCTATCTGCCGGCCTACCTGGCGCCCAACGGTTGGGTCGCATTGCGCCTGGATGTGGGCGAGGTGGATTGGGAAGAGGTGTCCGAGCTGATCGCTTGCAGTTACCAACTGGTCGCGCCTAAGCGGCTGGCCGCGCAGGTGAAGGCCGCGCCGTGACCCCGGTGCTCGAAACACCGCGCCTGTGGATGCGCCCATTGTCGCTGGCCGATGCCGGGCAAGCCCAGATGCTTTTCCCCCGTGGCCCTTCCCGCCCGATGGAGTTTACAAATTCTATCGCGACGTGGCGCTACCGCAGGCCGAACGAGGGGACGCGTGGCGGTCTGGCTGGGCGCGCGATGGCAGGGACAGGGCCTCATGAGCGAAGCCTGCGATGTGATTGGTTCGAAAAGCGGCGGCGAACCCCGCGTCGCGGCGTATTTCGGAGAAGCAGGGCATGCGTATGGTCGAAATCAAAGAGAGTGACTTTGTGAGCGGCCGGCTGTCCACTGAAGTCTGCGAGATCATGGAAGGGGAATGGCGCGGGTGTACGGCGGATCGGAACCGATGAAGATTTTTTTGTCGGAGCCATCTGTTAATCCGTTACACTGGGCTCATGGAGTTCGAGTGGGATCCGGCCAAAGCGGCTGGTAATCTCCACAAACACAAAGTGTCCTTCGAGGAGGCCGCTAGCGTGTTTGGCGATGCTCTTGGTGCTACCGTTCCCGACCCTGACCACTCCGTCGTTGAAGAAAGATTCATCACTGTTGGGCTGTCGAATCGGGGAAGGTTGCCGATGGTCGCTCACACACAACGGCTTGAGCGGGTACACATCATTAGTGCACGAGCGCTGAGCCGAAGGGAAAAGGGAGCCTATGAAGAAACGCGATAAAACGAAGGACGAATTGCGCCCCGAGTATGACCTTCGCCAATTGCTCAAGGGCGCGGTGCGAGGCAAGTATGCCAAGCAGTACCACGCCGGCACGAATCTTGTCCTGCTGGACCCCGATGTTTCGGAAAGTCTTTCGCAATGAAAGAGCGGTGAATGACGCTTTGCGCTTGGTGATTCAGTTGCAAAGAGTTGGCGGGGCCGATGGCCGCTCCAGGGCGAAGTCCCGGTTATCCCAACCGGTTTCGTAACGTGCTCCCCCGGCGGCAGCGAACGAAGGAGCAGATCGCATGAGAGCCTTTCCGAAAGAGCGCTTCTCCTCGGATGTGACGCTCACGCCGGCCGTGGTAGCGGCGTATGCCAACGCCGCGGGCGACACGAATCCGGTGCATCACGATTCCACGTTCGCCGCCTCCACGCGCTATGGCCGCCCCATCGCGAGCGGAACATTCACCACCGCCCTGTTGCTGGGACTGACGGCATCGCACTACTCACAAAGCGCGGCGATGGTCGGGCTGGAGTTTTGGGTGCGCTTCCGGCGGCCGATTTACGCCGACGAAACCATCCGCCTGGAGTGGCTGGTGGTGAAGGTGACTCCCAATCCGAAGCTCCAGGGAGACGTCGTCGAGCTGCGTGGACGCATTCGTAACCAATGCGGAGATACCGCCTTGGGCGCGAAAGGGCGGATATTGGTCACCGATCGCTTGTAGAGGCCGCGCGAAAAGGGCCGTGAATCGCAGCAAATAAAGGCACGGTGCCCGGCTCAGAGCCAATCCCCGAAACACAACGTGGCGTCTCGCGGCGGTCCGAGAATTATCCGTCGCAGGATACCTTTAATAATGAGACGCCTCTCAGAAGAAATGGATCGGGCGTTTGCGAGTACGTTCGGCCTTTCCCATGACGCCGGTGAAGCGGGACTATGGTCCCCAGCCATCCAGGTCCGGGAAAGGCTGGCAATTTGGAAATCGCGGCCGAGCTCCCCGGGATGAAGAACTTACTCCGGCAGCTTGTCCTGCCGGGGTTCCGGCAGCCAGAAACTGGATAAGAACCCTACAGCGTAAACCAGCAGCGCGACGGCGCTTGCCGCATAAGCCAGTTTGGTAAACGGCGTCGCGCCTGGCATCGTATTAGCGAGTTGCGTAGTCAGCAGCGCGGCGGATGTGCCGATCATGCGGCCTCCGATATTAGCGGCGAAGCTTTCCCCCGTGCCGCGCAGGTGCGTCGGATACATCCTGGGCAGATAATTCCCCCAGAAGCTGAACTGTGCCACCGTGAGCAATCCGGCCAGAAAAATGCCGATCTCGACCATTCCCAGGTCGTGCGTGGCTGCATAGAAGAATACGAACGGCACCACAAACAGGCCTGGAAACTGGAAGACGCGCAGCAGCTTCCTTCGGCTGACGATGCGGATCGCCAAAAACGCCAGGATGACACGGCCCAGCAGGCCGCCCATTTCCTGCAGAAACTGCACCCGGCTGACGATCTGCTCCTGCGCGGCGCGGGCCAGGTGAATCACCTGCGGCAAGCCGGGAACGATACGCGGGATATGCTGGATCGCGCCGAAGGCGGCGCCATAGCTGCAGGCGAACATCAGCGCGGTGAGCAGGGTGATCTTGCGATATTCCGGCCGAAACAACTCGGCAAAGCTGGGCCGCTTCAGCGTGCCCGCTAGTTTCTTTGCCTGCCAGGCGGGCGACTCGGGCAGGAAGGGCCGGATCGCAATTAACGGGATCGCCGGGATCACGCCCGAAATCAAGGTGTAGCGCCAGGCTTCGTGTCCGCCGTGGATGGCCGGTAGGGATTTGGAATAGGTCACCGCTACATAATACGCGGCGCTAATCAGCAGTCCGCCGATCGACGAGAACGCCTGCGTGTAGCCCAGCACGGACTCGCGCTGGCGCGCGTCGGGAAATAGCTCCGCCAGCCACGCCACCGCGGCGACGAACTCCACGGAAACGCCAATGAATGTGGTGCAGCGCAGCACCAGCAGCGCGCCCACCGAGGTGACCAGCCCCGAAGCCAGGGCTGAAAAGGCATACAGCAGGATACTCCACACCAGCACGCGGCGGCGTCCCAGGCGGTCCGTCAAATATCCGCCCAGCAGGCCGAAGATGCCGCCCGCCACAGCGGGGATGTAGAAGAGCAGGCCCACCCAATAGTTGAAATCCGGCGTGCCCGGCTTCACCTTGGCGATCTCCATCAGGGCGGGCCGCACAATCAGCGGCAAAACCAGCAGCGCGTACGTGTCGAATGCGAACCCGACTGCGGCCATGGCGCAGATCACCCATTGCACTGGGGTCAGGCGGTGAGCGTTCGCGGCGGGTAGCGGATGGGCCATTTTTGGGGTGTCCTCTGAGTTTTCCGAATTTTCAGGTAGTATGGCATAGTCGGGCAGAGGATTTCATTCGATGGAACAAAGCGCGGTGGTAACCAAGAAAATGGAGGGGAAGCGTTCCAAAATGTGGATCGTATTTGTAATTGGCGCGGTGTTGTCGTGGGGCGTGTACGGGCCGGCTCTGCATAAAGGGCAGACCCAGCTCGGCAATCCACTGAAGGCCTTGCTGTGCGTGGGTTTCGCTTATTTTCTGATCGGCGTCATCGTCCCGGTGGCAGGACTTTCCTCGCAGGGCGGACTCAGCGGCTTTAATACGGGCGGTTCCGTCTGGTCTACCATCGGCGGCGCGCTGGGCGCAGTGGGAGCGGTCTGCATTATCTGGGCGTTCAAGTCCGGCGGCGTCCCTAATTTCGTCATGCCGCTGGTCTTCGGAGGAGCGCCGCTGGTGAATGTGCTGGTCTCGATGGCCATGCATCCGCCGAAAAATGCGCCGCACCCGCTGTTGTATGTGGGCTTCCTGCTGGCCGCGCTCGGCGGCGGGATCGTGCTCTATTACAAACCCTCATAGCCCGGAAGTCGCGGGGCTATTTGCCAATCGAATAGAGGAATTTGGTCGCGCGAATCAGGATGTGGCTATCCGAAATCGCGGGCGAGCTGAGCGTGTAATCGCTCAGATCGTTCTGCGCCAACACTTCAAACTGGGGGCCGGCCTTGACCACCGTGGTCTCGCCCTCTTCGTTGACGATGTAGATTTTCCCATCCGCCAGCACGGGCGATGCGCTATAGGTGCCCGGCTGGATGCGCTTGCCACCCCAAATCTCTTCGCCGGTCTTCGCATCCAGGCACCATAGAATGCCGTGGTCGTTTACCGAGTAGAAATATTTTCCGTCGGTGACCGGGGTCGGCACGTCCGGCCCGTTCGCGAACTCCCACAGCTTGTGCGATTGGGAAATGTCGCCGCGCCCCCCCGCCCGAAAAGCAAGCAGGGGTTTCACGCGCGTGGGCGCATAGACCACGTCGTCAAATACCACCGGCGAGGCGATGATGCGATGCGCGGGATCGTTGTTCGGATTGAAACCCATCGCGCGCCACAGTTCCGCGCCGGTCGCGGGATCGTGGCCCGTCATGCAGTCGCCGCCCGTAACCACGATCTCGGTATGATTGCCGTAGCGCAGCAAGGCCGGCGTAGTATAAGAGTCGGGCGACTCGCGAATCGCGGCGGTCGGCCGGATCACGCGCCACACGGTCTTGCCGGTCTTCTTATCGATGCGCAGAACATACGATGGATCGTGCGTGCGCATGCCGTGCAGCACCTGCACGTACAGCGCATCCTCGTATAGCAGCGGGGAAGACGCATAGCCCCAGTTCAGGCCGAACTTCCCGTAGTCTTTCTGAATATCGCGCGCCCACCGCTCATTGCCGTTGAAATCGAAGCCTTTGAGCACGCCAATGCCGGTCATCGCGTAGACGGCCTGGCCGTCCGTGACGGGAGAGGGCGACGACATATTCTGTTTATTGATCTTGTAATTGCCGGTCGCGATCAACTTCTTCCAGATGAGCGCCCCCTTGGTTTTGTCGACGCACCACAGGTACAGGTCGTCGCCATCCGCGATATTGAGAAATACGCGATTTCCCCAGATAATCGGCGTGGCTCCGGATTTGCCGGGCATCTCCAGTTTCCAGGCAACGTTCTCCGTGGCGCTCCAATGCAGGGGGAGATTGGTCTCTGTGCTGATGCCGTTCAGGGAAGGGCCGCGCCATTGCGGCCAGTTTTCGGCGGGCGCGGGCATCCGAGCTACGGCGAGGAACAAGGCAAGGCATAGCGAAATGCGCACGATGATCCTCCTCTCGATCCGCCCGAGGGCGAGATACCCAGCAGGATATCACGCGCCGCGCCGGCTCGGGCTTACCGCGCAGTCAACGCATACGGCATAATGCGCAATAGCCCGCCGGACGTCCACATCTCCGGCGGCCAGGCCTGCAACAGGCCCCGCACACGCGATTCCACCATGCTCTCCTGCGCGCGGCCGAACAGCACATCCAGAATGCTGCGCCGCGGCGGATACATGACGATCGCGACGTTCTCCGAAGCCGGTATCTTGGCTTTCTGCTTCACCAGTTCGAGCGCCCGGTCGATGCCGCCCAAATCGTCCACCAGGTCGCGTGCTTTAGCCTGGTCGCCCAGCCACACGCGCCCTTGCGCCAAAGGCTCAACCTGGTCGAACGGGCGGCGGCGGGCCTGCGCCACCTTGGCCACGAAGTCGTGATAGTTGGCGTCGATGCCGTCCTTCAGCTTGGCCAGTTCGACGGGCGTAAGCGCATGATCCAGCGCATCGATTTCCGCGAAGCGCCCGCGCGCGATGCTCTCCAGGTTGATGCCCAGTTTATCGAGCAGCCCGTGCATATCGGGTTTGACGAACACCACGCCGATGGAACCGGTGAGCGTGCCCGGATATGCCACCACCGGATCGCCGGTCATCGCCATGTAGTAGCCGCCCGAAGCGGCCGTGTCGGACATGGAGATCACCATCGGCTTCTTCTTGCTCAGCAGGTTCATCTCGCGCCAGATCTCGTCGGACGCTACCGCATCGCCGCCGGGGGAATCTATCCGCACCACCACGCCATCCAAGGTCGAGTCGCTTCCGATGCGCCGCAGAAGCTTGATGAACGACGTCGCCTGAATGCCTTCTTCGGAACCGCCGTCGCCGTCGGCCGAACCGCGCGTGATATCGCCGTCGCCCACCAGCATGGCCACGCGGTGATGGCCCTCCAGCCCGAGTGAATCGGCTGGGACCTTCTGATATGAACCGATCGCGAGCTTATGCAGTTCGCCGGCGTTCACCTGCTGCTGCAGTTCGGCGAACATCTGATCCTCGTAGCGTAATTTGTCGACCAGGCCATCGTGCAGGGCATCGTTCGCCAGAAACGGCCCCTGATCGATCAATGCGCGCATATCGTCGGGTGTTTTCTTGCGCGCCTGCGCGATCCCTCCGACCAGGTTGCCGTAGAGGTCGTCCACCACGGAGGTCATCACCTCGCGCGTCTCCGGACTCATGGAGGTGCGGGTGAACATATCGCCGAAGTCCTTGTACTTGCCGTCATGCTCCACCTGCACGCCCACGCCGATTTTATCCAGCGTGCCCTTGAAATACATGAGCTCCACGCCCATGCCCTTCAGGTTGAGCCAATCCGAGGGGCCAAGATAGATGCGGTCGGCGGCGCTCGCCAGATAATATTCCCGGGCGCCGGGAGTTTTCAGGAAGGCATATAGAGGCTTGCCCGATTTCTTGAAATTCAACAGATCGGCACGAAATTCCTCGAGTTTGCCCCAGCCCACGCTCAGCGATTCCGGCTGCAACACCACGGCCTTTACGCGCGTATCCACGGCGGCCTTGCGCAGCATCATCCACACCCCGGTTACGGTAGGGCTGGAACGCTCCGCGAGCGCGCCGAACGGCACTTCCACCGGCGGCCGCTCAGGCACGTCGCCCGAGAGTTGGAGTTGCAGGACCGAATTCTGCGCGACGGCAGGCGGAGCCTCGCGGAACGATCGTGCCAGCGCGAAGAAGATCAGGAACAGGCCGGCGACGCACAGGACCACGCCGGTAATCAGGCCGAAGAGGAATTTCGCCATCCTACTTCCGACAGTAGCACGGAAAACAATGGCGTACTGGAGACGAAAATCGGAAGACAGACGAAAGAATACGGGTGTTACTTCACGGCGCCCGCGGGCGGTACCGGATAATACCCTTCACGCGCTTGCACGGTCAGGTTCTTCTTATCCACCGTCAAGCCGATGGTGCGATAAGCCGCCTCCGATGCGGGCTGATCCGAACTGTAGCCGAGGCTATACTGGTTGCGGAGTTCTTCCTCGATCCGCGTGTAGATGTTATCGATGGTCAGCTTGTGAGAGACTTCGAAGTAGGTCCCGCCGGTCTCTTTTGAAATGCGGCGGAGTATCTTTTTGCCGTCGGGGCGCTCTTCCTGCGGATATCTTCCGCCGCCACGCCCCATGCCGCCGCCGCGGCCCATGCCACCGCCGTGTCCAAAGCCCTGGAAGCCCTCGTTCGATGCGAAGTAAATGGAATAGACCAAAGTATCGGACCGCTGGGCGGCCTCGATGGCTTCCGTGATCGAAACCTTACTGCCCCGGTCCACGCCGTCGGAGAGGATAAAGACCGCTTTGCGGCCCTTCTGCTTTTTCATCAGGTCGTCGCCCGACGCCAGGTAGACGGCGTCGTAAAGCAGAGTACCGCCGCCGCGATGTCCGCCACCGCCGCGCCCGCGGCCACCGGGATAGCCGCCGCCCCCGTTCCCTCCGCCGTTGCCGCCGCCGTTGCCGCCACCCCCTTGCTGTTGGGAATCGTCCTGGTTCACTTCGAGCTCGTGCAGCGCCTTGTTCAGCTTCTGGCGGGACTGCGTCAGATCCTGCAGCAGTTCCACCTCGTGATCGAAGTGCAGTACGAAGGCCTGGTCCTTGCCCTCGCGAAGTACGTGTTCAAAGAAGGTGTAGCTGGCGGAACGCTCCGCATCGATGACGTTTCGCTGGCTGCGGCTGGTGTCCACCAGCAGACCCAAGGTCAACGGCAAATCCGTTTCGCGCGCGAAATAGCGGATCACCTGCGGCCGCCCGTCTTCCTGGAGGACGAAGTCTTCCTTGTTGAGATTGGCGACGACATGACTGTCCTTGTCGCGCACCGTCGCCAACACATTCACCACATTGACGCCGGTAGTGAAAGTCGGGCTCTGCCGATCCGGTGGGCTGGGCGAAGCCGTTGCCGGAGTGTTTTGCTGGCCGATCAGCAGCTTCGCCGCCGGAAACAGGGGCAGCAAAGTAAAGAGACGGCGTCTGGATATCGGAATTTGCATCGTAATCATTAACGATGCGCCTCCGTTATAGCAGGTTACATAAGCCCGCAACGCCGGTCACGCGAGAGCTACGCCGGCTTGGGCAGCTATTTTCTGAATATAGCGTTTGCCTTCGTCGTACTCCTCCGCGGTCTTCATAAGCCCGCAACGCCGGTCACGCGAGAGCTACGCCGGCTTGGGCAGCTATTTTCTGAATATAGCGTTTGCCTTCGTCGTACTCCTCCGCGGTCTTCAGGTGTTCCAGCATCAACGGCGTCTCTACGGGCAATTGCGCTAACTCACTCAAATAAGCCCGGTAATCGATCTCGCCGCGGCCGGGAATCACTTCCTGGAAATGCACGTTCAGCTCCACGATCCACGCCAGATCCTTGGCGTGGCAGGAAACGATCCAGGGGCCCAGCTTACGAAAGCAATCGGTAATCACTTCACTGTTGCGATAAAACCGTTCCGGCGAATTAATCACGTTGCAAACATCCAGGTGTACGCCGAACGCCGGCCGATCCACGGCCTTGATCAGCTTCAGATAGGAGTCCGGACCGTCGGGCAGCGACCAGCCCATTGCTTCAATGGTGAACTTACTCCGTTTAGGCCGAATCTCGTCGATCACATGCCGGCAGTTATCCACGGTGGCGTCGAAGAATTGCTGCGAGAGGTTCTTGGGGTTCGGTCCGTACCAGACGGTGGGGTTGTAAGAGCCCGCGATATCCACGCAGCAGCGCGCCCCGGCGGCTTCGGCGAGCGCCATCCGCGCCACCACGTATTGCAGGTTGGCGCGCCGCTTTTCGGCATCCGGATCCAGCATGTTTACCCATGCGCCTACCTCTGCGATGATCACGTTTTCGGACGCGAAAGCCTTCTCGATGGCGCGCACCCGCACCGTGTCTTCCGCTTTGGCCTGCGGGCAGTAGGCCGCGCTATAACCCAACCGGCGGTGTTCGCGCGCCAGTTCGGCAGGATCTTCGCTTTTCAGAAATACCGGCCCGCCCAGGCGGACGGCACGGCGGCTTTCCGCGCGAGTTGAGGCCGCCAGAGCGGCGGCGCCCGCCGCGGCTAGAAATGTCCGGCGATCGGTTCGCATGCCCCGATTCTAACGCCCGGCTTGCCGGCTACGGCAACGTCGAGCCATTGCCTTTACCGATCGGTATCGTGAGTTGGCCATCGGTAGGCTGCGCCGCATTTGCTCGCGCGCCAGGCAGGAGAAATGCGAGAACGCATCCAGCCGCTAATCGATCGAGTCGCACAACTCCCTGCAATCTATTGCACAATCTCGAACACAATCCCGCAGCCGGTGCCACCCTCGGGCCCGAACAGGTTGCAGCCCTGGTTCCCCCCGATCTGCGTAGTGCCGTAAAGTGCGCCATTGGGGGCGAGCGTCAGCGGCCCTTCCGGATTCCAACCGTCGCTGCCGCCGGCAAAGCTGTGCAGAATGGTTTGGGGCCACGGGTTGTTGCCGCCCGCGGGAGGTGTCAGCTTATAGACGGTTCCGTCGCCAAACTGGCCGCCGGCGGCGCTCGCGCCGAAAACATTACCCGATGCATCCACGACCACGCCGCCCGTCGGAGCGTAGGCATGGGGTACGTTGTCGTCGAAGGTGCCGATGACTGTCAGGGCGCCGCTCATGAACCGGTAGACCTCGACGTAAGTGATGCCGTACAGCGCGCCGGCCTGGTCGAAGACCACTCCGGAGCCTGGGTTCTGATCGAGGTTCGAGAACCGGTGAACCACGGTCTCGCTCCAGGCGTTGCCCGCTTCGGCAGGCGGCGTCAATTCGAAAAGAGTTCCAAAACAGCTTCCGCCCTGGAAACGCTGGCAGTAACCGCCGGACGCGGTTGCGCCCCAAAGGTTCCCGTGGGAATCGAAGGTCACGCCCAAGGGGCCGGATCCGTCGCCGAGGCTCTGACCGCGCGCGACCCCTTTGAATACATAGACTGTCTCTTCGGTCCACGCGCCGCCCTGGGTGCGCGGCGGTGTTACCCTGCACACGCTGCCGTTTCCATCGCGCGATGGTCCCACGCCGTAGTAGTGGCCCTCGGCATCGAAGGCTGTGATGCCGCATTCGGTCTCGAGCGTAGGCGCATCGTAGAGTGCCGTCTTCGTCCATGCGCCGCCCGGTTCGGCGGGCGGGGTTAGCTCAAAAATGTAACCGCAACCCCCGGTGCAGGCCCCACTCCCGCCTGTGCCGGTCCCGCCATATAACTTGCCGTTGCGCAGCAATAGCCCGCCGGGAATGGCGCCGTCGGCGCCGCCCTGGAACTGCCAGACGATGTTCTCGGTCCAGGCGCCGCCGGCCTGGGCCGGCCGAGTCAATTGGTAGATCATCCCGCAGCCGGTATAGACGCCAAAAGTGCAGTTTCCGCCGCCGCCGTAGCTGGTCGTGCCGTAGACGTTGCCTGCTGGGCCAACAACCACCGGATAACTCTCCGGATAGTAACCGTCGTTACCGGCCTCAAAAACGTGGAGGATTTCTTCGGTTTGGCCGGCGGCGATACCCGCGCCGGCGAACATCAGAGCAGCCACCAAGGCTTGGCGCCGCGGAATGAGCAAGGAGATAAAGTAGCCCATATCGATATCGGACCTCCATTCCGGCTTGGTTGCAAGGTCCCGGCCGTGGAATGCGTGCCCTACGGTACTAGCGGCCGTTGCGAATGATACGGATGATACAATCGTTCCCCATGATCGACCGCCGCCAACTCATCGCCGCCCTCGCCGCCGCACCCTTCGTGAGTCGCATCCCGCGCGCCCGCGCAGCCTCGGACTTCGACCCGGATTTTGGCAGCGCCAGCGATGCGGCCCGCGCCATTCGCACCGGCGCCATCTCCTCACGCGAGCTGACGGCGCATGTTTACGAGCGTATCCGCAAGGACAACAGCCGCGTGAACGCCTTTGTAACTTTGGTTGAAGATCAGGCCACGGTCCGCGCGCGAGCCGCCGACGAAGCTCTCGCCCAAGGCAAGACTTGGGGCCCGCTGCACGGCGTACCCATCCTGATGAAGGATGACAAGAAGACGGCCGGCATCCGCTCCACGTGCGGCGCTAAGATCTATGCGAACAACGTGCCCAAAGAGAATGCCCCGGCGGTCCAGAAGTTGCTCGATGCCGGCGCCCTCATCGTCGGCAAGACCAATCTGCCGGAGTGGGCCTCCGATTTCCAGAGCTACAACGAGGTGGCAGGAACCACCAACAATCCGTGGAATCCCGCGCGCACATCGGGCGGATCCACCGGAGGCGGCGCGGCGGCTCTGGCATGCGGCATGGGTTTCCTGGAACTGGGCAGCGACATCGGAGGGTCCATCCGCACGCCGTCGCACTTTTGCGGCGTCTTCGGGCATAAGCCGACCATCGGCGTCGTCTCCGACGAAGGCTTTGTCGAGCCGCCGGACAGCAGCCCCGCGCCGGACCGGCTCTCGGTGAACGGTCCCCTGGCGCGCAGTCCGCGGGACCTGCTGCTCGCCTTGCAGATCGCCGGCGGACCTCTGGGCGTGGAGCGCATCGCCTACTCCTGGAAACTGCCGCCGGCACGCGGCGCGCGGCTGCGGGATTATCGCATCGGCTACGTGTTGGACGATCCGTTTTGCCCGGTGGCGCCGGATGTCCGGCAGCAGTTGGACAAGGCTATCGACGCCCTCGGAAAGGCTGGCGCGCGCTTGCAGCCGGGCTGGCCGCCCGGTATGAACATCGGCGAATGGTATGGCGCTTACTTCACCATGCTGGGCACTGCGGTGCTACCCAACGATACGACTCCGCACCGTGCCTGGGCGTCGGCCGTCGGCGGGCAGTTTGCTGCCCGGCGGTGCTGGGCCGATTACTTCCGCGACCACGACGCTTTCCTGATGCCGGTCGATTTCGTCACCGCCTTCGCGCATGACCACAGTCCGGACATGATGGCCCGCAAGATCGCCACGCCAGCGGGCCCCAGGCCCTATCTGGACATGCTGAAATGGATTTTCCACGCCACGCTGACCGGCAATCCCGCCACGGTCTGTCCCGTGGGCCGCACGCCGGAGGGACTGCCCTGCGGGATCCAGATCCTCGGACCGTACCTCGAAGATGCCACTCCCATCGATATCGCCGGTGGTATCGCCGAGTTGACTGGCGGTTTCGTGCCGCCCCGCGGCTATTGAATTGTGCTGGCGCCCTGCACGCCCAGATCCGTCGCCAACACATTTTTGTTGATATGGTTGTCGAGGTTGATGGTGTACGTCTCGGGCGCTTCGATCAGCACCGGCGAGTGCGTGGCGCAGATCACCCGGAACTTCTTCTGGTCCACCAGTTCGAGCAGCATCTTCAGAATGCGCCGCTGATTCGATACGGAGAGCGCCATCTCCGGTTCATCCAGCAGCAGCGTGGTCCCGTCCGGCAAACCCGGAAAATTCTCGCGGAACATGCTCAGCATCACCTGCCCATGGCTGGCCATACTCAGGAATTCCTGCATGCGGGGGTCGTCTTTGAAGAATTCCGGATTCGTGCGCGGATTGTGCGCCTCGGCGTCGAAGAGGTAGATCTCGCCCAGCTTCACCTGGCCCGCATCCAGCCGGTAGATGTATCCGTCCACCTGCTGGCCGCGCAGCGCGTAGTAGATCGAATGCAGCAGCGTGGATTTGCCCGAACCGTTTTCGCCTTGCAGTATGACCAGAGGATGCGACAGATCCACGATCATGGGCATGTGAAAATTCAGGTTGACGAAGACCGGGTGAGCCAGGATTTTGAGAAACATCAGTTTTCAGGATAGCAGGGCCGTGCGTTAAAATGGCCGCGAAAGCGAGGTGCCATAAATGAGATCCCAGTTTCGCGTCTTCGCGGCCGGCCTGATCGCCGCGGCCGGTCTGGCGGCAGCATGCCTGCAGGCGGCGGATGACGGCGGCGGATGGATCGCGATGTTCGACGGGAAGACACTGGACGGCTGGAAAGCCGGCGACAATCCCGAAAGCTGGTCCGCGAAGGACGGCATGATCGTAGGCGACGGCCAGCGCAGCCATCTCTTCTACATGCTGCACGAGTGCGACAACTGCGAGTTCAAAGCCGAAGTGAAGATCAATCATGGCGGTAATTCCGGCATGTATTTTCGGGCGGCTTTCGGGCCCGAGTGGCCGGCCGGCTACGAGGCGCAGGTGAACAACACGCATTCCGACTGGCGGCGCACCGGCAGCCTGTACCGCTTCGCCGATATCAAGGAGCAACTCATCCCCGACGACACCTGGTGGACCCAGGACGTCATTGCCATCGGCAATCACATCGTCATCAAGGTGAACGATAAGGTGGTGGTGGATTACGTGGACGAGAAGAACACTTACAAAAAGGGCTTTCTGGCCCTCCAGCAGCACAACAAAGGCAGCGTGGTCGAATTCCGCAATCTGATGATGCGGCCGCTCGCGGCGAAGTGAATTCCTAGCTAACCCGTGGCGCACGCTTCAGCGTGCCGCGGTGAACTTTAGTTCGCCGGCAAGCGTAGCCGCCTGTCAAGGCGGGCGTAGACGTCCGCCCACTCAACCAGGAACCTGATACAATCGACCGCGGATTGGGCCATGACAAACGAATTGAGTAGACGCAGCTTCGTCGGGCTGGCCGGCGCCGCGCTGGCGGCCTCGCGGGTCAAAGGCGCGAACGATCGCATCAATATCGGCCAGATCGGGATCGGCGCTCGCGGCAGCTATCACCTGAAGGCGTGCCTACGCCGTCAGAAGGCGCGCGGCGACGTACAAGTGGTTGCCGTTTGCGATGTCTATCGCAAGCGCTTGACGAAGGCGGCCACCCAGGCCGAGGGCGCGAAAGCCTATCTCCATCACCAGGAACTCCTGCAGCGCAGCGATATAGACGCCATCTTCATCGCCACTCCGGACCATTGGCACGCACCCATCGCGCTGGCCGCCATGGCCGCGGGCAAGGACGTCTACGTGGAGAAGCCCATGACCCACACGCTGCCCGAAGCCAGGGAGCTCTGCGCCCGCGCGCGCGATTCCAAACGCATCGTGCAAGTCGGCGTGCAAGGCACCTCCTGGACCCGCTGGCACAAGGTGCGCGAGATGGTCGAGAGCGGCATGCTTGGCCAGGTGGTGGCCGCGCAGGGCACTTACAGCCGCAATAATCCGGATGGCGACTGGAACTGGGACATCGATCCCGAGGCGGGCCCGCATGGCGCGGGCGATAACTATATCGACTGGCAGCAGTGGATCGGCGCGGCCCCCGCGCGCTCCTTCGATGCCGACCGCTTTTTCCGCTTCCGCAAATACTGGGACTACTCGGGCGGCATCGCCACCGACCTGCACTATCACATCGTGGCGCCCTTCCATCTCGCGCTCGGCAACCAACACCCCACGCGCGTGGCAGGCATGGGCGGCCTGTGGGTCTACAACGACGGACGCGAGGTTCCCGACACCTTTATGGATACGGGCGATTATCCCGGCAAGTACACCATCACGGTGGAATCGTCGCAGGTGAACGAAGTCGGACCGGTCACCATGCTGCGCGGCACCAAAGCCACCATGTTTCTGGGCGACGAGTGGGAAGGTCCCAAAAACCGCCAATTCGATCATGCCCAGATCGTCGCCGAGCAGCCCTATCGCAAGGAATTCGCCGCGCAGTGGGGCAAAGAGGAAATCACCGTCCCCGGGCTCGGCAACGAGGGTGACGACAAGCACGTAGACAACTTCTTCGATTGCGTGCGCTCGCGCCAGGAGCCCAATTGCAGCGCTACGCTGGGTTATACGACCATGACCCACATCGCGCTGGCGGTGCGCAGTTACCGCGAGGGCAAGATGTTCCATTTCGATCCCGTAAAAGAGGAGGTCATCGAACGTGGCTGAGAGAGTGAAAGTCGGAATCATCGGGTCGCAGTTTCAAGGCGACATCCACGCGGCATCGTTCCAAATCATGCCGGAAGAGGCCGAAGTAGTAGCGGTTTGCTCGCCCACGCCCGGCCATGCCGCGGAAATGGCCCAAAAATATGGCATCCCGCGCGTCTTCCTGGATTACAAGGAAATGCTGCGCGAAAAAGATATCGAGATGGTGACCATCGCCGCGCCTAACGCCCTGCACTGTGGCATGACCCTCGATATCGCGCGCTCCGGCAAGCATGTAGTCTGCGAGAAGCCCCTTTGCATGACCCTCGATGAGGCCGACGAGATGATCGACGTCTGCCGCCGCGAAGGCGTGCTGCTGCTCTACGCGGAAGAACTGCTGTTTACGCCGAAGTACGTCAAGGCCAAGGAAATGGCGGATCATGGCGCGTTCGGAAAGCTCTATCTGGTGAAGCAGAGCGAGAAGCATTTCGGGCCCCACAGTCCATGGTTCTGGGATGTCGCGCGCTCCGGCGGAGGCGTCTTCATGGACATGGGCTGCCATGGCATCGCGTTCTGCTACTGGTTCTTCAACCGCTCGCCGATCAAGAGCGTTACTTGTCACATGGGCACATACGTCCACGGCGCTAAGACCCGCGGCGAGGACGACAGTATTTGTATCCTGGAATTCGCCAACGGCGGCGTGGGAATGGTAGAGAACAGTTGGGCCAAGCGCGGCGGGATGGACGATCGCACCGAAATCTACGGCGAAGGCGGAGTCAGCTATCCCAATCTGCACATGGGCAATGCCATGCCCACTTACAGCGAATATGGTTACGGATACGCCGTGGAGAAGGCGCCCAGCACCAAAGGCTGGAGCTATCCGGTATTCGATGAATTGTGGAACTACGGCTCGCCGCACGAGATGCGCCACTTCGCGCGCTGTGTTCGCGGCAAGGAAAAGCCGCAATCTACCGGCGAAGACGGCCGCGTCGTCATGGAAGCGCTATACGCGGGATACGCGTCGGCTGGGCAAGGGCGCAAGATCGAGTTGCCATTCCGCGCCGAAGGGGTCAAGCGTCCCATCGATCTGTGGCTGCGCTAGCCCCGTGGCGCACGCTTTAGCGTGCAGGTGGGACTTTTAAGTCCCGCTCGCGGCAAACTTCGGTTCGCCGTAGCCGGACCGGCTGTTGTGTCATGACCTGCCGCGAGCGAAAGCCGATATGGCCACTGCCAGACGGGACTCCAGGTACACGTTTAAGCGTGCTTCCTGGATCAATCCATCCACCCAGCGCATGATATAAGTGACCGGAAAGGTTAGCGTGGCGCGTCCGGCCGGCGTCAGCGTCATGTCCGCCTCGAAGACGGAGACACTCCCGGCAGTCCAGAGTTGCACCGGAGCGTGGCGCAGATCGTCCACATCCAGCGAAAACTGCACCAGCGCGCGGCGAATGGCCGCTCTTCCCAGAATCGGCGCCAGTCCCGGCAGCCTTACCGTGGCCCCGGCCGCGAAAAAGGAGGCCGCCGCATCGGCGTCCAATGTGTCCATCGCGCCAAAGTACCGCTTCACGCGCACCGGTAGCGAATCGGCATCGCTTCGGGTGGAGACTGGATTCCATCCAGGAACTGCTTGCAGAGTTTCCGGCAAGTATATAAGGTGCGGGCCCATCGCCGCCGGTTTCGCAAGCTGTGTTAAGCCTACGTAAAATGTGCGAAGAAGCGCCTATCGCTTCTTCCCCAATTCCCTGCGCTTTCTGGCCCAGTCGTCCTTATTCACCTGGCGCGACCTGCCTACGGCCAACGCATCCGGCGGCACATCGCTGGTAATCACCGACCCGGCCGCCAGATAGGCGCCCTCGCCCACTTCCACCGGCGCCACCAGCGTGGAATTGCTGCCGATGAACGCTGCCGCGCCGATCTTTGTCGGATGCTTGCGGGATCCATCGTAATTGCAGGTGATGGTACCCGCGCCCACATTGACCTTCGCGCCGATCTCCGCGTCGCCGAGATAAGCCAGGTGCATGGCCTTCGCTCCGGCGCCCAGGCGGGTCTTCTTCAGTTCCACGAAATTGCCGATGTGCGCGCCTTCCGCCACGTGATTTTCCATGCGCAGCCGCGCATACGGCCCGGCATGCGCGCCGCGCTCCAGCCGCGACGTCCCGATAATTGTGAATGGCCCGATTTCCACGTCCGCGGCCAGTTCCGAATCTTCGACGATAGAACACGCGCCAATACGGCAATTCTCTCCAATCGTGGTTTTCCCCAGGATCTGCGCGAATGGCTCGACAATCGTGTCGATGCCGATGGTGACATCCGGGTCCACC